>DATFRY010000408.1:0-8753 GCA_035262925.1 Kofleriaceae bacterium | reverse complement strand
GGGGCGGTGCCGCGCCCGGGCAGCGGCATCCGCATCTGCAGGAGGTTGGTCGACAGGAGCACGATGAGGTAGTAGGGGCCGTCGAGCTTGTCGATCTCGCCCGTGGCGCTGTCGCCCACCACGATGCCGGGGCGCAGGATGGTCACCGGCAGGTTGCGCTGCGCCGCCCGGGCCAGCTTCTCGGCCTCGAACTTGGTCTCCTCGTAGAAGTTGTGGAACGACTGGCCCTCGTCGAGCTCGTCCTCGAGGATGACCCCCTTGCGCCGCCCCGACACCGCCGCGGTCGACCAGTGGATCAGCCGGCGCAGGCGGTCCGCGTCGCCGGCCAGCTCCAGCACGCCCCGCGTGCCCTCCACGTTGACCCGCCGCGCGGTGCCGCGGTCCACGCCCATGTAGTAGATGCCGGCCATGTGCTGGATGGTCGTGATCTCGCCGGCCAGCGTGCGGTACTCCTGGCCGCTCAGGCCGAGGTCCATGTCGCACACGTCGCCCTCGACCACCTCGACGCGCGCGCCCTGCTGCGCCGGCAGCGCGCGCGCCAGCTCGCGCGCGCCCTCCGCGAACTTGGAGCGCGCGAGCAGGAACACGCGCGCGTCGGCGTCGCGCGACAGGATCTGCTGCGCCATCCGCCGCGCGGTGAACGCCGGGAAGCCGGTCACCAGCACCACCTCGGGGCGCGGCGGATCGGTCTCGTGCGACCGCCGCGCTCTCTCGCCCGCCTTCTCGCCGCTGGCCGCCTGCTCGCCGTTGCCCGCCTGCTCGCCGTTGCCCGCCGTCACCGCGCCCCCTCTTCCTCCGCGCGCCCGGCTCGGTCCTGGACCTCGCGCCAGACGCTCTCCACCTGGGCGCGAGTGTGCTCGCGCGAGGTGCCGTTGTCGACCACCCAGTCGGCCACCGCCAGCTTGTCGGCCAGGGGCAGCTGCGCGGCCAGGCGCGCCCGCGCCGCGGCCTCGTCGATCGAGTCGCGCCGGCACAGCCGCTCGATCTGCGCCGACTCGGGCGCCGACACCACGATGAGCCCGTCGAGGCCGCCGTGGATCCGGTTCTCGACCAGGAGCGCGGCCTCGTACAGCGCGACCCGGTGTCCGGCCGCGCCGAGCTCGGCCAGCTGCGCGCGGCTGGCGATGGCGATGTGCGGGTGCACGATGGCGTTCAGCGCCGCGCGCGCCTTCGGGTCGGCGAACACGCGCTCGGCCATGCGCTTGCGATCGAGGCGCCCGTCGGCGTCGAGCATGTCCGTGCCGAAGCGAGCCACGATGTCGGCCAGCGCCGGCTGCCCGGGCTCGACGACGTGACGCGCGAGCTGGTCCGCGTCGACGATGGGCGCGCCCAGATCGCGCAGCATGGCGGCGACCGTGCTCTTGCCGCTCGCGATACCGCCGGTCAGGCCGATGACGATCACACCCACCCCTACCACGGATTCATTGACCTCGACAGTCATGCGTGGTAGCCCGCGCGACATGGAGCAGGCAGCGCAGAGCCGCCCGGACCGGCGACCGTGAAAGCTCATCGCGCCGAATTCGCGACGTCGGCGTCGTCGCCGACCGGCTTCCCGCGCCCCGACCTGCCGGAGTTTGCCTTCGCCGGCCGCTCGAACGTCGGCAAGTCGTCGCTCCTGAACGCGGTGGTCGGCGTGTCCGGGCTCGCGCGCACGTCCCGCACGCCGGGACGCACCCGGCTCATCAACTGGTTCCGGGTCGAGCCGGTCAAGGGGCCGCCGATCGCGCTGGTCGACCTGCCCGGCTACGGCTACGCCAAGGTGTCGCGCGATCTGCGCCAGGCCTGGCGACCGCTGGTCGAGTCGTACCTGGCCGGCCGCGACGTCCTGCGCGCGGTGGTGCTGCTCATCGACGCCCGCCGCGGCGCCGAGGACGAGGAGCGCGAGCTGCTCGAGTACCTGGCCGGCCTCGAGGTGCCGGTGCAGGTCGTGCTGACCAAGTCCGACAAGCTCCCCAAGGCGAAGCGGCGGCCGGCGGCGAGCGCGGTCCGCCGCGAGCTCGGCCTCGCGCGCGAGCCGCTGCTCTGCTCGGCCGCCGGCCCCGAGGGGCCCAGCGGGATCGACGAGCTGTGGCGGTTCATGCTCGAGCGCGCGGGCGGGTCCAGGCCAGGCGAGCGCCGCGCGCCGGCCGCGCCCGGAAGGAACGCATAGGCGCTCATGCGCCGCCGTCGCGTCGAGGTCTCGCCCATGCAGCGCGCCGATCTCGAGGAGGTCGTCGAGATCGAGCAGCATGCGTTTCGCTCGCCCTGGTCGCGGCAGATCTTCCTGGAGGAGCTCGAGCGCGACTGGGCCCACCTCGAAGTCCTGCGCGAGCGGCAGAAGGACGGCACCAGCCGCGTGGTGGCGTTCGTCAACTACTGGCTGGTGCGCGACGAGGTCCACCTGCTCAACATCGCGACCCACCCGGATCGCCGCCGCCACGGACACGCGCGGGCGCTGCTCGGCCACGTGGTCGACTTCGCCCGCCGCCACCTCTGCCGCTACGTCACGCTCGAGGTGCGCCGCTCGAACCAGGGCGCGATCGATCTCTACTGCGAGTTCGGCTTCCAGTCGGTGGGCGTCCGGCCCAAGTACTACGTCGAGGATCAGGAGGACGCCGTGGTCATGCTCCTCGAGCTCCCGGGCGGCCAGCCCGAGCCAAACTGACGCCGTCGGTGGCGAGGCCTACCTCGCCTACACCTGGTGACAGATGGGGGGTGAAGCGGCCGAACCGCGTGAACCCCTCGAACTGACTCGATCGGGCTCACCGAGGCGATTGAGGGACGGATCGGCAACTCGAGCAGTCATTGAGACCCTTCGCCCGAGAAATTATGCTGTCTTCCTCAAGCCGCCGGGGTCACGTCGCGATCTGCTGGTCCGAGGAATGAGCTTACACACGCAAGGCGCCATCTTTCAGGAGGACGCCCTCCCCAAGATCTTCGGGCGCTACCTCCTCGTCGAGCGCCTGAGCCGCGGCGGCATGGGCGAGATCTTTCTGGCCCGCCACGGCCTGAGCGGCTTCGAGAAGGCGGTCGTCATCAAGAAGGTGCTGCCGCACCTGGCCGCCGACCACGAGTTCATCACCCGCTTCATCGACGAGGCGAAGGTGGCGGTCCACCTGCAGCACGCCAACGTCGCCCAGGTCTTCGAGGTCGGCCGCGCCGCCGACGAGTACTTCCTCGCCCTGGAGTACATCTCGGGCAGCGACCTGCGCGCGACGATGGCGCTCCTCGCCTCGCGCGGACAGGCGATGCCGGCCGAGCTCGCGCTGTTCATCGCGCGCGAGGTGGCCAACGGCCTGGCCTACGCCCACCGGCGGACCGACGCCGGCGGCGCCCACCTCGCGCTCGTGCACTGCGACATCTCGCCGCCCAACGTGATGATGTCGTTCGAGGGCGAGGTCAAGATCATCGACTTCGGCATCGCGCGCAGCCGCCGGCGCCTGACCGAGACCAACCCCGACCGCGGCTTCGGCAAGTTCGGCTACCTCGCGCCCGAGCAGCTCTTGAAGGGCTTCGCGGTCGATCAGCGCACCGACGTCTACGCGCTCGGCGTGGTGCTGTTCGAGATGCTGACCGGCCGCCACATGTTCGAGCTGGGCCAGAACCCCGACTACCGGCTGCTCGCCCGCCAGGTGGTGCGGGGCGAGCACGCGCTGCCGTCGGCGGTGAGCCCCCAGCTGGCGCCTTTCGACGAGCTGGTGGCCAGGGCGCTCAGGCCCAACGCGCACGAGCGCTTCCAGACCGCGGCCGAGTTCCGCGACGCGATCCAGCGCGCGCTGGTCGCGATCAGCCCGACCAGCAACCCGGATCACCTGGCCGCGTTCCTGCGCCAGCTGCTCGGCGACGACATCGCGCACCGGCGCGTGATGACCTCGCTCAACCAGCGCGACATCGAGCACTGGCAGCGTCAGCTGACCAGCCAGGCCGGCTCCACGGTCTCGTTCGCGCGCGCCGGGGCGGAGGCGTCGGCCCAGGAGGCACCCCCGCACGAGCGCTTCGACCTCGGCGGCGCCGAGGAGTCGCGCGCCGGCGGCCGCTCGTCGGCGCGCCGTCCGCCCGACGAGGAGGACACCGGCGAGTCGGACAACGACGTCACCGTGCTGTCGGCAGCGCCGGCGCCCGACCCGGATCAGGCGCCGACGGTGGACCGAGAGGTCAGCTTCACCATCCCGACGCGCTGGTCGCCCCGGCGGCTCGCGCTGTGGGCGCTGGTCCTGGGGCTCGCCGCGATCGGCGGCGCGGCCGCGCTTTTCGGCGTGCGCCGCATCTCCGGCGGGGCCGGGGAGCGCAGCGAGGAGCAGCCGCGTCCGGCCGCGCAGGTGCCGCCCCGCCAGGCGTCCATGCCGGCGGCCACGGCGTCGTCTGCGTCGAAGCCGTCGCCGACGTCGCCGTCGACGTCGGGCGCGCCGTCTCGACCGGCGCCCGCACCGACCATCGCGACCGCGCCGTCTCCGGCGACGCCCACACCGACCACCGCGCCCACGCCGACCACCGCGCCCGCGCCTCCTCTCCAGCCGCCGTCGGAGATCCAGGTGCGCGAGCTGCCTCCCGAGGAGGCCGAGGCGTTCGAGCCCCCGCCGCGAACGCCGCCCCGCGAGTCGCCCTCCCGCCAGCGGCGCAAGCCGGAGCGCGAGCGCAAGCATCAGCGGCCGTCGTCGGAGCGCGCCGCCGACCGCAAGGACGATTCGTCCGGGGCCTCCGAGCCGGATCGCAACGCCGTGAAGGGCCGCTTCCGCGCCGCCTACCGCGAGTACGAGGCGTTCCGAGAGCGCTACGGAACGCGCCTGGACCACGACTGGGACGAGCTGGCCGAGCTGGCCAACTCCGCGTCGGGGGCCGAGCGCCTCGGCGAGCTGGACCGCAAGATCGGTGAGTTCCGCGCCCAGATGCGCGCCGCCCAGCGCAGCAAGGACGGCTCGATCGACCCGTTCTGATCGATCGACCGCTCCGTCGATCGACGCTCCGGGCCCCGCCGCGCCGCCGACGGCGCGTCCGCGCCGCATGCTATAGGTGGCCCGTGGACTACGTCGTCGTGCCGCTCGCCGATCGCATCGTCCTCGGGCCGGGCAGCTTCCTCCTCGTCTTCGAGAACACCGGCTTCCTCGACGGCACGCGCCCGGGGCAGTTCGTGATGCTGCGCGCGCGCGCGTGGGGCTCGGACCCGCTCCTGCCGCGCGCCTTCTCGCTGTGCGAGGTGCGCCGCGGCGGGCCGCGCGGCACGGAGGCCGACATCCTGGTCAAGGCGACCGGCAAGGCCAGCCGTCTCCTCGAACATGCGCTGCCCGGCGCGGAGCTCAGCCTGCTCGGCCCGCTCGGCACCAGCTTCCCCGAGCCGTCGCCCGATCGAGTCGACTGGCTGGTGGCAGGGGGAGTCGGCCTCGCGCCGCTCTACATGCACGCGCTGCGCGCCCAGGAGCTGGGCCTGGCCGGGCAGGTCACGCTGTTCTACGGCGGCCGCAGCGCCGCCGACCTCGTCCTCCTCGACCGCATCGCCGCCACCGGCTGCGAGCTCGTGCTCGCCACCGAGGACGGCACGCGCGGCGCGCGCGGTCGGGTCACCGACGCGCTCGAGCGCGCGCTCTCGGCCCGCGCCGCGCCGCCGACCCTGCTCGCCTGCGGGCCGGACCCGATGCTGCTCGCGGTCGCGCGCATCGCCCACGGCAGCCGCGCCCCCTGCCATCTCAGCCTGGAGGGCGAGATGGCCTGTGGCGTGGGCGTCTGCCTGGCCTGCGCGGTGCCGTGCCGCGGGCGCCCGTTCCGCTACACCTGCGCCGACGGCCCGGTCCTGTCGCTCGACGAGCTGGCCGGCCCCTACGCCGCCGAGGCCGCGCAGTGAGCGATCGGGCCGCCGCGCCGCCGGTCGACATGCGCACCCAGTTCGGCGCGCTGGCGCTCAAGAACCCCATCCTGGTCGCCTCCGGCACGTTCGGCTACGCGGTCGAGATCGCCCACCTGACCGACCTCGATCGCCTGGGCGGCATCGCCACCAAGGGCATCTCGCCGCGCCCGCGCTTCGGCAACCCGACCCCGCGCATGTGCGAGACCGCGTCGGGCATGATCAACTCGATCGGCCTCGAGAACGTCGGGGTCGAGGGCTTCGCCCGCGACAAGGCGCCGCGCCTGGCCCGGCTCGACACCGCCATCGTGGTCAACTTCTTCGGCGAGACCTTCGACGAGTACGTCGAGTGCGCGGCCGGGCTCGACCGCGTGGCGCGCGAGGTGGGCGGCGTGCACGCGCTCGAGATGAACATCAGCTGCCCCAACATCAAGAAGGGCGGCGTCGAGTTCGGCACCCAGCCGGCGGTGGCGGCCGAGCTGGTGCGCGCCTGCCGCCAGGTCACCCGGCTGCCGCTCTGGGTCAAGCTCACCCCCAACATCACCGACATCACCGCGCTCGCCGCCGCCGTGGTGGAGGCGGGCGCCGACGGCCTGTCCATCATCAACACCATCACCGCCATGGGGGTGGACGTCAGGCGGCGCCGACCCCGCATCGCCACCGTGTTCGGCGGGCTGTCGGGACCGGCGATCAAGCCCATCGCGCTGCGCATGGTCTATCAGGTGGCCCGCGCGCGCCTCGGCGTACCCATCTGCGGCATCGGCGGCATCGTCACGGCCGAGGACGCGGCCGAGTTCCTGGTCGCCGGCGCCACCGCGGTCCAGGTCGGCACCCAGAACTTCGCCGACCCCGGCTGCGCGGCCCGCCTGGTGGACGAGCTGGCGGCCCTCGCGGCCGAGCTCGGCGTCTCGCGCATCGCCGATCTGGTCGGCACGCTGGAGACTTCCTTCGAGCCGATCTGCCCGACCTGAGCCCGCGCCGGAGCGCCCCGCAAGGGCGCGAAATTCGTCGGAATTAACGGGTGCGAAACATCCCGGAAACAGGGCTCAGCGTAGGCTCCGGGAAATGATGAAGAAGGTCGAGGCCATCATCAAGCCGTTCAAGCTCGACGAGGTCAAGGAGAGCCTCTCCGAGATCGGCGTGCACGGGATGACCGTGAGCGAGGTCAAGGGCTTTGGTCGCACCGGCGGCAAGAAAGAGGTGTACCGGGGCTCGGCCTACGTGGTCGACTTCGTGCCCAAGGTGAAGCTCGAGATCATCGTGCCGGAGGAGAGCGTGCGCCAGGTGGTCAACGTCATCACCGAGGCCGCGCGCACCGGCCGCATCGGAGACGGCAAGATCTTCGTGACTCCGGTCGACGAGATCCTGCGCATCCGTACCGGCGAGACCGGCGAAGACGCCATCTGACCCGGTAGCCGTTCCGTCAGCGGTTCCGTCGGAGTCCATTCCGTCCAACAGCGCCCGGGCGGCGCGCCAAAGAGAGGGTCCTACATGAAGCCAGGCGACGTCCTGAAGTACGCGGAGCAGAACGGTGCCGTGATGATCGACTGCAAGTTCACCGATTTCGTCGGAACGTGGCAGCACATCACGTATCCCATCGGACGCCTCGAATCGGGCCTCGAAGAGGGCTTCGGATTCGATGGGTCGTCGATCCGCGGCTGGCAGGCGATCAACAACTCCGACATGCTGATGGTCCCGGATCCGGATAGCGCGGTCATCGACCCGTTCCTCGAGAAGCAGACGCTCTCGATGATCTGCGACATCGTCGATCCCATCACGCGCGAGCCCTACGGGCGCGATCCGCGCAGCCTGGCCCGACGCGCCGAGGCCTATCTCCGGTCGACCGGCATCGCCGACACGGCCTACTTCGGTCCCGAGGCCGAGTTCTTCATCTTCGACTCGGTGCGCTTCGACGCCGGCCCCAACCACGCCTTCTATCACGTCGACTCGGCCGAGGGCCGCTGGAACAGCGGCCGCGAGCTCGACGCCGGCATGCCCAACCTCGGCTACAAGCCGGGCTACAAGCAGGGCTACTTCCCGGTCGCGCCGACCGACACCTTCACCGATCTGCGGACCGAGATGGTGCTGGTCATGCAGCAGGTCGGCATGGAGGTCGAGACGCACCACCACGAGGTGGCGACCGCCGGCCAGGCCGAGATCGATCTCAAGTACGACACGCTGCTGCGGATGGCCGACAAGGTCCTCTGGTACAAGTACATCGTCAAGAACGTCGCGCGGCGCGCCGGCAAGACGGTCACCTTCATGCCCAAGCCGCTCTACGGCGACAACGGCAGCGGCATGCACACGCACCAGTCGCTGTGGAAGACCGAGAAGCCGCTGTTCGCCGGCGACGGCTACGCCGGGCTGTCCGACATGGCGCTCTTCTACATCGGCGGCATCCTCAAGCACGCCCCGGCCATCTGCGCGTTCGCCAACCCGACCGTGAACAGCTACCGCCGGCTGACGCCGGGCTTCGAGGCGCCGGTCAACCTGGCCTACTCGGCGCGCAACCGCTCCGCCGCCGTGCGCATTCCGATGTACAGCCCGTCGCCCAAGGCCAAGCGCATCGAGTTCCGCTCGCCCGATCCGAGCTGCAACCCGTACCTGGCGTTCGCGGCCATGCTGATGGCCGGCCTGGACGGCATCGAGAACAAGACCCACCCGGGGGATGCGCTCGACAAGGACATCTACTCGCTGTCGCCCGAGGAGCTCAAGGAAGTGCCGCACGTGCCCAAGTCGCTCGACTCGGCGCTCGAGGCGCTGCGCCGCGACCACGCCTTCCTCCTCAAGGGGGATGTCTTCACGCCCGACGTGCTCGACACGTGGATCGGCTACAAGACCGAAAGGGAAGTGGACGACATTCGCCTGCGGCCCACGCCGGCCGAGTTCGGCCTCTACTACGACTGCTAGCGGAGGAAGCCGCCAAAGGCGGCGCCCG
>DATFRY010000407.1:0-4987 GCA_035262925.1 Kofleriaceae bacterium | reverse complement strand
AAGGCGCTGGCCTACGACATCGAGCGCAACCTGGCCGCGCCGCTGGCCGAGATCGCGGCCCTGGCCGAACGCCGCGCCCTCCGCTTCCGCCCGCCCTCGGTCGCGGTCCGCACCGGCGACACCAGCGCGTCGGCGCGGCGGCGCCAGCTGCGCGAGCCGCCCGACATCCTCATCACCACGCCGGAGTCGTTCTACCTCCTCCTGACCCAGGAGGCGCGCGCCGGGCTGGCCTCGGTCGAGACCGTCATCGTCGACGAGATCCACGCGCTGGCGCCCGGCAAGCGCGGCTCGCACCTGGCCCTCTCGCTCGAGCGGCTGAGCGCGCTGTGCCCGCGCGAGCCGCAGCGCATCGGCCTGTCCGCCACCCAGCGCCCGCTCGAGGAGGTGGCGCGCTACCTGGGCGGCGACCGCCCCGTGATCGTGGTGGACGCCGGCGAGGCGCCGCTCCTCGAGGTCATCATCGAGGTGCCGGCGGCCGACATGAGCCGCCCGGCCGGACCCGAGGCCTCCGGCGGCGAGCCCGACAAGAACGACATGCCCGGCCTGTCGGCCGAGGAGCGCACCAGCCTGATGCCGGCGCTCTACCGCCGCATCCACGAGCTGGTTCGCGCGCACCGGAGCTCGATCGTGTTCGTCAACAGCCGGCGCCTGGCCGAGCGCGTCGCCCACCAGCTCAACGAGATGGAGGGGGAGGAGCTGGCCCGCGCACACCACGGCAGCATGGCCCGCGGCGAGCGGCTCGCCGCCGAGGAGCTGCTCAAGCGCGGCCTCCTGCGCTGCATCGCGGCCACCAGCTCGCTCGAGCTCGGCATCGACATGGCCGCGGTCGACCTCGTCATCCAGCTCGAGTCGCCCGGCTCGGTGGCGCGCGGGCTGCAGCGCATCGGGCGCGCCGGCCACCAGGTCGGCGCCATGAGCCGCGGCGCGGTCCTGCCCAAGTTCCGCGGCGATCTCCTCGAGGCGGCGGTGGTGTGCCGCGGCATGCGGGCCGGCGACGTGGAGCCCATCCGCGTGCCCGAGAAGCCGCTCGACGTGCTGGCCCAGCAGATCGTCGCGATGTGCGCCATCGAGTCGTGGTCGGTGGCCGAGCTGGGCCGCGTGATCCGCCGCGCCCATCCCTACCGCGATCTCTCGCGCGAGGCGCTGGCCGCCGTGCTCGAGATGCTGTCGGGCGCGTACCCGTCCGACGACATGGCGGACCTGGCGCCGCGCCTGGCCTGGGACCGGGCGGCCGACGCGGTGGTCGGCCGGCGCGGCGCGCGCCTCATCGCGCTGACCAGCGGCGGCACCATCCCGGACCGCGGGCTCTACCCCGTGCACCTCGGCGCCGACGGCCCGCGCGTGGGCGAGCTCGACGAGGAGATGGTGCACGAGTCGCGCGCGGGCGAGACCTTCCTGCTCGGCGCCACCACCTGGCGCATCGAGGAGATCGAGCGCGACCGCGTCCTGGTCAGCCCGGCGCCGGGCGAGCCGGGCAAGATGCCGTTCTGGCGCGGCGACCGGCCGCCCCGCCCGCCGGCGCTGGGCCGGGCGCTGGGCGCGCTCGTGCGCGTCATCGGCGAGTCGCCGGCCGACGACGCGCGGCGCCTGCTGGCCGACGAGTACCGCCTCGATCCGTTCGCGGTCGACAACGCGCTCCAGTACGTGCGCGAGCAGCGCGAGGTCACCGGTACGCTGCCGACCGACCGGGCGATCACCGTCGAGCGCTTCCGCGACCAGCTGGGCGACTTCCGCGTGTGCGTGCTGTCGCCGCTGGGCGGCGCGGTGCACGGGCCGTGGGCGCTGGCCATCGAGGCCGCGCTGGCGCCGTCACTGAACGCGCCGGTCCAGACCCTGTGGAGCGACGACGGCATCGCGTTCCGTCTGCCCGACAGCGAGCGGCCGCCCGGGCCGGAGGCGCTGCTGTTCGATCCGGACGAGATCGAGGACCGGGTCACCGCCGAGCTGGGCGGCTCGGCGCTGTTCGCCTCGCGCTTCCGCGAGAACGCCGCCCGCGCCCTGCTCATGCCGCGCCGCCGGCCCGGCCAGCGCGCGCCGCTGTGGGCCCAGCGCCTGCGCGCGCAGCAGCTCCTGGGCGCGGCCCAGCGTCACCCCAGCTTCCCCATCCTGCTCGAGACCTACCGCGAGATCCTGCGCGACGTGTTCGACATGCCGGCCCTGGTCGAGCTCATGGCCGCCATCCGGCGCGGCGACGTGCGGGTCGATGTGGTGGACACGCCGGCGCCGTCGCCGTTCGCGCGCTCGCTCGCCTTCGCCTACACCGCGGCCTTCATGTACGAGGGGGACGCGCCGCCGGCCGAGCGGCGTGCGCAGGCGCTGTCGCTCGACCGCACGCTCCTGCGCGACCTGCTCGGCCACGAGGACCTGCGCCGGCTGCTCGACGGCGCGGTGGTCGAGCAGGTCGAGCGCGAGCGCCAGCGGCTCACCCCCGACCGGCAGGCGCGCGACGCCGACGAGGTGCACGATCTCCTGCGCCGGCTGGGCGATCTGGACGCCGACGAGATCGCCCGGCGCGCCGCCGGCGACGCGCGCCCCTGGCTGGCCGAGCTGGAGCGCCAGAGGCGGGTCGCGCCGATCGAGGTCGCCGGCCAGCCGCGCTTCATCGCGGCCGAGGACGCGGCCCGCTATCCCGCGGCGATCGGGGGCGGCGACGACGACGCGCTCGACGCGCTGGTGGCGCGCCGCGCCCGCCAGCTGGGGCCGCTCGATCCGGCCGATCTCGCCTCCCACTTCGGCGTGCCGCCGGCGCGTGCCGCCGCTGCGGTCGACCGGCTGGTCGCGTCGGGCCAGCTCGAGCGCGGCGGCTTTCGCCCCGGCGGGCACGGCGTCGAGGTCGTGCACGCCGACGTCCTGCGCGAGCTGCGCCGGCGCACCCTCGACGAGCTGCGCCGCCAGGTGTCGCCGGTCGATGCGCCGGCGCTGGCCCGCTTTCTCCCCGCCTGGCACGGGATCGGGCGCGGCGGGCCCGGCGGGCTGCCGGCGCTGCGCGAGGCGGTGCGCCGCCTGGTCGGCCTGCCCCTGCCGCTGTCGGATCTCGAGGCGCGCATCCTGCCGGCCCGCGTGCCCGACTTCCACCCGTCGATGCTCGACCAGCTGGGCGCCATGGGCGAGCTCCTGTGGATCGGGTGCGGCCGGCTGGGCGCGAGCGACGGGCGGGTCGCGCTCTACGACCGCGATCGCCTCGCGCTGGCCCCGCATCCCGCGCCGGAGCTGGCGGAGCAGGCGGAGCAGCCGCTCGGCGAGGCCGAGCGCGCCATCCTGGCCGCGCTCGCCGCGCGCGGCGCCTCGTTCCAGGTCGAGCTCGAGCAGGCCTCGGGCCTGTCGGGCGACGCGCTGACCCGCGCCCTGTGGGAGCTGGTGTGGGCCGGCCTGGTCACCAACGACACCTTCGCGCCGCTGCGCAGCCGCGCCGCGCGCCGTCCGGCCGGCAGCGCGCCGCGCCGCGCCCGCCCGGGCACGCGCCGCTCCGCCGGGTCGGTGCGCGCCTCGCCGTTCGCGGGCGGCGGTCGCTGGTCGCTGGTCGCGCAGCGGGCGCGCGCCGACGTGGATCCGACCGAGCGCGCCCTCGCCCGCGCCCTGGTCCTCCTCGACCGCTACGGCCTGGTCAGCCGCGAGGCGGCCGCCGCCGAGGAGCTGCCCGGCGGCTTCGCGCCTTTGTCGCCGGTCCTGCGCGTGCTCGAGGAGACCGGGCGCGTGCGGCGCGGCTACTTCGCCGCCGGCCTCGACGGCCGCCAGTTCGCCCTGCCCGCGGTCATCGATCGTCTGCGCGCGCCGGCGGCGGGCGATGGCAGCGCGGTGGCGCTGGCCGCGTGCGATCCGGCCAACCCGTACGGCGCGCTCCTGCCCTGGCCCGAGCCGCGCGCGGCCGACGGCGCCCGCCCGAGCCGCCGCGCCGGCGCCCTGGTGCTGCTCTGGCGCGGCGAGCTCGCGCTCTACCTCGAGGCCGGCGGCAAGGCGATGACCAGCTTCACGGCCCTGGCCGGCGACGAGCTCGCCGCCGCGCTGCGCGCCGGCATGCCGCTCCTCACCCGCCTGGCCCGCCGCCGCGCCCTGCGCCTCGAGACCGCCGACGGAGAGCCCGCTCGATCGTCGCCGCTGGCCCCGCTCCTGCTCGCGAGCGGATTCCGCCCCGAGCACCGCGGCCTCGCCTTCGAGCCGGAGCGCGGCTGAACGATGACAGCCGACGACCTCACCTGGCTGCGGTGGGCGCGCGAGCTCCAGGCCATCGCGCAGAGCGGCCTCACGTTCACGGCCGATGCGTACGACCGCGAGCGCTACGAGGCGATCCGCACGCTGGCGGCCCGGATGATGGCCGAGCACTCGAGCGCCGACGCGGCGGCCATCGAGGACCTGTTCGCCGGCCAGACCGGCTACGCCACGCCCAAGGTGGACGTGCGCGGCGCCGTGTTCCGCGGAGACGGACACATCCTCCTGGTCCGCGAGGTGGCCGACGCCGGCCGCTGGACGCTGCCCGGCGGCTGGGCCGACGTCAACCAGTCGCCGAGCGAGAGCTGTATCCGCGAGGTGCGCGAGGAGTCGGGGCTCGAGGTCACCGTTCGCAAGCTCGCCGCGGTCTACGACCGCGACCGCCATCCCCATCACCCGCCCCTGCCCTTCCACGTGTTCAAGCTGTTCTTCGTGTGCGACATCGCCGGCGGCGCCCCCGCGCCCGGACCCGAGACCAGCGAGGTCGCCTTCTTCGCCCGCGGCGACATTCCGGCCGATCTGTCGATCGGCCGCGTCCTCGGCTTCCAGATCGAGCGCATGTTCGAGCACGCCGCCTCCCCGGGCCTGCCCACCGACTTCGATTGACGGCACCTCGACCCGCACGTGCTCTGCTGCGCTCGACCCGGCAGCGGGTGATAGAGTCGACCCGAGACGACCGGAGTCGACCCGAGTCGACCCGAGAGGACGCGCCGTGACCAGCTACTCCACGCTCGATCTCGCCTCCACCCCGCCGCGCGTCGAGCTGCCGCGCGACTACAAC
>DATFRY010000406.1:0-7422 GCA_035262925.1 Kofleriaceae bacterium | reverse complement strand
GCAGTCCGGGTGGCCCGCCGCCGGCGGAGACCCCGAGGGCGGAGCAGCCGGCCGCGGCGGAGACGCCGAGCGCGGAGCACCCCGAGGACGAGGTGCCCGCGGCAGGCGCCTCTCCGGCTCGGAAGACGGCGGGGCGTGGCGGCAAGGGCGACAAGCCGGCACCTCCCAGGCACCGGAGCGCGCAGCGCGACGACTCGCGGCCACCACCCCGGTCGGGCACGCCGGGAGAACAGGAGCCGGCCACCGCCGAGCGCGCATGGGCAGGGTCGGACGACCAGGACTCGCCGGGGCAGCAGCCGCAGCAGCCGGCGTTCCAGGCCAGGTCGTGGGACGTGAGCGGCTATCTTCCGACCGCGCTGTCGCGGGCGCGCAAGCAGTTCTCGGACGCCGTGCTGGTCCGGATCGACGCCGACGGCGTGTATCCGACGGGCAAGGCGGACCTCACGCTCGACGACAGCTTCTCCGTCCTCTATCGCTTCATGTCTCCGTCGCGGGCCAAGCGTCCGGCCAGCGTGCCGCAGGGCGTGGCGTACAAGCCGACCTGCATGTTCTACGTCTCGATCGATCGCAAGTCGCTCTCGGCCTACCCGCTCAAGGGGTGGTCGTGCGAGGACGAATCGAAGATCCCCATGCCGCGCTGCTCGGCGAAGCAGATCTGGCGCAGAGCGGCGGCCCACGGGGCACCGACGAAGAACGCGGTCGGCTCGCTGAGCTATCGGCGCAATCTGAGCGGTCACGCGCAATGGTGGTTCAGCATCGGCAAGGACCACGAGCTCGTGTTCGAGGACGACTGCTGACGGAACAGGGAGAGCGCGATGCCGGTCCTGGTCGAGAAGAAGCCGCCCGTCACCACGGTCATCCTGGATCGGGCGGAGGCGCGCAACGCGGTGGACCGCGAGACCGCCGAGGCGCTGGCGGATGCCTTCCGCGACTTCGAGGCGGACGAGGAGATGAGCGCGGCGGTGCTGTGGGGCGCGAACGGGACGTTCTGCGCCGGAGCGGACCTGAAGGCGATCGCCGCGGGCCAGCCGAACCGGGTCGCCCCCGACGGCGACGCCCCGATGGGGCCGACGCGCATGATCCTCAGCAAGCCCGTCGTCGCCGCGGTCGCCGGATACGCCGTGGCTGGAGGGCTGGAGCTGGCCCTGTGGTGCGACCTCCGGGTCGCCGAGTCGAACGCCGTGTTCGGCGTCTTCTGCCGGCGCTGGGGGGTGCCGCTCATCGACTGCGGGACCCTGCGATTGCCGCGGCTCGTCGGGCACGGGCGCGCGATGGACTTGATTCTCACGGGCCGGCCGGTCGCGGCCGAGGAGGCGCTGGCGATGGGGCTGGTGAACCGCGTCGTTCCGGCGGGGACGAGCCGGACGGCCGCCGAGGAGCTCGCGCGCGAGCTGGCGGCGTTTCCCCAGGCAGCGCTCCGCGGGGATCGGCTCTCGGCGATCGAGCAGTGGGACATGGAGTGGGCCGATGCGGTGGCCAACGAGCTCGCGCACGGAAGAAATGCCCTGGCCGAGGGAACTGCCGGCGCGGGCCGCTTCGGGCGCGGCGCGGGCCGTCACGGCGCGTTCGGCGATGGGAGCTCGGCGCCGGTGAAGGGCCCGGCGGGTCGAGGTGGGCGGGAAGCCTGAAGCCCGGGTGCGGTTGCCCTGGACTCCCAGCCGGACCAACCGTAGGCTTGTGCAGTGACAGCTCGATCCCGTGCGCGCCGATCCGGGGCGAGGCTGACCTGGTTGGGGCGTCTGGGTATCGGCGCTGCCATCGCGATGGCCGCGTCGCTCTCGTGCGTCCGCTACGCGCGATTCCAGGGGGTCGCGTCGCAGACCGGGACCTGCGATGGAGCGTGCCGGCACTACCTGGCGTGCAAGGACGACCAGCGCCCGGAGTCGCTCCGCAGCTGCCAGGCCGACTGCCGCGACATCTTCGTCGACCAGGGCGAGCCGGATCGCGACAGCCTGCGGCTGTTCGAGGGCCTCGAGTGCAGCGCCGCGGTCGGATTCGTCGAGGGAGACAGCCGCGGGCACAGCCGGACCGCCACGACGCACGCGCCGGACCGGAGCGGGACCCGGGCCCAGTAGCCGCGCGCTCCGTCGGTGACGGCGGATTCGAGCGGATCGCCGGACGATCGCCGCTGCAGGCGAGGCCTGGTCGCCTTGACGGGTCGCGCCCGGTCTCAGTAGCCTGCCCCCAGCCACAGGAGAGACCATGCAACTTCAGGACATGAAGATCATCGTGACCGGGGCGGCGGGCGGAATGGGGGCTCACTTCGCGACCCGACTGGCCCAGGCCGGTGCGCAGGTGGCGGCGGGGGACGTGAACGCGCAGGGCTTGCAGGCGCTCGTCGAGGCGACCGCTGGTGCGCCCGGCAAGGTGCACACCAGGCAGCTCGACGTGTCCGACGACGGCAGCATCGGCTCGTTCGTCGACTGGGCGGCCGACAGCATGGGCGGGCTCAATGGCCTGGTGAACAATGCCGGCATCCTGCGCGACGGGCTGCTGGTCAAGAAGGACCGCACCAGCGGAGCCGTCGCGGTGATGGACCGCGCGCAGTGGCAGGCGGTCATCGACGTGAACCTGACCGGGGCCACGTTCATGGTCCGCGATGTGGTGGCCAAGATGGTCGGCGGCGAGCTGGGGCCGGGTGTCATCGTCAACCTGTCGTCGCTCGCGCGCTACGGAAACCGCGGGCAGTCGAACTACGTGTCGGCCAAGGCGGCGCTGGCGGCGAACACGGTGACCTGGGCGCGCGAGTTCGCCCCGTTCCGGATCCGGGTGGGGGCGGTGGCGCCGGGTATGATCGAGACGCCGATGACGAAGGGGATGAACCAGAAGGCGCGCGACGCACTGGTCGCCAGCGTGCCGGTCGGTCGGGTCGGGGTCCCCGAGGACATCTGGCTGGCGGTCAAGTTCATCATCGAGTGCGACTACTTCAACGGCCGCACCATCGACGTGGACGGCGGCCTCATCATGTGACGCGCGAGGGGGAGGGCGAGGGAGCGGTCCTGGAAGGCACGCTCGAGCGGATCGTCTTCCAGAATCCGAGCAACCAGTGGACGGTCGCGCGGCTCGAGCCGGCCGGCGGCGGTCCGCTGGTCACGGTCGTCGGCGCGCTCTTCGGGGTCACGGTCGGCACGCCGCTCGTGGTGCGCGGCGTGTGGGAGACCGATCGCCGCTTCGGGCGACAATTTCGGGTCGAGTCCTATCACACCAAGTCGCCGGAGACGCTGCTCGGGATCGAGCGCTACCTCGGCTCCGGGATGATCCCGGGCATCGGGCCGGAGCTGGCCAAGCGGCTGGTGGAGCGGTTCGGGGCCGAGACGCTGGAGGTGGTCGGCCGCTCGCCGCAGCGGCTGCTCGAGGTGGAGGGGATCGGGCCGGCGCGCGCCCGGAGCATCGCCGAGGCCTGGACGGCGCAGCGGGACATCCAGGACGTCATGGTGTTCCTGCGCGGTCACGGTGTGTCGACCGCGTACGCGCTGCGCATCTACCGGCGCTATGGCGCCGAGGCGATGGCGGTGGTGCGCCGCAATCCGTATCGGCTGGCCATCGATATCTGGGGCATCGGCTTCAAGATCGCCGACGGCATCGCGCGCAGCCTGGGGATGGAGGCGACGGCGCCGGAGCGGCTCGAGGCGGGTGTGCTGCACGTCATGGGCGAGCTGGTCGAGGACGGGCACGTGCACGCGCCCCAGGACGCGGTGCTGGGGCGCGCGGCGGAGCTCCTCGCGGTGGCGTCGGAGCTCCTCGACCAGGCGGTCGCGCGCCTGCTCGCCGACGGGATGGTCGTCCGCGAGGTGCTGACCGAGGGCAAGGACTGCCTCTCGCTCCTGGCCATGTGGCGCAGCGAGAGCGAGGCGGCGGCGGCGCTGGCGCGGCTGCGCGACACGCCGGCGGATCCGTGGACCGGCGACGTGGCGGCGGCGGTGGAGTGGTTCGAGCAGCGCGCCGGCATCCGGCTCGCGGGGCAGCAGCAACGCGCGGTCGACGCGGCGGCGCGCGACAAGGTCGTGGTCATCACGGGTGGCCCCGGGGTCGGCAAGACGACGATCGTGCGCGCGATCGTGGCGCTGATGGGCGCCAAGCGTCGAAGGGTCGCGCTGGCGGCGCCCACCGGGCGCGCGGCCAAGCGGTTGAGCGAGAGCACCGGCCAGCCGGCGATGACGCTGCACCGGCTGCTCGAGTACCAGCCGCGCAATCAGAGCTTCGCGCGCAACGCGCAGGAGCCGCTGGCGGTCGACGCGGTCGTGGTGGACGAGATGTCGATGGTCGACACCGAGCTGCTGCGCGCGCTCGTCGCCGCCGTTCCAGCCGCGGCGCAGCTCGTGCTGGTCGGCGATGTCGACCAGCTGCCGTCGGTGGGCCCCGGCGCGGTGCTGTCGGACATCATCGCGTCGGGAAGCGCGACGGTCGTGGAGCTCACCGAGATCTTCAGGCAGGCGGCGGAGAGCCAGATCGTCATCAACGCGCACCGGGTGAACCGAGGCGAGCTGCCCGAGCTCGGGCGGCCCCCGGGCGGCGATCCGTCGCGCTCGGATTTCTACTTCGTGGAGCGCGAGGAGCCGGCCGCGGCGCGCGAGACGCTGCTGGAGCTGGTCACGGAGCGGATCCCGTCGCGCTTCGGCCTGGACCCGCTGCGCGACGTGCAGGTCCTGACGCCGATGCACCGGGGCGAGCTGGGCACGGTGTCCCTCAACCAGGCGCTGCAGGCGCGGCTCAACCCGCCCGCCGACGGGCGCGCGGAGCTGGTGCGCGGCGAGCGCGTGCTGCGCCAGGGCGACAAGGTGATGCAGGTGCGCAACGACTACGACCGCGACGTGTTCAACGGCGACGTCGGGCTGGTGCGCGAGATCCGCGCGCGCGAGGAGCAGGAGGAGGGCGGCGGCAAGGCCCTCGTGGTGGAGCTGGTCGACGGGCGCGCGATCGACTACGCGGCGACCGATGTGGACCAGCTCGTCCACGCGTTCGCCATCAGCGTGCACAAGAGCCAGGGGTCGGAGTATCCGGCCGTCGTGATCCCGCTCCTCACGCAGCACTACCTGATGCTGCAGCGCAACCTGCTCTACACCGCGATCACGCGGGGCAAGCGGCTGGTCGTGGTGGTCGGCTCGCGCCGGGCCGTCCAGATGGCCGTGCGCAACGGCGCCGGCGGCGCCCGCTGGACCTGGCTGGCCGAGCGGATCCGCCAGGCGCGCAGCAGCGCCCCGCCGGACGGCGGATGACCGCTCGCGGGACCAGGCCCTCGATGTGGTCGCCGGCCGGGGTGCGGCGGCGGCGGTGGGCGCGCCGTCGCGGTGCGGCGCCGGCCGAGCGTCGGCCGCGGTGGGTCGGCGGCGAGTCGGCCGCGGAGGGGCGCCGGCCCTGCGTCGGCCGCGGGGCCGGCCGACCGTCCGACGCGACACGCCGGCTGCGGCGTCGCGTCAGAAGTAGTAGCGAGCGCCGATGCCGGCGTTGAAGTCGACGCCGAAGTTGTCGTCGCCGCGGGTGTGGTAGTCGAGGACGCCGGCGACTTCGGCGAAGACGTCGAGGGGGATGCGGGTGAAGTCGAAGAGGATGCCGACAGGGCCACGGACCCCGATGCGCACGTGGTCCTCGTCGTCGCTGCCGCCCGCGTTGTGGTTGAGGATGCGGCCGCCGATGCCGATATAGAGCGGGAGGGCGAAGCTGGGCTCCTGGTCGAGGACCCAGGGGTGCCACAGGAAGTCGCCGTGGACCTGGAGGCCGCGTCCCACGACGGCGCCGCCGATCGCGAGATCGATGGCGTGATCGTCGGTCAGGTAGTACTTACCGGTCACACCCGTCGGCTCGCCGACGATGAGGCCGGCGCCGAGAACGCCCTTCTCCGCCGGCTGCTGCGCGCGGGCGGAGCGGGGCGCAACGGCGGCCAGGACGGCGGCGATGACCAGGAGGGGGAAGAATGAGGGCCGGGTTGGTCTCAAGGGCAAACCGGCGCTACTCTAGTCGCATCTGGCTGGGGGCGAAAGTTTCTCGCCGTCCACCGCGCTCGCCCGTCCCGGCAGGGCCTCGCCGCGGCCGCGGCCCGTCGGCGCGCGCGCTCGAGGTCGCCGCTTCACGTCGCGTCCGGATTGCCGATGCGCGGACCGCCGCGCGGCGGGCAGGCAGCGATTGGCGAAAGCACGTCGCGCTCCGGGCGGAGCTGGCGCAGTAAGATGACCGCCCCATGGGGGGCTCCAAGAAGATCGTGGCCAAGTCGACCAAGACACGGAAGCGCGCGTCCGCAGGCCGCGACGCGCGCGTCCGCGCCTCCGTGGGCGGCAAGGAGTGGGTGGCGGCCAGCGCGGCCTCGCGCAGCGGACGCGACGGCGACGGCAGCGCCGGCAGCAGGCGCGGCGACGCCGGCGGCCGCGGCCCGAGCGAGCGCGACGGGGCGACGGGCGGCGGTCGAGGCAAGGGCGGCGCCGCCGGCGAGCGGGGCGCAGCCAGCGCGCGCAGCCCCGGCCGCGATCGCAAGAGCAGCCCGGCCCGCGGGCGCGATGACGGCGGCGCGCGATCTGGTCGAAGCGGCCGCATCGCGCGCGGGTCGAGCGGTGCCGCGGACGGCGTCGAGCGCACGGCCGGGGGTCGCGGAGGTGGACGTCGCGGCGCCGGACGGCGCGGCGGGCGCGACGCGCGCGGTGGGCGCGCGGGAACCAGGCGCGCGTCCGGCGGTCGCGCGAGCGCCGGCGCATCGACGAGCTCGCCGCGAGTCGATCGCTCGAAGCGGCTGCTCGACCTGGTGATGCTGCTCCTCCGCGCGCGCACGCCGGTCACCTATCGCGACATCCGCGAGCAGTTCGATTCGTATCAGACGGCGAACGTCGAGGCCGGGCTCCGCGCGTTCGAGCGCGACAAGGCCGACCTGCTCGAGCTCGGCGTGCCGATCCGCTACATCACGCCCGACGAGGATGACTCGCTCGAGGAGGGCGGCTACGTGGTCGACCTCAAGCGCTTCCGCCTGCCCGAGGTGCACCTCACGGCCGAGGAGGTGTCGGCGATGGTGCTGGCGGCGTCGGTCGCGCGCGCGGTGCCGGGGGACGACTACGCGCGCGTGGTCGATCTCGCGCTGAAGAAGCTCGCCTTCGACGTGCCCGAGGTGCCCGACACGCCGCTCGAGTGGCCCCCGCCGCCGAGCGCGGTCAGCCGGCGCGAGCCTGTGCTGGTCCACTTCCCGTCGCCGCAGGGGCGGCAGACGCGCGAGCTCGGCGAGCGCTTCGCCGAGATCGAGACCGCGACCCGTCACCGCAAGCGGGTGAGCTTTTCCTACCGCCCGGCGTCCACCGGCTACGCGCGCACGCGCGAGGTCGACCCCTATGGCCTCTTCTACCGCGAGGGGAGCTGGCTGCTCGTCGGCTACTGCCACCTCCGCAGCGACGTGCGCTCCTTCCGGCTCGACCGGATGAGCGACCTCGGCGTCGCGCCCAAGCCGAA
>DATFRY010000405.1:0-2596 GCA_035262925.1 Kofleriaceae bacterium | reverse complement strand
GCGCCGTAGGTCCCCTGCACCAGCTTGAAGCTGGAGCCCTCGTCCTCGCAGATGAGATCGTGGATGTAGCTCCGGTCCAGGATGTGGAGATAGGACTCGTTGCCGACGTTCACGTGCGAGATGCCGAGCTCGGGCGGAGTCCCGTTCTCGCCCATCTGGGCCAGCATCTTGCGCGCGCGGCGCGGGGTCAGCTCTTCGGGTGGACGCGGATACAGATCGGTCATCTGGCCACCAGACGGAAAGATCCATAGTACTGCCCCGCGCCGGACTCGTCTTCGATCCAGACGACCTGGCGCTTCTGCGACGTCGCCGTGCCGGTGGCGACGTCGAACAGGACGCGGCGCCCGTCGTGGTGAAGGCGCCGTTCCCTGCGCAGCCGCGCGATATCCCATGCGAACTGTGCGCGCGAGTAGGAGCGCCGGCCGGCCGCGTGCGCGACCGCGGGGACCAGGTCTGCGAGCGCCACGCGTTCACCCGCCGCGCGACGGCCCACAGCCAGGAGCTGTGCGTACGCATCCGACAGCGCGGCGAGGAAGTCGTCCGGCGCCAGCGACTCGGCCGCCAGGCGGTCGAGCGCGCGCCGCCACCCGCGCAGCACCTCCTCGGCGTCGCAGCGCACGCGGACGAGCGGCTCGCGCGCGTAGCGGAGCTGCGCCGTGCCGCGGCGGCGATCGACGACGACGGTGGCGGCGCCGAGGCGCCACTCCTCGGGGCTGTCGGCGACCAGGCGCGGCACGATGCCGAGCGCGGCCGCCTGGCGCTTGAGGTCGGCCGGGAAGCGCAGCGGCGAGCGCGCGCCGCGGCGCGCACCGCTCTCGCTCGGGGTCGATCTCGCGCGCGCCATCTTCGCCTCGCTGCGCCGGAACGGAGCGGCGCCCGCTCAGCGCATCGAGCCACCCTGGGGGTAGCGCGGCTGCTGGGCCTCGGGTGCCGACTGCTCCTGCCCCTGCTGCGGAGGCGGCGGCTGCTGCTGGTCGCCCTCCGGCGGGCGGTACTCGCCCTGGTCGGGCGGCTGATACTGATCCGGCGGCGGCTGCTGATCGGGCGGCGGCTGATCGCTGTTCGCGCCCGGCGGCATCTCGTCGGGCCGGATGCGGCGCATGCCCGGCCCGCCCTCGGGCGCGAAGCTCTCGGGCGGCGGCGGAGGCTGCGGCGCCGCACCGGCGTCGTAGATGCCCTGCTGCGGCGCGGGAGCCTGTCCGTTGGCGGTGCCCGGCTGGCCCATCGGCGGACCCGACGCGCCGGGCGCCGGCGCCTCGAGCGGCTGGCCCGTGGTGTCGGTGCCGTGGCTGATGTCCGGCACCGCGCCCTGCGCTCCGGGCTCCTGGCCGGGCTCGACCTGGGTCCCGCCCGGCGGCGGCCGCACGCCGAGCGATGGGCGCCCGACCAGACCCGGGCGCTCGGGCGGCGTGTGCTCGCCTTCCTCGTCGGCGGAGCCTCCCCCGCACTTGCGGCGCACGTCCCAGCGGAGCTCGGTCAAGCGCCCCTTGGTCGGGATGGCGAAGCTGCCGTCGGCCTGGCGCGTCTTCTCCGACAGCGTGTACTCGATGTTGCCGAAGTTGGGATCGCGCTTCTTGAGCTCGTCGGACAGCTTGAAGCGCATGCAGCCGGGGAACAGGCTGTTGGCGAACGGATCGCGGAACTCGATCTTGCCCTCGATCTTGAGCCAGCCATCCTTCGAGGTGGCGGCGAAGGTCTTGATGTCGCCCACGCCCTTGCTGATGTCGACCTGCACGCGAGCGTCGCCGAGATCGAGGCGCGGCACGGTCACGCCGGTCGACGAGAAGGCGGCCGCCCCGGCCGTCACGCGCCGGCGGCGCCCGTTCACGCTGGAGCCCGCGCCGCCGGGCGACATCGTCATCTTGGCGTGGCCGTCGCCGACCACGCAGCCGACGCAGGACAGAGAGACGCTGCCCTCGGCGTTCTTCCACCTGGCGCCCGGCAGGCGCAGATCGACGTCGGCGTCGAGCGAGCCCGACAGGGGCAGGCCGACCGCCGCCGCCACCCCGGGCAGCTTGCCCAGGGCCAGCCCCTCGGTCTCCACGTGGGCCTCGACCAGCGTGGCCGACGAGTCGATGTCGGCGTCGATCTCGCCGCCCACCAGATCGGCGTGGATGTCGAACACCGCCTTCTTGCGCAGCGCGCCGATGAGCCCGAAATCGAGCCCCATGTCGAGGACGAGCCGGTCGACCCTGATCTCGGTCGGCTTCTCCTCCGGCGTGGCCGGGTGCGAGCGCAGCACCAGGTCGTGGAACACCACCGTGCCGGGCAGGAAGCCGGGCCCCACCTCGCCCACCTTGACGTCGTACTTGTCGCGCAGCGCGTCGGCCAGCTTGCTCTCGAGCCGGTCGTACGGGAACGTGAACCGGAGCGCGACCAGGAAGCTCGCGATGGCCAGCAGGCCCATCGCGGCCCAGCGCGCGATCTTGCGCTGGCGGCCGGACAGGTGGAGCGCGATGCCGCGCGCGCTGGCCAGCTCGCGCAGGCGAGCCACGTCGATGCGCGGGAGCTTCATCGCGTCGAATCTCCCGCCGGCGACGCGCCGCCGCTCGAGCCGCCGCCCCCGCCCGGGCCGCTGCCCCCGGACTCCCCCGGC
>DATFRY010000404.1:0-33856 GCA_035262925.1 Kofleriaceae bacterium | reverse complement strand
TGGCCGTACCACTCCTGCATCATGTTGAGCGTCTGCTCGGCGAAGCCGTGCGCGTCGTTGATCGGCGCGTCGCCGATCGGATCGAGCGGGCCGACCACGACGGTGCCCTGCCCGTCGGTGCCGTTGTTCATGTTGGTGGTGACCAGGCGCGCCGTCTGCATCGCGAACTGGTCGCCCTGCGGCTCGACGTCGAGCTCGGCGTCCCAGGTGCGCGCGACCTTCGGGTTGCCGCCCGGGCCCGAGGCCTGCTCGAGCGTCTCGATGCCGTTGAACTGGTGGAAGAGCTCGCCGGTCTGCGCGTCGACGAAGTAGTTCCAAAGGCCCGGGTCGATGCCGGCCTGCTTCTCGGTGAAGAACACCACGTGCCAGGCCACGCGCGCGTCGGGGCCCGCGCCCGGATAGATGACCAGCTCGGTCGACTCGCGCGCGTAGGCCAGGTCGGCGCCGGCGATGTTCTTGCCGGCGTAGTCCGACTTGCCGATCGCGAGCGCGTCGTCGGCGGTGACGACCGGGGACACGTCGAACGAGCCCAGCCGCTTGGCCAGCGTGCCCTCGAGGCCGAGGAAGCGGTTGGCGCCGTCGGTGTGGACGACGATCTCGGAGCCCCACACCGGGAGCCCGTCGTGCAGCTGCTTCATGCGCACGTGGGTCAGCTTGCCCTGACCCTGGCGCGTCTGGCGGACGGCGAAGTCATCCGCGCCCGACAGCCCGAGCTCCACGTCGAAGGAGCGCACGTACGAGAGCGCCGACGTCGACAGCTCTCCCGCCACCGACGGGTGGCTGACGTCGCTGATGCGAACCGCCTCCACCACAGCCGGGGCGGACTGCGAGGATCTCGAGTCTCGCGTCTGGCCGGCGTCCTCGCCCGCGCAGCCGTAGACGGCGGCGCTTGCGGTGGCGAGCAGGACGATGCTTCTGCCGAGTCGTTCCAGTGCCATCGTTGTGGACTCCCTTCTGACTGACTGGTGGGTTCATCGCGACGGCCAGCGCCAATCACAATGAGGTTGCGTCCGGCGGCGGATCTGAATCCGCACCGACCCTAACACCCCTCAGTGAGTAGAAAGCGAAACTGGACCCTACTTCGCGCCAGTAATCGCGCGCAGCGAGGTGCCGCGGTGTGCGACAGAATGCTGGCCTCGACCATCAGACTGCCAGTCGATGAATGGCAGTTAATAGTAGAGAAGCCAGCTCACGTTCGCGCTCGATTCGCCGGGTCGCGCTACGAGCTGGAGATCGATGGCAGAGCCGGTGCCCACGCCAGTGCGCAGCGTCGTCGACACTGACCACAGCGCTTTGCGCTCCTGCTCCGGCAACCAGATCCAGTCGCCCGCGAAGAGGAGCGCCGTGCGCCGCGCCACGATCGCGCGCAGCGTCGCGGTCGGGCCCACGCCGAGGCGAAAGCCGCTGTCCTTCACGCCGGCGAGGCTCGGCCCCCAGCCGGCCACGGTGTCGATCGTGGCCAGAAACGCGAGCCGTCCGGACCAGAACGCATCGCCCCAGCCGCCGCCGCCCGCCACCTCTCCCATCATGCAGCCGTCGCACTCGTCCTCGGTCAGGCGGCGGACGCCGGCCCGCAGATCCCACGACGGCCGGCGGTTGAAACGAGTCCACTCGTTGATGTGCCGGATGCGCAGGAAGTAGAGCTCCTCGAGCACGAACGGCGTGTCGCCGCCGGTCGCGAAGCGCACCGTGGCGGGCAGGAACTCGAAGCTGACCAGGTCGGGATAGCCGTCGGGCGGATCGGCCATGTCGTGGAGCGCCATGCGGAAGCTGAGGCGCCCGTAGACGTCGCCGTCCGCGGTGCCGCCGACGCCGAGGCCGAGCCGGCGCGAGCCGTGGGACAGGTGCGGCGCCTTGTGCCAGGGCGGCGCCACGTCGAGCTCGGCGCTGGGGACGTGGATCTCGGAGCGGCGCTCGAGCAGCCGCTGCTTGCGCCGCCTGGCCTCGGAGCCCGGGTCGAACACGAGCTCGTCGGCGAAGCGCATGTCGATCAGATCGGCGGCGGCGTCGAGCGCCGCGATGCGCTGCTGCTCGGTCAGAG
Source organism: Kofleriaceae bacterium (assembly GCA_035262925.1). Lineage (GTDB taxonomy): Bacteria > Myxococcota_A > Polyangia > Haliangiales > Haliangiaceae > DATFRY01. The sequence goes on along the minus strand of DATFRY010000404.1, from coordinate 31,815 downwards.
CGTCGAGCGACGCCGCCGGATCGGCCGCCAGGCGCTGGATGGCGCGCAGGACGTCGCCGGGCAGGCCGCGCACGCGCGCCTTGAACTGCGTCTCGAGCGACGGGCGGTAGGTCACGCGCCTGACCAGGCCCGGGTTGCGGTACAGCGCCTTGACCGTCTCCGACGGGATGACCGGCGTGCTGATGTGGTCGAGCAGGTGGATCGACGGGTCGGCCACCTCGATCGCGCCCAGGATGTGATAGGAGCAGTTCTCGCTCAGGTAGTAGTAGTCGAACCAGGTGTGGCCCAGCTCCCAGATGTGCGCGACCACCATCATCACCTGCGCGGGCGCGAGGTCGAGCTGGTACTCCCACAGGTCGCGCGACTCGTAGTCGTTGTACTCGCGGACCTTGTAGTAGTAGGGCAGCCGCTTGAAGTAGCCGCGGAACATGCCTGTCATTCCGCGCAGCGCGTAGATGAGGGCGTTGCCGGTGTCGACCGTGGCGCCGTAGTCGACGCCCATGTCGAGGAGCTCGCGGCGCTCCTCGGTGGCGAGCGGGTCCTGCTTCTCGACGCGCAGGAAGGTGTGGCCGAACGCCGAGGCGGCGCGCGCCAGATAGTAGGAAGAGAAGACCAGGGTGATCGCGCGCGGGCGCAGGAGCTGGATGAACTGGCGGAGCCCGGGGCAGTCGCGCACCTGGATGCGCGCGACGTCGAGCCCGAGCTGGCCGCCGAGCCACTGGAGGCGGGCCGGGAAGCGGCACACCGCGTGGCGGTCGGGATCGCGCGTCGCGGGGGCGAAGAAGCCGCGCAGGGTGGCGTCGAGCTCGGCCGCGGGATCGCGCTGGCCGCGCGGCGACAGGAAGAAGGCCGGCCCATCCACCTCGCTCAGGTAGCCGCTGCGCCAGAAGGAGTCGCGCCAGTGGCCGAGGCGCAGCCACATCGGCGCGCGCGCCAGGCCGCGCGCGCGCGCCCGCTCGACCAGCGACTCGACGTAGGCGGGGTCGACCGGGGTCGGCGCCGGCGCGGACGGCGCGCCGGGCGGTCGGGCCTGTGGAGGCCCGCCCTCGCGCGGCGGCCGCGGTCGAGCCCCGCGCTCGGTGCCCGCGACGTGCGACGGCGGGCGCGGCGGCGGGTGCGAGAGCGGCGGCGGTGCGCCGGCCGCGTCGCGCGCGCCCGCGCCGAGGCCGCCCAGCACCAGCAGGAGCAGGAGCAGGGCGGCCGGGAATGCGCGGCGCGGGGGGGACGCTCGGCGAGCGCCCCTCCCCGCGCGCGTCCTCATGAGCTCAGCGCGCCGCAACCGGCGCGAGCTTCTTGCAGCTCAGCGACGAGTCGGCGGCCAGGACGCCGACCACGTTCTGCCCGAACGCGCGGTCGGTGACCTCGGCGTTCGGCACGATGCGGCGGTAGCTCTTCTGCAGGCTGGCGCCGACCGCCGACGCGTCCTTGCATCCGCCCAGCGCCGTGAGCGTGCGGATGGTCTCGCCCTGGCCGCGCGCGATGTCCTTGGACATGGCGGTGCGGTTGGTCTCGCTGAACGAGCGCGCGCCGGTCGCCCCCGGGGTCGGGTTGATGCAGTTGGAGGTGCCCGAGGTGATGCCGAAGCTCTGGGTGCCGAACGTGCCGTTGGTGGTCGCGGCGAACACCTGGGTGAAGCCCGGGTTGTTGCCGAGCACGACGGAGCCCAGGCCGCAGCCAGCCGCACCGTACGGGCGCGTGGGGCCGGCGCCCGGCTGAGCCAGGGCGGCACCGGCGGCCGACAGGAGCAGGACGAGCGCGAGCGCGATGGTCGTCTTCATCTTCATCTTCATCTTCATGGCGATCCTCCTACAGCTTCCGGCAGGAGAGGGCCCCGTCGCTCTTCAGCACCGAGACCACGTTGTCCGCCACCTGCCGATCGGCGATCGCCGGATCGGTGAAGATGCGCTTGAAGTTCTTCTGCAGCGAGCTGCCGACCGTGCGGCTGTCGCGGCAGCCGGCCATCGTGCTGAGCGTGGCGATGGTCTCGCCCTGCCCGCGCGCGATGTCCTTGGCCACGACCGCCCGGTTGGTCTGGACGAAGTTCTTGGTGCTGGCGCTGGCGGCGCTGGTGTCGGCGCAGTTGGACGTGCCGGACGTGATGCCGAAGGTCTGCGTGCCGAAGGTGCCGTTGGTCGTCCCGGCAAAGATCTGGATGATGCCCGGCTTGGCTCCGATGAGCATGGAGCCGAGGCCGCAGCCGGCCGTGCCGTACGCGGGTTCGTTCTGAGCCATCGCGTCCGAAGACGCGAGGACCGCCAGTAAAGCAATTCCAAGCGCAGCAATGATCCGGTTCCTCATGAGCTTCGCCTCTCCTCTCTCGTGGATGGATGGCTACTACCGATCACAGCGGCCGTGTGTACATGCCAGCTCGGCCGCGGCGAAGATAGCTTCAGGTCCCCTCTCGAGCAACTCGACCCACTGTGATCGTCGTCCACTCGCGGTGGGATCGGTGCGCACGAAAACGACTCGAGCGAGCACTTCGACCGCCTGCTAGATTGCGGTGAACGCCGTGATACCCCTGCGCGACGATACCCCCGCACGCCGCGCGCCCCTCGTCACATGGGCGCTCATCGCGGTCAACGTGCTGGTGTTCGTGTACCAGAGCCAGCTTCCGGAACGAGCGCTGCAGCACCTCATCGAGACGCGCGCGCTCATCCCGGCTCGCTACACCCATCCGGAAGCGGCCGCCCACTACGGCGTCGCGCCCGACGGATACCTGTCGTTCCTGACCAGCATGTTCCTGCATGAAAGCTGGCTTCACGTCATCGGCAACATGTGGTTCCTGTGGATCTTCGGCGACAACGTCGAGGACCGCATGGGGCACGTCCGCTTCCTCCTCTTCTATGTGCTGTGCGGGCTGGCGGCGGGCGCGCTCCATGTCATCACGAACGGCAACTCGCTGGCCCCCACCGTGGGCGCGTCGGGCGCCATCGCAGGCGTGCTGGGCGCCTACTTCCTCCTGTTCCCGCGCGCTCGAGTGCTGACGCTGGTGCCGATCGTTTTCATCCCGCTCTTCTTCGAGCTGCCGGCCGTCACGTTCCTTCTCATCTGGTTCGGCTTACAGTTATTCCAGGGCTGGGCCGGCATGGGCGCAGAGGAAGGCGGCGTGGCGTGGTGGGCGCACGTCGGCGGCTTCGGGGCCGGCATCCTCTTCCATCGGCTCTTCCTCGCGCGCGCGCCGCCCCGGCCGCGCTGGTCGAGCCGCCGCTACGCGGACGACTGAGCCGGTCGCGTCCCGGTCCGCGTCGCCGGGCGGATCGGCGCGCCGATCACGCCTGGCGGCGGGCGATGAAGCCCATGTGCACGCCGCCGCTCGCGCCGTCGCGCCGGTACGAGAAGAAGCGGTCCGGCTCGCAGCGGGTGCACGGCGGGGCGTCGTCGATGTGCTCCGGCCTGACGCCGGCGCGCTCGAGCAGCACGCGGGTCGCGACGCGCAGATCGATGTGCGGCTTGCGCGGCCCCTCCACCACCAGCCCGGACACCGATGGCAGCGCCTCGGTGAACTCGGCCACGACCTCGGGGCCGACCTCGAAGCAGCAGGGCCCGATCGACGGACCGAGCGCGACGCGGATGTCGGCGGCGCGTGCGCCCGACTCGACCATGCGGCCGATGACGTTGACCGCCACGCCGGCGACGGTGCCGCGCCAGCCGGCGTGGGCGGCGCCGACCACGCCGCTCGATGGGTCGGCGAACAGGAGCGGGATGCAGTCGGCGGCGAACGCGCCCAGCACCGGCCCGGCGCGATCGCACACCAGGCCGTCGAACTCGGCGTCGTCGGGCAGAGGCTCGCCCACGCGCCAGACGTCGGTGCCGTGCACGTGGCGGGCCGCCACCAGCGCCTCCGGGTCGTAGCCGGCGTGGGCGGCGAGGCGGCGGCGATTCTCCGCCACCGCGTCGGCGTCGTCGCCCCAGCGGCGGCCGAGGTTGAGCGACGCCCGCGCCCCGGTCGACACTCCGCCGGTGCGCTCGGGGAACCCGTGCACGAACAGTGACTCCGGGATCACGGACGAGCGCAGCACGCGAATCGGGGCTGCGGAGGGCATCGTGCGGTTGTAGCCCGCGCGGCCGGGGCGGGCAACCGCGCGCGGCCTCAGGCATGCGCGCGGCGCAGATCGTCGATGACGGCCTGCATGTCGCCGGGCGGGGCGGTCTCGAAGCGGAGGAGCTCGCCGGTGCGCGGATGCTCGAACTCGAGGAGCGCCGCGTGGAGCGCCTGGCGCCCCAGTCGCGCGGCCAGCTCGGCGGCCAGCGGCGCGCCGGGGCGGCGGCCGTAGGTCGCGTCGCCCAGGACGGGCGATCCGGCGTCGGCGAAGTGGACGCGGATCTGGTGCGTGCGCCCGGTCTCGAGCCGGCACCTGACCAGCGCCGCGAGATCGCCGAAGCGCTCCACGACGCGGTAGTGGGTGACCGCGCGCTTGCCGCGCGCCACGCGCGAAGAGAAGCGCTTGCGGTGCACCGGATGGCGGCCGTACAGGGTCGAGAAGGTGCCCGCGAGCTGGCGCGGCGGCGGCGCGACCACGGCCAGGTACTCTCGCCGGAGCGACTTGTCCACGAAGCGGGCGGCCAGCGCCGCGTGGGTGGCGTCGTCCTTGGTCGCGACCATGACGCCCGAGGTCCCCTTGTCGAGGCGGTGCACGATGCCGGGGCGGAGCTCGCCGCCGACGCCGGCGAGATCAGGACAGCGGGCGAGCAGCGCGTTGACCAGCGTGTGATCCGGGTGGCCCGGCGCCGGGTGCACGACCAGCCCGGCCGGCTTGTCGATGACGATGAGGTGGGCGTCCTCGTGGAGGACGGCGAGCTCCATCTCCTGCGGCTCGGCGCGCGCCGGCGCCGGCGGCGGGATGCGCACGTCGACCCGATCGCCGGGCCGCAGCCGCGCGCCCGCCTTGACCGCCCGGCCGTTGACCTCGACCAGGCCCTGATCGATGAGGCGCCGCACCTGGGAGCGCGACAGCGGCCGCTCACCGCCGGCGAGCGCGTCGGCCAGGAACTGATCGAGCCGGCCGGCGCGATCCGCGTCGGCGGCTCCGATGTCGAAGCGCCGGCGCTGCTCGTCGCCTCCGGGCTCGGTTACCAGATCTTCGACTTGACGTGCCCCTTGGACTTGACCAGGACATCCACCAGGGCGCGGTCGTAGATGTTCTGGGCGTAGATCTCCGAGGTCACGCGGCTCTTGAACAGCTCGCGCCCCTCTTCGATCTCGTCGTGCATCGCCTCGAACAGCGTGTCGTTGGCGATGCCGTCCATGATCTTCGCCTCGTGATAGAGGGTGAGATCCGACGCGATCGCGCGGGCGAGCTGGCGGGCTCGCTTCGCGGTTTCGATGAGCGTTGCCATCGCTCTCGATGGTAGGGGGGCGTCAGCGGGCGGTCAAGCCGCCCAGGTCGACACGCCGATGGCGGCCAGCTGGTAGGCCACGACGCCCATGTAGAAGACACACATGCCGACCAGTCCGAGCGCGGCCAGCCGGATCCGCCGCAGGCGCCACAGGAGCTGCACGCCGAGCGACACGATCGACAGCTTGACCAGGACGAACCAGACACCGCCCCACGACAGCGACACATCCATGAGCGGGTTGGCCTCGGCGGCGGCGCCCGCGTGCACCACCGTGAGGGTGAGGATCGCGTCGAGCAGGTTGAAGACCAGGATGCCCGCGGCGACCCAGAAGAGCGCCGCCTGACCACCGAACTGAAGGGGTCGCGACCGCATGACCCTCGGTGTGTGCATCCCCCGTACCACGCCGCTCGGGGGTGAACCCCGCGAGACCAGATGAGGCGGCGAGCCGCGCGCGGGGGCGCCGTCCCCCTTGTGGGGTCAAGCGTGCCTACGGCGCCGGAAGGGAGCGTGTCCTGTCATTCGGACATTCGGGCTCATTTTGTATGAAATATCGGACATTCATCGTTCATGACCAGCAACCTGTCCGATAACATCGACACTTCTGACGAGTAAGTCCATACTATCGGACATGTCGCGCATCCATCGACGGCCGTTTCCCGCGGTCGAGAAGCAGATGCAGGCGCTCGGTGAGCGGCTGCGCCTGGCCAGGCTGCGCCGCGCGATGTCGACCGTGCTGTTCGCCGAGCGGATGGGGGTCTCGCGCGACACGCTCCATCGCCTCGAGAAGGGCGACCCGGCCATCGCGCTCGGCACGTATGCGCGGGCGCTGCGCGTGCTCGGCCTCGACGCCGACCTCGACGCGGTCGCGCGCGACGACGAGCTCGGCCGCAAGCTGCAGGACCTCGAGCTGCCGGCGCGCAGGACGCGCAAGCGGCGCGCCCCCGACGCGCCGGGCGGCGGCGGAGGCGGCGATGCCTCCGCGAGGTAGCGCCGCGCGCGAGGCGTTCGAGGTGTTCCTCGACGCCGCCGAGCTCGGCGTGCAGGGGCGGGTCGGCACGCTCTACCGGCACGATGTGCGCACCGACCTGCCCGGCTCGTTCGAGTACGACCGCGACTGGCTCACCAGCGAGCGCGTGTTCATGCTCGATCCGCGGCTCGAGCTGTGGCCCGGCGAGCAGCACCCGCCGCGGCGGGCGCCGGCCTTCGGCATCTTCATGGACTCGGCGCCCGATCGCTGGGGCCGCGTGCTGATGGAGCGGCGCGAGGCGGCGGCCGCGGCGCGCGAGCAGCGCAGGATGCGCGCGCTGCACGAGATGGACTTCCTCCTCGGCGTGCACGACGCCACGCGGGTCGGCGCGCTGCGCTTTCGCCCGGCCGGGGGCGGCGAGTTCGTCGACACCAGCGCGCTCGCGGCCCCGCCGGTGACCAGCCTGCGCGAGCTGGCCCGCCTCAGCCAGCGCGTCGAGGAGCCGGGCGTCGAGGGGCTGCCCGAGTACGAGCAGTGGCTGGCCGCGCTGATCGCTCCGGGTACGTCGCTGGGCGGCGCGCGCCCCAAGGCCAGCTTCACCGGCGACGACGGCGCGCTGTGGATCGCCAAGTTCCCGGCGCGCGAGGACCGCCACGACGTGGGCGCGTGGGAGCTCGTGGTCCATCGCCTGGCCGCGCGCGCCGGCATCCGCGTCCCGCCCTCGCGCCTCGAGGCGCTGACCGGGCGCCACGCCACCTTCTGCGTGGCCCGCTTCGACCGCGGCGAGGGCAGCCGCCGCATGTTCGCGTCGGCCATGACCCTGCTCGAGCGGCACGACGGCGACGGCGGCGCGAGCTACCTCGACCTGGCCCAGTTCATCGCCGACCAGGGCGCGGCCGGCCACATCGACGAGGACCTCGAGGAGCTCTACCGCCGCGTCGTCTTCAACGTGCTGGTCGGCAACCGCGACGATCACCTGCGCAACCACGGCTTCATCCGCGAGCCGAGCGGCTGGCGGCTCGCGCCGGCCTACGACATGAACGCCAGCCCCGGCAAGGCCGAGCACACCCTCACCCTCGACGGCGCCAGCGCGGCGCCGCACCTCGACCCGGTCATCGCCACCGCCGACCTCTACCGCCTGGGCCGCGCGCGCGCCCGCCGCCTCGTCCGCGAGGTCTCGGAGGTCGTGGCCGGCTGGCGCGAGGAAGCCCGCGCCGCCGGCCTCTCGCGCACCGAGACGACGCGCATGGCGTCCGTGTTCGGTGTGGCCGGCGCCTGAGTCGGTTTGCGGCGAGACCCACTTTCGCAACATCGGAGAAGCCATCCGCGGGCGGGCGCGCGTAGAGTCCGGCCCATGGATGCGGCCACGCTTCGCGCCTGGTGGGCACACAGACAGGGGCTCGACGGATCGCTGGAGGGCGCGGCGCCGGCAGCGGTGCTCGAGCGGTCGGGATGGGCGCGCTCGGTGGGCGGGGTCGGGCCGTACCTGACCCTGTTCGCGCGGGCCGGCACGTCGCGCGAGGCGGCCGACGCGGCGGTTGCGGCGCTCGAGATCCACGAGCTGCCGAGCGCGCGCGGCTGCACCTATGTGGTGCCGGCGTCCGAGTTCGGCCTCGCGCTCGCGGTCGGCGAGGGGCCCGGCGAGATGCGCACCGCCGAGAAGCTGGGCGTCACGGCGAAGGAGATCGATCGGCTGTGCGCCGCCATCGAGAAGGCGGTCGCGCGCGAGGCGCTCACGCCCGACGAGCTGCGCGCGGCGGTGGGCAAGGCGGCGCGCAGCCTCGGCCCCGAGGGCACGAAGAAGGGGCTCACCACCACCTTGCCGGTCGGCCTGGGCCGGCTGCAGACCGAGGGGCGCATCCGCCGCGTGCCGGTCAACGGCCGGCTCGATCAGCAGCGCTACCGCTACGTGCGCTGGGATCCCAGCCCGCGCGCGCGGCTTGCCATGTCGCGGGGCGAGGCGCTGGTGGAGCTGGCGCGGCGCTACTTCCGCTGGATCGGTCCGGCCACGCTCGCCGAGTTCCAGTGGTTCTCGGGCCTGGGCGTGAAGGCGGCGGCGGCGGCGGTCGCGCCGCTCGGCCTGGTCCCGCTCGGCGACGGCGAGGGCGAGCGCGACCGCCTCATGCACGCCGACGACCTCGCCGAGCTGCGGCGCTTCGTGCGGCCGAGGCAGGCCCAGGTCGCCCTGGTCAGCGCGATCGACGCGCTCGTCCTCCTCCGCCGCGACGTCGCCGGCCTCATCGATCCGGACGACGGCGCGCGCACCGCCGTCGCGGACAAGGCGCGCGTGGAGGTCAGCCGGCTCACCGACCTGCCCAGCCACGGCATCTTCGACCGCGGCCGCCTCGTGGGCCTGTGGGAGTACGACCCGGACGCGGAGAAGATCGCCTGGGCCAGCTTCGGCGCGGCCGACCGCGCGCTGACCGCCGCCGTCCAGCGCACCGAGGCGTTCGTGCGGACCGAGCTGGGCGACGCGCGCGCCTTCAGCCTCGACAGCCCGAAGAGCCGGGCGCCGCGCATCGCCGGCCTGCGCAAGGGTCTGTAGACCGGCGGCGACCGAGGCGAGCCCTGGATCGGATCGGGCCGTGCTCGCGATCACCCGGGCTGGAGCGCCGCGCGGGGGCGAAGCACTTCGTCGGGGCGAGCGACGCGCAGCACGGTATGCTCGCCTTCGCATCGTCGGCGGGGGCCGACGTGCGGGGAGGCGGGCGATGGAGCGGGGTGGCATCTGTCGGCGGCGTGGCGCACTGTGCGCCGCCGCTCTGGTGGGTTTCGTCGTCCTCACGGCGTCGGGGCTCGCGCCTGGCGAGCCGCGGCCATCGCCGCCGCGCTCGTCGGCGGCGATCCTCGAGCTCAGGAACCTGATGAGCCAGGCCGAATTTCGAGCCGCCGGGCTCGACAAGCTGTCGGGCGCCGAGCTCGCCGCCCTCGACGGCTGGATCGGGCGGATGATGGTCCGCGTGATGGCCAACCGCAAGCAGGCCGGCTGCACGGCGCCGATCGACAGCCGCATCGACGGCGAGTTCCAGGGCTGGACCGGCCGCACCATGCTCGGCCTCGCGAACGGCCAGATCTGGCGCCAGCTGGGCACCGAGGCCCGCTACGCCTACAAGATCTCGCCCCGCGTGCAGATCCGCCGCACCGCCGACGGCTGCACCCTCACCGTCGAAGGCGTCGAGGGCCAGATGCTGGTCGAACGCATCCGGTAGGAGCCCGACTCCGTATTCGCGTGGCGACCTCGTCGCCTGGCCCAGAACGTACCCTCGGTCGGCCCTTCGCGCCTTCCTCAGCTAGCGCCCCGCCCGGCTCAGGCCGGCGGCTCGGGGGCCCGGCTGGCCAGGAAGCGCTGGAAGTAGGTCTCGAGCACGCGCGGGAGGTCGACGCCGAGCATCTTCACGTACTCGACGAGGAAGCCGCGCACGTAGACCGGCGCCGGCAGCTTCTCGAACACCTCCTCCTCGATCGCGCTCAGGTAGCCGATGCCGACCTTGGTGCGCTCGCTGATCTCGCGCAGCTCGATGCCGAGGGCCTCGCGCACCTCGCGCAGGAGGCGCCCGCTCCAGTCGGCGTCGGGCGGGATGGACGGGGCCGGGCCGCGCGCCGGGTCGGGCGAGGTCGCGCGCCGCCGGTTGCCCGCGCGCCCCACCTGCCCGGCCGACGGCACACCGTCGGGGAACAGGCGCTGGTCGTAGGCCTTGCGCCGCTGCCCGTCCATCAGGGTGGCGTAGGCCTCGTCGAAGCGCAGCTGCAGCGCGTCCAGCCCGTCGCGCGTGTAGAGGCCGCTCACCGCCACCGAGTCGCGGCCGTACATCTGCCGCACGCGCCGGTGGGCGCGGCGGATCTCCTCGTCGCTCGCGGTCGGCGCCACCTCGAGGAGCTGGTAGTGGTTCTCGCTCTCGCCGGGCGCGCCGGCGCCCGCGCGCGCGGCCTCGGCGTCGCGCGCCAGAAGCCGCCGCATCACCTTCTCCACCCCCTTGGCCGCGCGCGACTCCGGGTGCTCGATGAGGAGCGCGCGCCGCCGCCGCTGCGACACCCACACCGCGTCGTCGTACTCGACGTGGCCGCTGTAGCGCACCGGCAGGCCGAGCCGGCGGCGCATGGCGGTCGCGATGCCGGCGCCGAGATCGACGTCCGCGCGCGAGCGCACCGCGTTGAGCACGACGGCGGCGCGCAGCCCCAGCATGTGCTCGCGCACCTGGGGCGCGCGCTCGACCATGTCGAGCGGGATGGGCAGCCGCCCGTCGGCGACCAGCGCGCTCATGCCGGCGCGCTCGAGGCTGCGCCCGAACGAGGCGCGCAGGAGGCGCGCGGCCAGCTCCACCGCCGGCGGCTCGGGCAGGAGGACCAGGATCCGGAGATCCGCGGTGACCAGCAGCTCGACCACGTAGCGCGAGCAGCCCGACGGCAGGTCGACCACGACATAGTCGGCGTCGAGGCGACCGAGCTGCGGCGCCAGCTGGGCCGCGGCCGCCTGGTCGAGCTCCGCCGGCGCGGCGCCGGCCTCGGAGGCGATGAGGCCCAGCCCGGCCACCGCGGTGACCATGACCAGGTCGCCCAGCGGCGGCCCGCCCGGCTTGAGCGCGTCGCGCAGGGTCAGCCGCGTCTCGCCGACCCCGAGCATGCCGTAGAGGCCGAGGTCGCCGAGCGCGGCGTCGACCGCGACCACCCGCTTGCCGAACGAGGCCAGGAGCAGGCTGAGGTTGGCCGCGAGCAGCGACTTGCCGGTGCCGCCCTTCCCGCTCGCCACCGCGACGACCACCGGTCCCCCCGCCGCGGCGCTCATCCGCCCCGCGCTCCTCGCCCACGCCCGCTCCCCGATGCGTCCCCGCTCGCCGCCGCCGACCCCGCCCCGCGCGCCGCCACCACCGCGGCCAGCGCCCCGCGCGCCGCCGCCGCCGCCTCCGCCACCTCGCCCGCCGCGATCGTGCGCACGTCGAGCAGCAGCCGATCGTCCACGATGCGCCCCACCACCGGCACGCCGGCGGCGCGCAGCTCGCTGTCGAGCGCCTCGGCCGAGCCGCCGCCCACCGCCAGCGCCACCGCCCACGACGGCAGCTCGCCGCCGGGCAGCGCGCCGCCCCCCACCGCCGAGCGGCAGGCGACCACCGCGACCGACGCGCCCGCCGGCGCCGCGCCGATGCCGCGCGCCAGCTCGGCGGCGCGGCCGGAGAGCTCCGCGTCGCTCGCGCGCAGCATGGCCAGGACCGGCACCTCGCCGTCGCGCCCGTCGCGGTAGAGGCGCAACGTGGCGGCCAGCGCGGCCAGGGTCAGCTTGTCGGGGCGCAGCGCGCGCATGAGCGGGTGCGTGCGGACCAGCCCGACCGCGGCGCGGCTGCCGGCGATGATGCCGGCCTGCGGCCCGCCCAGCAGCTTGTCGCCCGAGAACGTCACCAGCTCGGCCCCCGAGCCGACCGTGGCGCGCACGTCCGGCTCGGGCGGCAGCCCGAGCGCGGCCAGCTCGCCGGCGCCGACCAGGCTGCCCGACCCCAGATCGATCATCGTCAGCAGCCCGCGCCGCCGACCGATCGCGACCAGCTCGGCCGGCTCCACCTCCTGGGTGAAGCCGACCACGCGGAAGTTCGACCGGTGCACCTTGAGCAGCACCGCGGTGTCGCCGGTCACCGCCTGCTCGTAGTCGGCCGCGCGCGTCTTGTTGGTGGTGCCGACCTCGACCAGGCGCGCCCCCGACAGCCGCATGACGTCGGGGATGCGGAACGAGCCGCCGATCTCGATGAGCTCGCCGCGCGACACCACCACCTCGCGCCCCGCCGCGCACGCCGACAGGCACAGCATCACCGCCGCCGCGTTGTTGTTGACCACCGCCGCCGCCTCGGCGCCGCACAGCTCGCCCAGCAGCCCATCCAGGTGGGCGTGGCGCGACCCGCGCGCGCCGCCGCCCAGGTCGTACTCGAGGTTGGAGTAGCCGCGCGCCACCTCGGCCGCGGCGGCGATCGCGCCCTCGGGCAGCGGCGCGCGCCCCAGGTTGGTGTGCAGGACCACGCCGGTCGCGTTGATCACGCGGCGCAGGGTGGGCCGGGCCAGCACCTCGCTCGCGCGCCGCACCGCCTCGAGGTCGAGCTCGGTCCGCTCCGACGAGCCGGCCAGGATCGCCCGGCGCAGCCCGTCCACCTCGCGCCGCATGGCCTCCACCACCGCCCAGCGCGGCGCCGGCCAGGCCTGCACCTCGCCCCGTCGCAGGAGATCGTCGATCTTGGGCAGCCGCCGGAGCAGGCCCTGCCGCTCGTCCCGCGCGTCCACGTCACCAAGCTACCACGCGGCTGCACGAGCGGTTGCGGGCCCCGTCGCCCCTCTGTAGCCTTGCAAGAGGCGTGAACGTCGTCGCCATCTCGTCCCTGCTCGCGTCGCTGGTCATCCTGGCCATCGGCGCGTCGGTGCTCCTCCGGGATCGCACGCGGCGGACCTATACCTCCTTCGCGGCCTTCGCCTTCATGGTGTCGGCCTGGCACCTCTGCAACTTCATCGCGATGGCCACGCGCCAGCCGCTGGTCGGCTGGCTCGCGCTGTGGCCGGCCGCCACCATCCCGCCGGTCGCGCTGCGCTTCTTCCGCGAGTTCCTGGCCGAGCCGTCGATCGGCGGCGTGCGCCGCTCGCCGCGGGTGAGCCTCGCCTGGACCATCCTGGCCTACCTCGCGCTCCTGGTCTCGGCGGTGTTCGGCCCCTGGCACGATCGCCTGTGGTTCCAGATCCCGTTCGCCGCCTACGTCTACGGCAGCCTGTACCGGTGCGTGTACGAGCTCTTCCTCCAGTACCGGCTGACGACCGGCCGGGTCGCGCGCACGCGCATCCGCTACCTCATGCTGGGCGGTCTGGTCGCCATCACGCTGTCGATGACCGACTCGCTGCCGCGCCTCGGCCTGGCCTGGCCCACCCTCGGCAACGTCCTCACCATCCTCTACCTCTACTTCCTGTCGCAGACCCTGTTCCGCTTCCGCCTGCTCGACGTCCACGAGCTGGTCGGCAAGATGGTCGTGCTCGGCACCCTGGTCGTGCTCCTGTGGGCCACCTACGGCCTGCTGCTGGCGTGGGTGGGGGGCGGCCAGGAGGGCCTGTTCCTGCTCAACGCGCTGGTCGCGTCGTTCGTCATCCTCATCCTGTTCGAGCCGGTGCGCAGCCGGCTGGAGAACATGATCAACCGGCTGCTCGCCCGCCAGCAGAGCGAGCTGCGCGGCCGGCTCGAGGACGTGCGGCGCACGCTGGGCGCCTCGGTCGACATCGGCGACATCGTCCGCCGCATCATGCTGGCGGTCGAGGAGTCGCGCCGCCTCACCCACTCCTGCATCTACCTGCTCGACGCCGACGGCGCCGGCCACGATCTGGTCGGCCACCACGGCCCCGGCCGCCCGCTCGACCGCATCGACGTGGTCAGCCACCGCCGCCTGCTCGAGCGCCTGCGGGCCGGCTACGTCGAGCTGGAGACCCTCAGCCGCGAGCGCGAGCTGGCCGCGCGCTCGGCCGCCGACCCCGACGCGCGCGCCCACTCGGAGGCGCTCGATCTGATGGTGCAGACCATGGAGTCGATGCACGTCTCGCTGGCGGTGCCCATCTTCGGCACCGCCGAGACCGAGCAGGGCCCGTGGCTGCTCGGCCTGATGGGCTTCCGCGACGAGCGGGTCGAGGACGCCTTCGACCTCGACGACATCGACGTCTTCCGCCGGCTGGCCGGCCAGGTGGCGCTCACCATCGAGAACACCCAGGTCTACGAGCGGGTGCGCGAGCGCGAGCGCCTGGCCGCGATCGGCGAGATGGCGGCAGGCCTGGCCCACGAGATCCGCAACCCGCTCGGCGCCATCAAGGGCGCGGCCCAGCTCCTGGTCGGCCCCGACGGAGAGCCGGTCGAGCTCACCGCCGAGTCGGCCGAGTTCCTCAACATCATCGTCGAGGAGGTCAACCGGCTGAACAACGTCCTCAGCCAGTTCCTCGACTACGCGCGCCCGTCGCGCAGCGATCCGGCCCAGGCCGGCGAGGTCGACGTCAACGAGGTCGTGCGCAAGACCGTGCAGCTCATGGAGACCTACGAGGCGTCGGGCAGGGTGCGCATCGACGTGCGGCTCGACGACCTCTTGCCCCCGGTGGCGGGCGACGCCGAGCAGCTGCGCCAGGTGTTCCTCAACCTCGGGCTCAACGCGCTCCAGGCGGTCGAGGGCGCGCCGGCCTCGCCCGGCACCCTCGAGATCGTGACCACGCGGCGGCGGCGCTCGCGCCTGGGCTACGGCTCGTTCGCCGAGATCCGGTTCCGCGACTCCGGCATCGGCATCCCGCGCGACAAGCTCAAGAACCTCTTCATCCCGTTCTTCACCACCAAGTCGCGCGGGACCGGGCTCGGTCTGGCCATCTCGCAGCGCATCGTCACCCAGCACGGCGGCACCATCGAGGTCAGGTCGGCGCCGGGCAAGGGATCGACCTTCTCGGTGTTCCTGCCCGCGCTGGGGCCGTCCCTGCCGGTGAGCGAGGAAGACCCGCACGCCACCACCACTCAGCGCGTTTCGGGATTTCGCGCGGGTTCTCGCGACGATACGCCGGCCGCGGCGCGCCCCGCGCCCGCCGCGGCCGTCGCCGGGGACAAGCCGGGACGGTGAGTTAGAGTCCAGCCATGGCGGCGAGCGCCCGCATCCTGGTCGCAGACGACGAGCCCAATCTGCGGCGCGTCCTGGTCGCCATCCTGCGGCGCGAGGGCTACGACGTGGTGCAGGCCGCGGACGGGGCCGACGCGATCGAGGCGCTGGCCCAGCCGGTCGACGTCATCATCACCGACCTCAAGATGCCGCGGGTGGACGGCATGGAGGTCCTGCGCCACGCCTCGGCCCATCACCCGGCGGTGCCGGTCATCATGATCACCGCGTTCGGCACGGTCGACAACGCGGTCGCCGCGGTCAAGGCCGGCGCCTTCGACTACATCGAGAAGCCGTTCGAGCAGGAGCAGATCCGCATCATCGTCAACAAGGCGGTCATGCAGGCCCACCTGTCGCGCCGCGAGGCCCGCCCGCTGGCGGCCGGCGACAGCGGCGCGCGCGGTGCGTTCGGCCTGGTCGGTCAGAGCCTCGAGATGCAGGTCATCTACGGCATCATCAAGAAGGTCGCCGACACGCCGTCGACCGTGCTCATCACCGGCGAGTCCGGCACCGGCAAGGAGCTGGTGGCCAAGGCGCTGCACGAGCACTCGAGCCGCAAGGGCGGGCCCTTCATCAAGATCAACTGCGCGGCCATCCCCAAGACGCTGATGGAGTCGGAGCTGTTCGGCTACGAGAAGGGCGCGTTCACCGGCGCGACCAGCTCCAAGCCGGGACGCTTCGAGCTGGCCGACGGCGGCACCCTGTTCCTCGACGAGATCGGCGAGATACCGGTCGAGATGCAGGTCAAGCTCCTGCGCGCGATCCAGGAGTCGGAGTTCGAGCGGGTGGGCGGGCTGAAGACGCTCAAGGTGGACGTCCGGCTCATCACCGCCACCAACCGCGACCTCGAGCGCGAGATCAAGGACGGCAACTTCCGCGAGGACCTGTTCTACCGGCTGAACGTGGTGCCGCTGGCCATCCCGCCGCTCCGCCAGCGGACGGGCGACATCCCGCTCCTGGTCGAGCACATCATCGCCAAGTTCAACGAGCGGCTGAAGAAGAGCGTGCTCGGCATCTCCGAGGAGGCGATGCGCACGCTCAAGCACCACTCGTGGCCGGGCAACATCCGCGAGCTGGAGAACGTGCTCGAGCGGACCATCCTGTTCTCGACCACCGAGCACATCGACGTCGACGACCTGCCGGCCGATCTGCGCGGCGAGGGGGACGGGCCGCCGCGCCCGCCGCCGACCCAGGAGATCGGCGTGCCGATGGTCCCGGCCACCGCCCTCGAGGTGCGCGAGCCGACCGGGCCGACCTCGCTCAAGGCGATGGTGCGGGCCGAGACCAGCCGGGTCGAGCGCGAGCTCATCGCCCGCGCGCTCGATGAGACCGGCGGCAACGTGACCCAGGCGGCCAAGCTGCTCAAGATCAGCCGCAAGAGCCTGCAGATGAAGATGAAGGAGTTCGGCCTGCGCGACCGCGAGGCGGGCGTGTGAGCTGCCGCGGCCGCGCCCGCGCGGGCGGGCGGGCGGCCGGGCTCGCCGCGGCGCCTCGGGCCGCGCTCGCCGCGCTGGCCGCGCTGGCCTGGCCCGCGCCGGTCGCCGCGGGGCCCCCGCCAGTTCCCCCAGGCGATCATCCGAGCACTCTGCCTGCGGGGCCCTCCAGGAGGCCCCCGCCAGTTCCCCCAAGCGATCATCCGAGCACTCTGCCTGCGGGGCCCCCTGAGGGGCCCGACAGCGAGGTGGCCAGCGCGCTCGACCCCGGCGATCCGTACGACGTCCATGTCTCGCTCGACTACCGGGTGACCTCGCGCCGATCGACCATCGAGCGCGAGGCGAGCGGCGCGCCCGGCACCGATCCGGACGGGCCGATGCCGCTGGTCAAGGACCTGGTCTTCTCCGGCACGCGCCACGAGCTGGTGCCGCGGGTCGAGGTCGGGGTGTACACCGACCTGGCCGTGACCCTGGCCCTGCCGGTGGTGGTGCGCGACACGCGCCGGCTCGAGTTCGATCAGCGCGCCGACCGCTGCGTGTTCGCGGCCAGCGCGCGCGACGCGACCTGCATCGACGCCACCAACTCGACCACGGTGGCCGACGGCCTCCTGCCCGGGACCGGCTTCGACGCGTCGCACCCGGGCGCCGGCGGCGCGGGCGGCGCGGCCGTCTTTCGCGGCAGGAGCCGGGCCGGGCTCGACCAGCTCCACCTCGGTGTCGTGTGGGCGCCGCTGGTCCAGGCGCGCGACCCGAGCAAGCCGACCTGGAAGACCGGGGCCGAGCTGCGCCTGTCGATCGGGTCGGTCATGGCCTTCGACGGCGACCGCCCGGCGCGCGAGAGCGGCGTGTCGCGCGGGGTGCACGAGCTCCGCCTGTACACCTCGATGGCGCGGCAGATCGGCCGGGCCGAGCCGACCTTCGAGCTCTGGTGGATGGGGCCGATCGCCACGCGCTCCGGCGCGCCGCTCGACGATCGCGGCGGCGCGTTCGCCGCCGAGAAGACCGGCGCGCAGCAGCGAGTCGGCGGCCGCTTCGGCGTCGGAGTGACCGCGTGGCAGAGCCGCTCGCGGCGCCAGCGGGTCGACGTGCAGCTCGGCGGCGAGATCGAGGCGCTGTTCGCCGGCCGCGCCTACACGGACATGTGGGAGGTCTTCGCGTACGCCGGCCGCGCGTCGGGAGGTGGGCCGCTGGTCATCGACGCCGATCCGGTGGAGCCCGGCCTGCAGGCCGCGGACCACCCGGGCGTGTCGAACGTGCAGGACTACCTGACCCTGGCCGGGCGGCTCGGGGTCGACGCGGCGGTGACCGACATCGTGCGGGTCGACGCCGGGCTCCAGCTCGGCTGGGAGCAGGCGCACCTCATCAGCTTCGCCGACGCCGGCGCCGACGGGGACGACGCCGACGACGCGGTCGACCCGGGCACCGACGAGGTCAATCCCTTCCACGTCCCGATCATCGACGACCCGGGCCACCGCTACCGGGTCGAGGGCGCGGCGACGCTGGCGGCGTCGCTCGGCGTGCGCGTCCTCTTCTGACGCGGCCGCGCGTCACAGGTGCTCGCGCACCAGCGCCTGCCACTCGACCTCGAGCGATCCGCTGGCCGGCGAGCGCGCGGCCCGGCGGTACCAGTAGCGGGCGTTGTCGAGGTCGCCCTCCTTGCGGTGGAGATAGGCGTGGATGATCGCGCCACCCGGGCCGGCCATCTCGCCGGCCAGGTCGTGCGCCTCGCTCCACTTGCCCTTGCCGTCGAGCCAGAGGGCGCGCGCGGCCGCGCTCAGTCCCGCCGGCGGTTCATCGCCCGCGAGCGACGCCTGGAACTGTTCGAAGGTCATGCGGCGAAGTCTACGGCCGTCACGACCGGGGCGCACCGAGCCCCTCGAGGAGCGCCCGGTCGACCTCGAGCAGCGAGCCGAGCACGCGGTCGGCGATCGCGAAGCGCGGATCGCGAGCCGCCGGCGCCTGCGGCACCGCGACGCACAGGGCGCGCGCCGCCTTGGCTGCGATCACCCCGTTCATCGAGTCCTCGAACACGACGCACTCGAGGGCCGGGACGCCGAGGCGGCCGGCGCAGGTGAGGATCACCGCCGGATGCGGCTTGCCGAGGGCCTCGCGCTCGGCCGAGACCCGGATGCGCAGCACGTCGGCCAGCCCGAGCCGCTCGACCGCGGCGTCGATGAGCCGCTCGGGCGACGAGGACGCCACCGCCACCCCCAGGCCCACCTCGCGGCAGACCGCGATCGACTGCGCGGCCCCGTCGAGCGCACGCCCCTCGCCGCGCACCCGCTCGACCATGCGGTCGACCAGCTGCTCGGCGATCTGCCCGCCGTCGGTGCCACGCTTCCCGAAGCGGGCGAGCCAGTGCGCCACGGTCTCGTCGACGCGGAGGCCCGTCGTCTCCAGGCACATCGCCTCGGTCAGCGCGATGCCGAACCCGGCGAACACCTCGACCTCGGTCCGGTGCCAGATCGGCTCGGAGTCGATGAGCAGGCCGTCGACGTCGAAGATCGCCGCCGTCAGCACTCGCTCGCCTTCCGCTGCGCGCGCTCTCGACCCACGTCGAGAGAAGCGTAGCGCGGACTCCCCGGTTCGAGAAGCGCCCGATCGGCGCGCGCTCGCCCACCGCGCGCCGATCGGGCGATCTCAGCTCACTGGCCGGGCGCGGCCCAGAAGTCGCAGTGGTGATCGGCCGCGAAGTCGGTCTCGATCGATCGCGCCGGCGTGTCGAGCGTGAGTCGGCGCTCGCTGTCGGCGCGGAGGCGCGGCCACGGCAGCCGGCCGGGCGAGCTCGGCTGGCCGGTCCTGGCAAAGGTCGTCCAGTAGTCCACCATCGCGTCGGCGAGGCGCTGCTGGTCCTCGTCCAGGTCGGCCGGGATGGGCGAGCCGATGTCGAACAGGTACTGGATCTCGGCCGCGTGGTACGCGCCGTACGGGAAGCTGACCGGCGGCAGGAAGCGTTGCGGGGCATCCGCGTCGGTGAACTCGTAGGCGTAGGTGGGGACGTGCTGCGACAGGAGCAGCTCGGCGCTGCGCGCGTTGCAGGCGAAGACGCCGTCGGTGCCCAGCGCCGAGAGGGCCTCGCCCGGGCTCGGGTGCTCATCGAGCGGGTACTCGGCGGTGAACGGCGCGGTCGCGGCCACGGGGATCCCGAGCGTGGCGGCGATGGCGGCCGGATATCCCTCGGGCGTGACGGGCCCGGCGACGAGCTCGATGTTGAGCGCCACGAACAGCCGCCACTCGTCGTGGTTCGATCCCTCGATGACCGGCACCCGGTTGAACTGGCCGGTCTCGAACGCGGTCCGGATCGGCTGGGTCAGCACGAGCCCGTCGACCACCGGCTGGGCCGACGGGCTGGGGCCCTGGACGGCGAGCAGCGTCGCGACCGACAGCGCGCGCAGGCAGGCCGCGGTCTGGTCGGCGCAGCCGGCGCGAGCCGCGAGATCGCTGCCCCGGCCCTCGCCGACCGCGAGCGACGCCGGCGCGAGCAGATAGGCCCCGCTCTCGACGATGGCGCGCTGGAACAGCCCCGCCGCGCGCGGCGAGGCCAGCTGCGAGTGCACGCTGAGCGCGCCGGCCGACTCGCCGAAGATGGTGACCCGGTGCGGGTCGCCGCCGAAGCGGGCGATGTTGCGCTGCACCCAGCCGAGCGCCGCCTGCTGGTCCATGAGCCCGTAGTTGCCCGACGCGTGGTCGGCGGACTCGGCGGTCAGCGCGGGATGCGCCATGAAGCCGAGCGCGCCCAGGCGGTAGTTGATGGTGACGACGATGACGCCCCCCTGCTCGACCAGCCGGGTCGGGTCGTACTCGTCGCTCTCACCGACGAGGAGCGCGCCGCCGTGGATCCACACCATGACCGGATGGCCGCGCAGGAAGTCGCGGCGAGCCGCCCCTTCCCTGGGCGTGAAGACGTTGAGGTACAGGCAGTCCTCGCTGGTCGAGGCGGCGCCGAACGGCGACGCCGGCTGCGCGCAGTGCGGCGCCAGCTGCGACGCGTCGCGCACGCCGTGCCAGCGGGCGGCCTCGGCCGGCGGCCGCCACCGGCGATCACCGGTGGGCGGCGCCGCGTACGGGATGCCGAGGAACTTGCGCACGCCCGGCGTCTCGACGCCGCGCACCAGACCCTCGTCGGTGAGGACCACGGTGCCGCCGCCTCCGTGCGCCTGCGCCGGCCGCGGCCCGGCGGTGACGGCGGCGGCCAGGATCATGCCCAGGGCCACCGCATCCGGCATCCAGCGACTTTTTCCGAGACTGCC
Source organism: Kofleriaceae bacterium (assembly GCA_035262925.1). Lineage (GTDB taxonomy): Bacteria > Myxococcota_A > Polyangia > Haliangiales > Haliangiaceae > DATFRY01. The sequence continues at coordinate 11,198 of DATFRY010000404.1, read as the reverse complement.
GAGCTCTGGCCCCATGGTCGTCCTCCCGCGTCGTCGCGCTCGCTCCTCGGTCGGCCCCGCCGCGGCCTGCAGGTGTGGCTGCCGCGGCTTCGCGCACCGTGGCGCGAACCTATCGAGCCGGCCGGCTCGCGCGCTTGCACCGAGTTGCTCTCACGTCGCGGCCGCCCGCCCCGGGCGGCTCGGCGCCCGCTCGGCACCGCCTGACGGTTTCGGGCGCGGGCCGGCGGATCGATACTCCGGCCGGATGTCCAGCGCCCCCAGCCTCCCCGTGTTTCGCCTCCACAACACCGCCAGCGGGGAGCTCGAGGAGCTCCGGCCGATCGAGCCGGGCCAGGTGCGCTTCTACACCTGCGGGCCCACGGTCTACAACCACGCGCACATCGGAAACCTCCGCACCTACGTGTCCGAGGACGTGATCCGGCGCGCGCTCGAGACGGCCGGCTATCGCGTCCGCCACGTCATGAACGTCACCGACGTCGGCCACCTCGAGTCGGACGCCGACGAGGGCGACGACAAGATGTCGGTCGCGGCGCGTCGCGAGCAGAAGTCGCCGTGGGACATCGCCCGCCACTACGAGGGCGCCTTCGCCGCCGACTGCGAGAAGCTGCACATCCTGGCGCCGACCGTCACCTGCCGCGCGACCGAGCACATCGCACAGATGCAGGCGATGATCCGCGTCCTCGAGCAGCGCGGGGTCGCCTACGCCGCGGGCGGCAACGTCTACTTCGACGTGCGCGCGTTCCCCGGCTACGGCGCCATGGCGCACCTCGACCTCGACCGCCAGGGCCGGGTCGCGCGCGTGGAGGCCGATCGGGACAAGCGCGATCCGCACGACTTCGTCCTGTGGTTCTCGCGCTCCAAGTTCCCCAACCAGATCATGCAGTGGGACTCGCCGTGGGGGCGCGGCTTCCCCGGCTGGCACATCGAGTGCTCGGCGATGGCGACCGAGTACCTGGGCGATCGCGTCGACATCCACATGGGCGGGATCGACCACATCCCGGTCCACCACACCAACGAGATCGCGCAGTCGGAGGCCGCGCTCGGTCACCCGTGGGTGAGTATCTGGATGCACTGCAACTTCCTCCTGGTCGACCGGCCGAAGCAGGGCGATGCGGACGACGACGCGGACGCGGACCGAGACGCGGAGAAGATGGCCAAGTCGGGCCAGTTCCTGCGGCTGGCCACCGTCGCCCTGCGCGGGTTCGACCCGGTGCACTACCGCTACCTCTGCCTCGGAGCCCACTACCGCTCCGAGCTCCGGTTCTCGTGGGACATCCTCGACCAGGCGCGGCGCTCGTTCGAGACCCTCAAGAACCTCGTGGTGGGCTGGAAGATCGAGAGCGCCCGGCTCAAGGCGACGCCGCCCGACCAGGCCGCCATCGCGCCCTATCGCGAGCGGTTCCACGGCGCGCTGCGCGAGGACATCAACGCGCCCCGGGCGCTGGGCGTCACCTGGGAGATGGCGCGCGACGCCGCGCTGCGCCCGCCCGACAAGCTGGCCCTCGCCCGCGAGATGGACCGGGTGCTGGGTCTCGGGGTCGACGGCTTCCGCCGCCCCGAGATCGCGCCGGAGCTGCTCGCCCGCGTCCGCGAGCGCGAGGAGGCGCGCGCCGCCCGCCAGTGGACGGCGGCCGACGCCATCCGCGACGAGCTCGCCGCGCAGGGCATCCAGCTCATGGACACGCCCGACGGGACCGACTGGTACCGGAGCGTGTAGCTCGGCGGAGCGTGCGGCTCGGCGGGCATGTGGCTCGCCGGTCGCGACCGTCTACACTCTCACCCATGCTGACCCTCTATCTCGCCCCCGGCTCCAGCTCCATGGCGGCCCACATCGCGCTCCGCGAGATCGGCGCGCCGTTCGAGATCCGCTCGCTGTCGTTCGCGCGCAAGGAGCAGCGCACGCCCGCGTTTCTCGCCATCAACCCGGAGTGCAAGGTGCCGGCGCTGGTCACCGACGGGGGAACCATCACCGAGGTGGCGGCGATCCTGTTCTATCTCGCGCGCCGCTTCCCGGATGCTCAGCTCCTGCCGCAGGGCGACCTCGAGGCGGAGGCGCAGGCCATCTCGTGGATGTCGTACGCCGCCTCCACGTTGCACCCGGCCCGCCGGCGCGGCCTCGAGCTGGCGATGCCGATCTACGCGACGGCCGACCGGCGGCTGGGAGAGCGCGAGTGGGCGATCGGCGAGCGCTACTCCATCGCCGACATCCACCTGTTCCGGCTGTTCTGGCGCTTTCGCAACTCGCTCCACCCGCCGGACGGATCGTTCCCCCACCTGTCCGCGCACCACGACCGGGTGATGGCGCGCCCCGCGGTGCGGGAGACCATCGAGGTCGAGAGCGCGCTCGGATACGAGCTGTCCTGATCGCAGCCACGGCGAAGCCAGGCCAGGCCGGCCCGGCGGCGCGGCCCTGCACCGCGGCCATGGACCCGCCGGCGCCGGCCTGGCAGGCGGCGGGAATGAGCGCCGCCGCCGGGTCGTAGCACGGAGATGACCCTGCAATCGTTCCTCGCCCAGGCGGCCGTGGCGCTGAAGGCGCGAGACGTGGGCGCCGCGGAGGAGGCGTACCGGCGGCACGCGCCGGCGCTGACCGGCGTGGCGGACCGGTCGCTGGACACGGCCGCCCAGGTCGCGGCGATCCTCTACGACCTGGGCATCGATCTCGGCGACGAGTGGCGCCTGGACGCGGCCGAGGAGGTGTTTCGCCGCGCCATCACCCTCTACGGCGAGGTCGGCGATCGCGCGATGGAGGCCGCCGCCCGCAACCGGCTCGGCATCCTCCGGCTCGAGAACGGCTGGCTCGAGGGCGCGCGCGGCTGCTTCGAGCGCGCCCTCGCGCTTCGCAGCGGCATGCTGGCCGAGCGCGACGGCTCCGACAACGCCGTCTATCGCGGCGGCGTGCTGTGCAACATGGGCAACGCCGCCGCGGCGGCCTTCGATTTCCCGGCGGCCAGCGCGCTCTTCGCGCGCGCGGAGTCGGCGCTGGTCGAGGCCATCGCCAGCGGCGCGGACCGCCGGACCGCCGAGCGCTTCCTGATCCACACGCGCGACGGCGCCGAGCGCTGCGCCGGGCGACCGTCCACGCCGCTCGAGGGGATGTTCGCCGGATCGACGCGCGGGGCCCGACCGGACGCACGCGGCGCAGGCCGGTGGATCGACGAGCTGGTGGCCGGACCCGATCCGGCGGCGACCGCGCGCCAGATCGCGGCCGCCGAGCCGGGCACGCTGCGCGCTCACCTGATGCGCGGCCTCCTGGCCGGCGGCTTCCTCGCCGGCGATGAGTGGCCGGAGCTCGACGAGGCCGCCTCTGCCGATGCGGTCGACGCGTTCGACGCCGCGATCGAGGTCGCGCCCGACGACATGGGCGCCCGCGTGCTCAAGGCGCGCGCGCTGGCCCGCTGGGCCGCGGCCTGTCAGGCGCGCTGGCGCGCCCTGGTGCAGGCCACCACCTTGCGGCTGGGCGCCGACGAGGGCCAGAAGCTGCTCGATCCGCTGCTGCGCCGCTTCCGCGGCTGCTGGCAGCGCGCGCGCGAGTCGTACCAGCAGGCCCTGCGCGTGGCGCCCACCCGCGCCGGCCTCTGGCTGGAGGTCGGCCGCTTCCTGCGCGAGATGACCTCGCACGCCGAGGAGGAGGCGGTCGCGGCCTTCCGGCGCGCGCTCTCGCTCGATCCCGGCCTGCACCTGGCCCGCGCCGAGCTCGCGCGCCCGGTCGGCGACGGCGACATCAGGCGCGCCTGAACCCGCCCTCGCTGTCGATGACCTGGCCGGTGATCCACGCCGCCTCGTCGCTGACCAGCCAGGCGACCAGCCGGGCCACGTCGTCCGGCTGACCCCAGCGTCCGCCGGGGAACCGGCTCGCGATGGTGGCGTGGAGCGCGCCGCCGGCCCAGCCGGTGTCGACCGGCCCCGGGTTGACGCAGTTGACGGTGATGCCGCGGGCGGCCAGGTGGTCGGCCAGCGACGCGGTCATCTGATGGATGGCGCCCTTGCTGACCGCGTACGGCAGCTCCGAGGCCATCGGGGCCAGGTGCTGGCCGCTGGTGAAGAGCACCGCGCGGCCGCCGGGCCGGCGATCGTCATGCCGCTCGGCCAGCGCCTTGACCAGGAGGAGCGAGGCGCGCGCGTTGACCGCCCAGCAGCGGTCGAGCTCGTCGACCGTGAGGCTGTCGAGGTCCTGCGACGCGCTGCGCGCGTGGTTGGCGACGAGGATGTCGATGGCGCCGAGGCGCTCGACCACGCGCGCCACCAGCCGGCCGGGCGCCTCCGGATCGGCCAGGTCGGCCGCCTCGTGCACGAGCGCGCCGGGGCTGCCCGGCTGCCGGCCGTGGGCCGGCGGCCCATCCGGCCCGTGCGGGGGCCCCGGCGCGTCGGCGCCCCAGGCCATCTCGGCGTCGTGCGCGGCCCAGCCGGTGGCGAACACGGCCGCGCCGTCGGCGCAGAGGCGCCGCACCAGCGCGGCGCCGATCCCGGCGCGACGCGACACGCCCGTGACCAGCGCGACGCGACCCGCGAGAGGCTGGGCAGACGCCATCGACGCCTTGTAGCACGCCGCGCGATCGCGATCCGCGGCGCCGCTGCCCCCCGACCGCGGCGACCGCCGCCCTCAGGCCGGCTCGCCGCCCCCGGGGCGCCCGTCGACGGTGTGCATGATGATCTCCTCGGCCTCGACCAGGGCCTGCGTGGCGACGTCGATCTCGGCGCCCACCGCGCCCAGGCGGCGGCGCTCGATCGCGGCCAGCGAGTGGTGCATGCGGGCGAGCACGCGCTCGCGCGCGCCGCGCATCGACTCCACCTCGCCCAGCTGGCGGGCCACCTCGGCCCGGGCCTGCTCGAACTGGGCGCGCGCCATCGAGTCGGTGGCCGCCGCGATGCGCGCATCGAGGTCGGCGATCCGCGCGTTCAGTGCCGCCGGCTCCGGCGACGACGACACCTGTCGCTCCAGCTCCTGCCACTTGCCGGCCACCTCGCCCAGGCGGGCGACGTCGGCGCGGATCGCCTCGCGCACGGCGGCGTCGTCGCCGGCGCGATCGCTGGCGCTCATGACCGCGCGCGCCCGGGCCAGGATCTCGGCCACCTCACCGCGAACGCGGCGCCCGAGCGAGATGTGGCGCGGCAGGACCCCGAGCACCGCGACGGCGCCGAAGGCCGCCCCCGACAGACCCGCCGCGAGCCAGGCCGGACCCGGCTCGAACGCGTTCAGCGAGCCGAGCACGAAGCGGCCTACCAGCGCCGCGCCCGCGCCCGAGGCCGCCAGGATCCACAGCCGCGCGCCGCCGAGGCCGCGCGCGAACAGGAGGCCCAGCGCCGCGGCGAAAAGGACGGCGCCCCACGCCGGGCCGAGGTGCCCGCGGCGCGCGGCCGTCAGCACGAAGGCCGCCGCCGACGCCGCCAGCACGACGAGGGCCAGATCGGCCGCGCGCGCCCGCGTCTCGCGCGGCACCGCCCCGTGCAGCGCCGCGCCGGCCACGATGGCCAGCGGCAGCGGGTCGGCGAGCCCGCCCAGGCGCGGCTCGATGAACGCGAGCGCGTGCGCGGCCAGGCCGGCCAGCGCGCCGGCGGCGCTCATGCGCAGGGCCGCGCGGTGGAAGGCGCCGTGCTCGGCGAAGCGGAGGACTCGCGTCGTGCTCGTGGTCGTGATCGCGTTCATGGGTCGCCTACTTTCCCTTGGCCAGGTCGCGCGCGACCGACTTGCCGCGCTTCATGGCGGCCTTGCCCGCTTCCGACGCTGCCGGCGCCGCCTGCACCTGGGCGGCGAACCCGTCCATCTCGCCCAGCGCCGGCTCGAGGACGTCGGCCTCGATGCCGTAGCGCCCGCCCTCGGTCTTCACCTCCTCGTGCGCCTTGCGCAGGAGGGCCGCGGCGCCGGTGGCGTCTCCCTGCTGGTAGGCGCGCGCCGCCTGGCGCATCGACTGCGCCGACTGCGCCTTGAGCACCTGCGCCATCACGTCGCGATCGACCGAGTCGTCGGCCGCGTGGCGATCGTCGGTGACCTCGACGGCCAAAGGCAGCGCGACCGTCTTCGCCTCGCCGCTCGCGCGGTCGCGGTAGCGGAGCTCGCCCACCAGCGCGCCCTGCCGGCCGGCCACCCGATCCGGCACTTTCAGCGACACCACCAGGCGCCGGCTGTCGCCGCCGAACAGGTCGGCCATCTTGATCACCACGGCGTCGCCCTCGCGGCGCGACTCGTAGCCGGACACCTCGCCGATCTCGACGCCGGTGCAGGCCGGGCGCAGGCGCAGCTCGACCTCGGACGCGACCGTGGCCTGCGCCGCGCTGAGCTCGCCGGCCAGCACGCCGTCGAGCCCGGCGGCCTCGCGCACGTAGTAGTAGTTGCCGCGGCCCGACTCGGCGATCGCCTCCATGAGATCCTCGTTGTACTCGAGCCCGACGCCGACCGCGGTGATGCGCACGCCGCGGTCGGCGGCCATGCGCGCCGTGTCGGCGATGACGACCGGGTCGCTCTGCCCGGCGTTGGCCAGGCCGTCGGACAGGAGGATGACCCGGCTCACCTGACCGGGCGCGAGGGTGCGCAGCACCTCGTCGCGGCCCAGCGTCATCCCGCCGTGCAGGTTGGTCGACCCTCCGGGCGTCAGCTGGCGCACTGCCGAGAGGAGCCGCTGCTTGCCCTCGCTGTCGGCGGCCACCGACGGCACCACGACCTGCGCGTCGTCGTCGTACTGGATGAGCGCGATGCGGTCGCGCTGGTCGAGCCGGCCGATGAGCGCGATCGCGGCGGCGCGCGCGTGCTCGAGCTTGTCCCCCTCCATCGAGCCCGACCGGTCGATGACCAGGGCGAGGTCGAGGGGCTGGCGCGCGCCGGCGGGCGCCGGATCGGCGGCCAGATCGAAGGCGGCATGGAGCTGGCCCCCCGCGCCGCGCAGGATCTTGCCGGCCGAGAGCGCGGCGGCCGCGCGGCCGTGGCCGAGGCCGGCGCTCACCCGGGCGGTCGCGCCCGACGGAGCGTCGCAGCTCGCCGGGGTCGGCGCCGGTGTGGCGGGCGGCGTCGCAGCCGGCTCCGGCCTCGCGGTCGGGCCGGGCGCGGGGGCGCCCGAGGCGGCGCTCCTCTGCAGAAAGATGGCGGCGGCGATCAGGGCGCCGGCCGCGCACAGGATCACGGCGGTCTTGCGGCCGTCAGGGGTCATGGCTTCCTCCTCATCGACCGCCTCACAAACGCGCCGCCGCCGGCGCCGGTCTCCGAACTCACCGCGGCCCCTCGGGTCTTTCGCACCCAAGCGGCGGGTGGCACCGGTGTCGGGTGTGCTCGGGCACGCGAACCGGGGGGGCCGATCGCTCCTCAAGCCCTCCCGCGAGCGGCCGAATGAACGGGAAGGACACATGTTTCAACGACGCTCAGGCTCACCACGCGGGTCGTCACTTCAGGTCAAGCGGCCGCGCGTGCTCTTCGTCGACGACGAGCCGCTGGTGCTCGAGGGGCTGCGCGACAGCCTGCGCCGCTACCCGTTCGAGGTGCACAGCGCCGGCTCGGCCGAGGAGGGCTTCGACATCCTGTCCAGCCTGGACATCGACGTGGTGGTCTCCGACGAGCGCATGCCGGAGATGACCGGCTCCGAGTTCCTCGCCCTGGTGTGCGAGCGCTACCCGGAGACGATCCGCCTCATCCTCAGCGGCCAGGAGAGCCCCGCCGCCGGCAACCGCGCGCTCCTCGAGGGCGAGGTGTTCCGCTTCGTGCGCAAGCCGTGCGCGGCGAGCGAGCTGGCCGCGATCATCAATCAGGCCCTGGCCGAGAAGGACCGCCGCGGCGAGGACGAGTAGCCCAGGCTCGCCGCGCTGGCGCCGCCGCTCGGCTGGCCGCTACTCGTCGTCGCCCGCGTCGCCCGCGTCGCCCGCGTCGCCCGCGTCGCCCGCGTCGCCCGCGTCGTCGGTGCCGCCCGGGGCGCGCGGGCGGCCCGGCCTCGCAAGCGACAGGGCCAGCTGGTAGATGCGCCGGCGCGCGACCCCGGTCTGCGCCGCCAGACGCGCGGCCACGTCGCGCGGGCCGAGCCCCTCGGCCAGGAGCTCTCGCACCGCCGCCTCGAGATCGATGTCGAGGGCCTGCCCGGCCGACGCCTCGTCGAGGCCGGCCACCACGAGCGTGTGCTCGCCTCGCCGGGGCGCGGCCGCGAACTCCGCCGCCAGCTCGCCCAGGGGTGCGCGCACCACCTCCTCGTGCAGCTTGGTCAGCTCGCGCGCGACCGCTGCCGGCCGGTCGGCGCCCAGCGCGGCGCCCAGATCGGCCAGCGTCTCGGCCACGCGGTCGGGCGCCTCGTAGAGGATGAGGGTGGCCGGCTCGCGCCGCAGCCGCGCGAACATCTCGCGCCGCGCCCCCGCCTTGCGCGGCGGGAAGCCGACGAACAGGAAGCGGTCGGACGGCAGCCCGCTGGCCACCAGCGCGGCGATCGCCGCCGCCGGCCCCGGCACCACCTCGACCCGCACGCCGAGCTCGCGCGCGCGCGCGACCAGGCGCTGGCCCGGGTCGGAGATGGCGGGGGTGCCGGCGTCGGTGACGAGCGCGACGCGCGCGCCGCCGGCCAGCTCGCCGGCCAGCTCCTCGCTGCGCGCCGCCTCGTTGCCCTCGAAGAAGGAGACCATGCGGCGCGGCTCGATGCCGAGGTGGCGCAGGAGCTGCCCGCTGCGCCGCGTGTCCTCGGCCGCGACCACGTCGACCTCGCGCAGGATGCGCACCGCGCGGTAGGTGATGTCCTCCAGGTTGCCGATCGGCGTGGCGACGACATAGAGGACGCCGGCCGGGACGTCGCCGGCCGCGGAGCCGCCGCCGTCATTCTCGGCTGAGGGCATCGATGTCGACCGCGGTGCCGAACTCCTGCTCCAGGTACTTGCGCAGCCGGGTCAGCATTCGCTTCTCGAGCTGGCGGGCGCGCTCGCGGCTCACGCCGTAGCGGTCGCCGATCTGCTGCAGGGTCAGCGGGCTGTCGGTCAGCCAGCGCTCGCGGAAGATGGTCTCCTCGCGCCCCTTGAGCGTGCCGGCGAAGGCCTCCAGCTTCTGGCGCAGGAGCGCGGTGAACTCGCCCTCCTCGACGCGCACGTCGGGCCGCGCCTGGTCCTGGTCGGCGACCAGGTCGTGGCGGGTGCGGGCCCCCTCGCCGTCCAGCCCGGCCATCGGCGCGTCGAGCGACGCCTCGGGCGAGCCCATGCGCGTCTCCATCTCGATCACGTCGCGCTCGCGCACGTCGAGCCGGTCGGCCAGGAGCGCGGGCTCGGGCTGGAAGCCGAGCTGCTCGAGGCGCTCCTTCTCCTTGCGCAGGTTGAAGAACAGCTTGCGCTGGGCCTGGGTGGTGCCGATCTTCACCAGGCGCCAGTTGTTGAGGATGAACTTGAGGATGTAGGCGCGGATCCACCAGGCGGCGTACGACGAAAGCTTGACCCCGCGGTAGGGGTCGTACTTTCGCACCGCCTGCATGAGCCCGATGTTGCCCTCCTGGATGAGGTCGAGCAGGTTGCGGTGCGCGCGCCGGTACTCGTACGCGATCTTGACCACGAGGCGCAGGTTGGCCTCGATGAGGGTCCGGGCGGCGGCGGTGTCGCCCTCCTCGACCAGACGGACCGCCAGCTCGTGCTCGGCGTCGCGCTCGAGCAGCGGGTAGCGCCGGGTCTCCTGGATGTAGGCGGTCAGCGGGTCGTGCCTGACCAGGCGGTGGCGGTCCTCCGACGCGCCGTCCTCGCCGGCGTCGCGGCGCCCGCGGCGCCCGCCGCTCAGTCGCTCGAGCTCGGCGTCGACGTTCTCCGGCTCGAGCGCGTCGCGGTCGCCGGCGAGCTCGCCCTCGTCGACCACCTCCGCGACCATCGAGTCGTCGCCGTCGCCGTCGCCCTCGCCGTCGAGCTCATCGGGCTCGCGGCCCTCGCCCTCCTCCTCCCCCTCGCCTTCGCCTTCCCCTGCGACCTCGACGTCGTCGCGATCGCGCGCGGCGCGCGCCGGCCCGCCCTGATCGGCGGTGCCGGCGGCCGGCGCCTTGCGCGCGCGCCGTCGGCGCGGCGCCGCCCCGGCTGCCGGAGGCTTCCGCTTTCCCGATCCGCCTGTCGTGCGCGTCGCCATGGCCTGTGCCGCGAGGTAGGATAACCCCGAACTCCTTCTATCTATCATGATGCAGCGTGACCGCCGCCCAGCTCTGGCCGTCTCGCTCCGGGTGAACGGGCGCGCGACCCTGGTCGTGGGCGACGGCCCGGGCGCGAGGGAACGAACCTCACGCCTGCGCGAGGCCGGTGCGACCACACAGCTGGTCAGCCCCGTTGACTACCAGACCGGGATGTGTGCCGGCGCATTCCTGGTCGTCGCCCACACCGACGACCCGGCGCTCGATCGCAGGATCGCCGCCGACGCCCACGCGGCCGGCGCGCTGGCCTACGCCCACGATCAACCGGACGCCTCCGACCTCGTGTTCCCGGCGCTGGCCCGGCGCGGACCGCTGTCGCTGGCGATCACCACCGACGGCGTCGCCCCGGCGCTGGCGCGCCGCGTGCGCGAGGAGATCGCGCGCCTCCTCGACGAGATGGGGCCGGCGCTCGACCTCCTCCTCGACGAGCTCGAGCGCGAGCGCGCATCCCGTGCGCCCGGCTCGGAGCGCGCCGAGCACCTGTACAGACTCGCGTGCCGCCTCAGCTTTGCCGGTCGGCTGGCCATCGCGCGCGCCGCGCGTTGACACTCGCTGGCCGCCGATTTCGCCGTGTGGCTCCGCTACACCCGGTCCTCTATACTGATGGGAATGCGTCGTCTGCTCAGCCCCAACGCACTCCTGGTCGGCGCCGCCGTCCTCGCCGCGCTGTTCTTGACCGTCACGCGGCCCTCGCCAAAGGGCCTCATCGATTTCGCGGTCGGGGACCGGGAGGTGCGAGCCGAGCCGGGCCAGCCGGCGACCAGCGTGGCGCAGAAGCACAACCTGGCCGCGCTGCGGGTGGTCAACCGCACGCTCCTGCGCGTGCGCGAGAGCTACGTCGAGCCGTCGCGCATCGAGCCCAAGAAGATGCTCTACGCCGCGCTCGACTCGGTCCAGTTCAACATCCCCGAGGTGATGGTCGAGTCGCACCCCGCGCGCGATGAGATCGCGGTCGTGGTCAACGACAAGCAGGCCACCTTCTCGACCCGCCAGGTCGACTCGCCGTGGAGCCTGGCCAAGTCGCTCAAGAGCATCTTCCGCTTCATCGAGTCGAACATGAACCCGGGCGCCGACCTGGCCCAGGTCGAG
>DATFRY010000403.1:0-24436 GCA_035262925.1 Kofleriaceae bacterium | reverse complement strand
CACGCCGACCGCGCTGTCGTCGTAGGACTCGATCGCGAAGCCGCGCCTGGCCGCGATGTCCAGGAACCAGAGCATGTGGCAGCTGGACACCGCCGCGACCAGCGCCTCCTCCGGATCGATCGCGGCCGGGTCCGACAGCGGCACCCGCACCGACGACGGCGAGCTCGACGCCGGCACCTCGAGGCCCCCGTCGAACGACCAGCGGTGGCGCCGGCTGTATTTCCTGTCGGTGAAGACCGCGCCCTCACGGCGCCAGCTGATCACGGCGGTGTGCTCGGACATCGATCGCCTCCATCTCCTCAGTCCTCGTTGGCCAGCAGCTGCTCGACCGTCTCGCGCCGGCGAACCACCTGGTAGGTCGCCCCGGAGACCAGGACCTCGGCCGCGCGAGGCCGCGTGTTGTAGTTGGACGACATGGTGAACCCGTAGGCGCCGGCCGCGCCGACGGCGAGCAGCTCGCCTCGCTCCATGAGCGGCAGCTCGCGGTCGCGGGCGAGGAAGTCTCCCGTCTCGCAGATGGGGCCGACCACGTCCATCGTGGCGCGCAGCCGGTCGCCGTGCTCGACCACCGGGCGCATCGGGTGGAACGAGCCGTACAGCGCGGGCCGCATGAGGTCGTTCATCGCCCCGTCCACGATCAGGAACCGCTTCGCCTCGCCCGGCTTGTCGTAGATGACGCGGGTCAGGAACACCCCCGCGTTGCCGACGATGACCCGCCCCGGCTCGCACAGGACTTTCAGCTTCATGTCGGAGAGCGGCGCGAGCGCGCGCTTGACCGCCTCGCCGTACTCGCCCGGGGTCGGCGGCTCCGGCTCCTCCTCCTTGCCGTAGGGGATGCCGAGCCCGCCGCCGATGTCGAGCATGCGGATGGCGAAGCCGTCGCGGTCGAGCTTCTGGACCAGGTCGACCAGCCGGGCCATCGCGTCGGCGAAGGGCGACGTCCTGGTCAGCTGAGATCCGATGTGGCAATCGACGCCGACCACCTCCAGGTGCTGCAGCGAGCGCGCCAGCCGGTAGGTCTCGAGCGCGTCGCCCCACGGGATGCCGAACTTGTTGTTCTTGAGCCCGGTCGAGATGTAGGGGTGCGTCTGCGCGTCGACGTCGGGGTTGACCCGCAGCGACACCCGCGCCCGCGAGCCGGCCGCGGCGGCCACCTGGTCGAGCACGCGCAGCTCCGGCTCCGACTCGACGTTGAAGGCGAGCACGCCGGCGGCCAGCGCCTGGCGCATCTCGTCCTCGGTCTTGCCCACGCCGGAGAAGACGACCCGGTCGCCGCGCCCACCGGCGCGCGTGACCCGGGCCAGCTCTCCGCCCGAGACGATGTCTGCCCCGGCGCCCAGGCGGAAGAGGAGGCGCAGGACCGACAGGTTCGAGCACGCCTTGACCGAGAAGCAGATGAGGTGGTCGAGCCCGGCCAGCGCCTCGTCGAACACGCGGTAGTGCCGCTCGATGGTGGCGGTGGAGTAGACGTAGACCGGCGTGCCGACCTCGGCCGCGATGCGGGCCAGCGGCACGTCCTCGCAGCAGAGCTCACCCTCTCGATAGTGGAAGTGGTTCATCGCTCTCGCTCCCCCTCTCCTCGATCGATCGCCGGACCTGGCGCCGGCGCCGCGGCCGGCTGCGCGCCCAGCTCGGCGCGCACGCGCGCGATCTCGGCGGCCACGCGCGCGCGGGCGGGGCCGCCCGGCACGTCGCGCCGGTCGACCGCGCGCGCCACGTCGAGCCAGTCGTACAGGTCCGCGTCGAAGTGCGGGCTCTCGGCGCGGTACTCGTCGATGGACAGCGCGGCCAGCTCGACGCCGCGCTCCTCCGCCCTGCGCACCAGCGCGCCGACGATGTCGTGAGCCTGGCGGAACGGCACGCCGCGCCCGACCAGGTAGTCGGCCACCTCGGTGGCGAGGAGATGCCCGCGCGACACCGCCGCCGTCACCGCCGCCCGGTCGATCTCCATGGTCAGCACCATCCCGGCCATGAGCCGGAGCGACGCCGTCACGCTCTCGACCGCGTCGTAGAGCGGCTCCTGGGTCTCTTGAAGATCCTTGTTGTAGGACAGGGGCAGCGCCTTGAGCGCGGTCATCAGCGCCACCCAGTCGCCGATCACGCGGCCGGTCTTTCCGCGCACCAGCTCGGCGACGTCCGGGTTGACCTTGTGCGGCATGAGCGACGAGCCGGAGCAGTAGGCCTCGCTCAGGTGGACGAAGCCGAACTCCTGCGACGACCACAGGACCATCTCCTCGGCCAGTCGCGAGAGGTGGACCTGGCACAGCGCGGCCGCCGCGACCAGCTCGACGGCGAAGTCGCGATCGCCGACCGCGTCCATGCTGTTGCGCGTGACCGTGGAGAAGCCGAGCGCGCCGGCCGCCGCCTCGCGATCGATGGGCAGGGTGGTGGCCGCCAGCGCTCCCGCCCCGAGCGGCGACTCGCCCGCGCGGGCGCCGGCGTCGCGCACGCGCGCGCGATCGCGCGCCAGCATCGCCTCGTAGGCCATGAGGTGATGAGCGACCGGCACCGGCTGGGCGCGCTGCAGATGGGTGTAGCCGGGCATGAACAGGTCGATGGTGTGCTCGGCGCGGGCGCACAGGGCCAGGCGCAGGCGGTCGATGAGGTCGACCAGGTCGAAGGCGGCCGCGCGCGCGTACAGGCGCAGGTCGGTCGCGACCTGGTCGTTGCGGCTGCGCCCGGCGTGGAGGCGGCGGCCGGCGTCGCCGACGCGCTCGATGAGGCGCGCCTCCACGTTCATGTGCACGTCCTCGAGCGCGGCGTCGAACGCGAGCACGCCGTCCTCGAGGTCGCGCTTGACCGCGAGCAGGCCGGCGACGATCACCTCGGCGTCGGCCGACGGGATGATGCCCTGCGCGGCCAGCATGCGGGCGTGCGCGATGGAGCCGGCCACGTCGTGCTCGAGCAGGCGCCAGTCGAAGTCCACCGACGCGTTGAAGGTCCGCGCGTCCGGACTCATGCCGGCGCCGAACCGGCGCGAGCGCGCCCCACCATCCATCGACATCGCCGCAGTGTGGGCGGAGCGGGTGCGCCTGTCAACGCGCCGGCGCTCCGGCGGGCCGGGCCCGGCGCGACTCGAGCCCGCGGCATCCGTAGTATCGTCGGCGCGTGGATCGGCGCCGTCCGTGTCTCGCCCTGGCCCCCCTCTCCCTCGCCCTGGCCTTCGTCTTCACCGCGGCCCTGGCCGCGTGCGACGGGAAGCGCGACGCCGCGACCGCGGGCCCGCGGGCGTCCGGCGCGCCGGCGGCGGGCGCACCGGCGCGCGCGCCGGCCGTGCACCACGACGTCGTCATCCGCAACGGCACCATCTACGACGGCCGCGGCGGGCCGCCCTTTCGCGGCGACGTCGCCATCGACGGCGACGCCATCGCGGCGGTCGGCGCCGTCGGGGAGGCCACCGCCGGTACCGTCATCGACGCCGCCGGCCTGGCGGTCGCGCCCGGCTTCATCAACATGCTCAGCCAGGCTGACGAGTCGCTCATCGCCGACGGCCGCGCACAGAGCGACATCCGGCAGGGCGTGACCCTCGAGGTGCTGGGCGAGCGGTCGATGGGGCCGCTCAGCGACGCGCTCAGGAAGGACCGGCAGCGCGGGCAGACCGGCATCCGCTACGACATCGAGTGGACGACGCTCGACGAGTACCTGCGCTGGCTGGAGGCGCGCGGCATCTCGATCAACGTCGCGTCGTTCGTCGGCACCGGCACCATCCGCAAGGCGGTGCTGGGAAAGGGGGCCGGCCCGCCCACCGCGAAACAGCTCGACCGGATGCGCGATCTGGTCGCCGGCGCGATGGACGACGGCGCGCTCGGCCTGTCCAGCGCGCTCATCTACCTGCCCGACTCGCGCATGACCACCGAGGAGATCGTCGAGCTGGCGAAGGTGGCAGCCGCGCACGGCGGCATCTACTCGGCCCACATGCGCAGCGAGGGCAACCGCATCGACGAGGCGCTCGACGAGATGCTGACCATCGCGCGCGAGGCCCGGATCCCGGTCGAGATCTATCACCTCAAGGTGGCCGGCCGCGCCAACTGGAAGAAGCTGGCCGGCGTGATCGACAAGATCGAGGCCGCCCGCGCCGGGGGGCTGCAGATCGGCGCGGACATGTACACGTACACCGGCGCGGCGACCACGCTGGCCTCGAGCGTGCCGGCCTGGGCCAGGGCCGGGCGCAGGTCGGCGTGGACCGCTCGCCTGAAGGCGCCGGCCAGCCGGGCCAAGGTGCGGGCCCAGCTCGAGGACCCATCGGTCGCCTGGGAGAACCTCTACGCCCTCGCCGGACCGGACAACGTCAAGCTGGTCGGCTTTCGCAACCCGGCGCTGCGGCGCTACCTCGGCCGCACCGTCGCCGACATCGCCGCCGAGCGCGGGGTCTCGCCGGAGGACGCGGCCCTCGACATCCTGGCCCAGGACGACATGGGGACGCGGTCGATCTTCTTCCTCATGTCGGAGGAGAACGTGCGCCGCCAGCTGGCGCTGCCGTGGATGAGCTTCTCGTCGGATGCGCCCGCCATCGCGCCGGAGGAGCCGTTCGTGTCCAACAGCGAGCACCCGCGCGCGTACGGGACGTTCGCGCGACTGCTCGGCCGCTACGTGCGCGACGAGCGCGTCATCCCGCTCGCCGAGGCCATCCGCCGGCTCTCGGCCCTGCCGGCCGAGACGCTGCACCTGGCGCGCCGCGGCACGCTCGCGCGCGGCCAGGTGGCCGACGTCGTGGTGTTCGATCCGCAGAAGATCGGCGAGCGCGCCACCTATGACCAGCCGCACCAGTACGCGACCGGCGTCGTGCACGTGCTGGTGGGCGGCGTGCCGGTCCTGCGCGACGGCGAGCACACCGGGGCCAAGCCGGGCCGCGTCGTGCGCCGGAGCGCGCCGGCCGAGACGAGCGCGCCTGCCGCGACCAGCGCGGCGGCCGGCCCCGACGGCGGCACCGGGGAGGCGAGGCCGTGACCCGGCTGCGCATCGGGATCCTCGGCGCCGCGAACATCGCGGCCCCCTTCGTGGCCGGCGCGGGCGGGTCCGCGCGCGTCGAGATCGCGGCGGTCGCCAGCCGCGTGCAGGCGCGCGCCGAGGAGTTCGCGCGCGCCCACGGCATCGCGCGCGCCTGCGGCTACCGCGAGCTCCTCGCCGACCCCGCGCTCGACGCCGTCTACATCCCGCTGCCCAACAGCCTGCACGCCGCCTGGTCGATCGCGGCGGCCCGCGCCGGCAAGCACGTCCTGTGCGAGAAGCCGCTGGCCATGGGCGAGGCCGAGGCGGAGGAGATGTTCGCCGCCGCCGACGCGAGCGGCGTGGTCCTGCTCGAGGCGTTCCCGTTCCACTTCCAGCCCCAGACCCTCGAGATCGAGCGGCTGGTCGCGTCCGGCGCCATCGGCGAGGTGCGCGCGCTGTACGCGGCGTTCGGCTTCACCGTCTCCGAGCCGGGCAACATCCGCCTCGATCCGGCGCTGGGCGGCGGATCGGTGATGGACGCCGGCTGCTACCCGGTCAGCTTCGCGCGCCAGATCTTCGGCGCCCGCCCGGTCCGCGTGGTCAGCGCGGTCGCGCGCTGGGAGGGCGGCGTGGACAGGACCCTGGCCGCGACCCTCGAGTACGCCGGCGGCGGCATCGCGCAGGTGAGCTCGAGCTTCGACACCGGGCTCCACCGGCGCGCCATCGTCGCCGGCCAGGCTGGCGTCATCGAGACGGACTACCACAACCACACCATCCGCGAGGCCCGGCCGGCCTACCGCATCCGGCGCGGCAGCGACGGGAACGGCCCGTTCGAGGCGGTCGCGGTCCCGCGCGAGGACGGCTTCCGGCTCGAGGTCGACGCCTTCGCCGAGATGATCGAGCGCCGCGACCCGGCCGTCCTGGCCGCGCGCCGGTCTGCCAGCATCGACAACGCGTGGACCCTGGCCGAGATCCGCCAGCGCGCACGAGCGCGGGCGAGCGCCGACGCCGACGCGCGGTGATCCAGGGCGCGCGGCCTGCGGTCCGAACCGGGCCGCGCCGGCCTGCGACCCGCGATCAGCGAGTCGTCGCCACGCGCGCGAGCCTCGTCACCACCGGCCCCTCGGCGCATCGCTCGCGCAGAAACGCCGTGAACTGGCGGAAGAACGGCTGCTCCTGCAGCGACGGCACCACCTCCTCGGCGAACTCGCCGACGTGGACGAAGCGGCGCTCGTCGCCGGCGATGCGATACGACGTGTACCGGCTGCCCGCGTCGTGAGCGCGGATGCCGTCCACGAACGTGCCGATGGCGCCCACGACCTCGTCGAGGGCGACCTCCGGTCGAATCGTGTACTCGATGCGGACGCACGTGAGGTTCTTCATCTGTGACTCCCGCGGCAGCTGCGTGTCCCTGCCGTTCCACGGACAAGACGATCGAGCGAGGCCGGAGGATGCGGTGCCGACGCGGGCAGGCCCGCGCCGCCGTCACGAGGACGCGGCCTCCTCGCGCAGCCAGTCGATGAGGGCCGCCACCCGCGGGTCGCCGCACCGGCCGGCCCGGTGGATCGCGGCGCAGCTCCGGCCCGCCCGGCGGACGAAGCCGAGAGGCGCCACCAGCCGCCCGGCCCGCAGGTCGTCCGCGACCACCAGGCGCGGCCCGATCGCGACCCCCATGCCGGCGGCGGCCGCCTCGAGCGCGAGGTAGAGGTGATCGAAGACCTGCGCGTCGGCGAAGTCGATCGGGCCGGCGCCGCTCTCGGCCAACCAGTCGCTCCACAGCGCGGGGCGGCTCTGCGTGTGGAGCGCGGCATGCGCGGCCAGGTCCTGTGCGCGCGCCCGGCGCGACCCCGGCACGAGCGACGGGCTGCACACCGGCCCGAACTCGTCGTCGGCGAAGGGGTGGACGCACGCGCCGGCCTGCTCGTCGAAGCGGCCCACGTCGATCATGACGTCGAGGCCGTCGCGCTCGAGCTCCATCGCCTCGGCCGAGGTCAGGAGCCGCAGCCGCACCTCCGGGCGGCGCTCGCGAAACCGGCCCATCCGCGGCACCAGCCAGCGCAGGCTCAGGGTCGCGAGGCACGCGACCACCAGCGGCGCCGGCCCCTCCGCCTGTGCGACGCCGAGCGCGGCCTCCTCGATCCGATCGAACGCGTCGCGCAGCGCGGCCAGGAGGCGCACGCCGGCCTCGGTCAGGACCACGCCGCGATGGCGCCGCTCGAACAGCGCCGCGCCGAAGTGCTCCTCGAGCAGCTTCACCTGCCGGCTGATCGCGCCGTGCGTCACGTGCAGCTCGTCGGCCGCCCGCAGGAAGCTGACGTGGCGCCCGGCGGCTTCGAACGCGCGCAGGGCGTTGAGGGGAGGCAGGCGCCGGGCCATCGCGTGGTGTGAGATATTCTCACGCGAGCGCGGCCGAGAAGTCGCTTGTCAGCGCCGGCCGGCGCCGCAAAGTTCTTGCCATCATGAGCTGCTGGCAGTCGCTCCCCAAGGTCGAGCTCCACGTGCACCTGGACTGCGCGCTCAGCTTCGAGTCGGTCGCGCGCCTCGCGCCCGGGTTCGAGCGGGCCGGCTACGAGGCCGCGTTCTCCGCCCCCGAGCTGTGCCGCGACCTGCCGGAGCTGATCGCGCCCGCCGTCCGCGCGGTCGCCCTGCTCCAGGACGAGGCGGCCCTCCGCCTCGCGGTGCGCGACCTGGCGGCCCAGCTCGCCGCCGACCACGTCGTCTATGCCGAGGTCCGCTTCGCCCCGCTCCTGCACCTGGAGCGGGGACTGTCTCCCGACGAGGTGGTGGCGATCGTCGGCGACGAGCTGCGCGCCGCCGCCGGCGCGCACGGCATCGAGGCGCGCCTGCTCCTGTGCGCGCTCCGCCACTTCAGCCCCGGGGAGAGCCTCGCGACCGCCGAGCTGGCCGCCCGCCACGTCGCGAGCGGCGTGGTCGGGCTCGACCTGGCCGGCGACGAGGGCGGTCACCCGCTCGACGCCCACGTCGCGGCGTTCGCCTTCGCGCGCGAGCGCGGCCTTCCCTGCACCGCCCACGCCGGTGAGGGCGCCGGACCGGGCAGCGTGGCCGACACGCTGGAGCGCCTGCGCCCGGCGCGCATCGGACACGGCGTCCGCTCGGTGGAGGACGCCGGCGTCATCGCGCGGCTGGTCGAGCGCGGCGTGCACCTCGAGGTGTGCCCGACCTCCAACGTGCAGATCGGCCTCTACCCGGACGTCGCGGCCCACCCGCTCGCGGCGCTGCGCGCGCAGGGCGTCTCGGTCGGCGTCAACACCGACGGGCGCACGCTCTCGCGCCTCACCCTCAGCCGCGAGTACGAGCGCGTCGCCGCCGCCTACGGCTGGACGGCGCGCGACTTCGAGGCCTGCAACCTGGCCGCGCTCGAGGCAGCCTTCGCGCCGCCCGAGGTGGTGGAGCGCGCGCGCCGGCGCCTCCTCGCCGACGCTGCCGCCCCCGACGCGGCGGCTCCGAGGGCCGCGACACCGGCGGCCGCGGCACCGAAGGCCGCGGACCCGGAAGCCGCGGACCCGAAAACAGCACGGCCCGCCTGAAGCGGGCCGCGGTCACCGTCGGTGATGCGCTCGACCGATCGTCGAGCCGTCGACACGCTCAGCTCAGCCGGCGCGCCGCCGTCCCGCCCGCTCGGCCTCCTGATAGACCCGCACCGCGCTGGCCGCCGTCGTCTCCACGCCCTCGAGGTAGACCGACAGGAGCGCCCGGCTGTTGGGCGAGCGCAGCGACTCGTAGTAGCGCTGCCGATCGATCGAGTGGATGACCGCGATCGGGTAGCCGGCCTGCTCGAGCAGGAGGTTGGCGATGATGCGCGCGCTGCGCCCGCTGTGCATCGCCCACGGGAAGATCGACATGATGCGCCAGTGCGTCTTGGCGGCGCGCTCGATCGGGTGGAGCTCGCGGATGGCCGGCCCCTCCATCCACTCGCCGAGCTTGCGCATCTTGTAGTGGATCTTCTCGGGCGGACAGATGTCGTGATAGTAGAGGCGGTGGAGCGGGTTCTCCTTGCGGTAGGCGAGCCCGCCGGGCACCGCCTCCGGCGACAGGAGCGCATAGACCTCGCGCACCGTGTCCACCTTGACCGGCTTGCGCCGCTGCCTGGCCAGCTGGTCGGCGTGCTGGCAGGCCTTGTAGAAGTTCGAAATCTCCTCGTACGACGGGATGAGAGAGGAGTCGCTGATGATGTTGCTGTCGATCGCGGCCTTGATCTCGCTGTGCGTCAGAACCTCGCCCTCGAGCGCCGCGTCGTGATAGATGAGGGAAATCAGGAGCTTCTCGCGAAACTCGTCGCGCAGCTCCGACCAGGCTTTCCGCTCGGCACCGCGCCAGGCCTCACAGGCAGCCTCGACATCGCGGAAGCGAGCTTCGAAATCTTCTTTTTCCCTGTACCTAAGCACGTATAATCCTTCCGGTTTTCGGGTGTGAAAGCGAGCGGCACATTCTAGCTTTGTCCCTGCTCCGCGTCAAGGAATGCATCCAGGACGCGGATGCAACTGGTCGGTTTCACTAAACTTGCCCGTTTTCGGCTCGATGGCAAAGTCGCCTGACGCGCCCGAGCCAGCGCACGCCCTCGCCGATGCCTACATCGCCCGACACACCGCACGTCGCGGTCCTCGCCGACGAGGTCGTGCAGCACCTCGCTCCGCGCGCCGGCGCCGTCTACGTCGACGGCACGCTCGGCGCCGGCGGTCACGCCGAGCGCGTGCTCGACGCCGGCGCGCCCGACGCGCGCCTCATTGGCATCGACCGCGACGAGGCCGCGCTGGCCATCGCGCGCCAGCGCCTGGCTCGCTTCGGCGATCGGGTCACCACCGTGCACGCAACGTACGGCGACGCGGGGCGCGTGCTCGCCGATCTCGGCATCGCGCGCGTCGACGGCTTCGTCCTCGACCTCGGGCTGTCCTCGATCCAGGTCGACGACCCGGCGCGCGGCTTCTCGTTCACCCGCTCCGGCCCGATCGACATGCGCATGGACGCGTCGGGCGACGAGCCGACCGCGCTCGACCTCATCCGCCGCGCCGACGCCCTCGAGCTCTCGGCCATCCTGCGCGACCTGGGCGAGGAGCACTACCACAAGCGGATCGCGCACCGCATCAAGGAGGAGGCGCGCGCCGGTCGCCTGGCCACCACCGCCGACCTGGCGCGCGTGGTGGAGGACTGCATCCCCGCCCCGCAGCGCCGGCGCTCGCGCATTCACCCGGCCACCCGCACGTTCCAGGCGCTGCGCATCGCCGTCAACCGCGAGCTCGACGAGCTCGAGCGCTTCCTGGGCGGCTTCCCCGACCTCCTCACCGACGGCGGGCGCTGCGTCGTCATCAGCTTCCACTCGCTCGAGGACCGCATGGTCAAGCACCGCTTCCGCGACCTGGCCTGGTCGTCGTCGCTGCCCCCCCAGCTGGCCGTGGCGGCGGGCGAGCGCGTCCGTCCGATCTGCCGCCCGCTGACCCGCAAGGCCGTGGTGGCCGGCGACGACGAGGTCGAGCGCAACCCGCGCGCCCGCTCCGCGCGCCTGCGCGCGTGCGAGAAGGTGGCCGAGGAGGAGGCGGCGGCGTGAGGGCCCGGGTGGCGCGCATGCAGGCGCACGTGACCCGCGCGCGCGCGCAGGTGAAGTCGCACCCGCGCGCGGCCGTCGCCGGCCTGGTCGCGCTGGCCGCGCTCACGACCGCGCTGGGGCTGCGCCAGGTCGCGCACCGCCGCGAGGTGGTGAGCCTGGGCTACGCGCTCAGCACCGACACCGCCGAGCTGCGCCGGCTCGACGAGCAGGCCCGCCGGCTGCGCCTGGAGAAGTCGGTCCTGACCAGCCCGGCGCGCATCGAGCACCTGGCCGCGGGCCTCGGCATGGTGCGACCGGCGCCGGAGCAGGTCCGCATCGTGTGGCGAGCGCCGGCCGCGATCGCGCGCGCGCGCGCGGAGGCGCCGTGAAGGAGAAGGAGCTCGGCATCGCGCCCGCGCCGGCCGGCCGGTCCGCGCCTCCGCTCCAGCTCCACCGCTGGGTCAAGATGCGCATGGTCGGCGTCGCCGCGGCGATCGTCGCGCTCCTGGCGGCGGTCGCCTACCGCGCCTACGGGCTGCAGATCCGCGAGGCCGCCCACTACAAGGAGCTGGCCGAGCGGCAGCACATCGCCACCGTGCAGGTGCCGGCCCCGCGCGGCGCGATCTACGACGCCACCGGCGCCGAGCTGGCCGCCACCGCCGACATCGACTCGGTGTACGCCAACCCGCAGGAGACGCACGATCTGGGCGGCACCGCCGAGCGGCTGGGCCGCATCCTGGGGGTCCAGGCGGGCGAGATCGAGGCGCGGCTGTCGGCGCCGCGCTACTTCGTGTGGATCGAGCGGCACGTGAGCCAGGACAGGGCGCGGGCGGTGCGCGCCGCGCACCTGGAGGGCGTGCACCTGACGCCGGAGCCGCGCCGGTTCTACCCGGGCGGCACGCTGGCCGGCCCGGTGCTGGGCTTCTCGGGCATCGACGGGCGCGGGCTGGACGGCGTCGAGCTCACCATGAACGACCGCCTGACCGGGAAGCGGATGAGCGCGGCCGCGCTGCGCGACGCGACCGGCGCGCTGATGCTGCCGGATGGGCCGGTGGAGCCGGTGCCGGGCGCGTCGGTGGTGCTGACCATCGATCGCTTCGTTCAGTACACGGCCGAGCGCGCGCTGGCGTCGGTCGTGGTGGAGCACCGGGCGCGCGCCGGCGTCATCGTCGTCATCGACGTGCCGTCGGGCGGCGTGCTGGCGATGGCCAACTGGCCGACCTACGACCCCAACCGGCCGGCCGGGGCGCGCGATCGCGCCGCGCGCAACCGGGCGGTGACCGACGTCTACGAGGTCGGCTCGGTGATGAAGGTGTTCAGCGTGGCGGCCGCGCTCGACGCCGGCGCGGTGGCGCCGGAGACGAAGATCGACGTGAACGGCGGCAAGCTCAGGGTCGGCAGCACGACCTTCAGCGACGTCCACCATGACAGCGTGCTGACCGTGGGCGGCGTCATCAAGCGCTCGTCCAACGTGGGCGCCGCCAAGATCGCCCAGCGCCTGGGGCGCGACGCGCTGCGCGCCGGGCTCATCCGCTTCGGCTTCGGCAAGAAGACAGGGATCGAGCTGCCCGGCGAGGAGGGTGGCCTGGTGCGCGCCGCGAAGAGCTGGGGCCCGGTCGAGCTGGCGACGATCTCGTTCGGCTACGGCATGTCGGCCACCCCCGTGCAGGTGGCGGCCGGGCTGGCGGCGATCGCGCGCGGCGGCGTCTACCGCGCGCCCTACGTCGTGCGCGAGGTGCGCGACGGCAACGGCCAGGTGCTGGCCCGCCACCGGCCGGCGGACCACAGGGCCATCTCCGAGCAGACCGCCCTGCAGCTCAGGCCGATGATGGCGTCGGTGTTCGACGGCGGCAAGGACCGCGGCACCGCGCACGAGCTGGTGCTGCCCGGCTTCCGGGCCGCGGGCAAGACCGGCACCGCGTACAAGATCAACCCGGCGACGCGGCACTACGACCACCACGTCTACCTGTCGAGCTTCGGCGGGTTCGCGCCGCTCGACGATCCGCGCGTCGCCGTGCTGGTCATGATCGACGAGCCGAGCGGCGACGAGCACTTCGGGTCGCAGGTGGCGGGGCCGCCCTGGCTCGAGGTCATGGTCGAGACGCTGCGCTACCTCGGCATCTCGGCCGGGCGGAGCGCGCCGCCGGCGTCGGCCGTCGCGGCGGCCGGGGCGTCGGCGCGGACGGCCGCCGCCGCGGAGTCGCCGGCGTCGGACCAGGCGTCGGGGTCGGACTCCGCGCCGGCGTCGGACCCGGAGGCCGAGTCTGCGCCGGAGTCGGATAGCGACGCCGCCGTGGGCGAGGGTGCACCGGGCGAGGGCGATGCCGACACCGGCACCGTCGACATGCCCGACCTCGCGGGCCTGGGGCTGGCCGAGGCGCTCGAGCGCGCCGGCGCGCGCTGCGGCGGCGTCCATGTGCGCGGAAGCGGGCGAGTGATCGAGCAGTTTCCCCCTCCCGGGCGGCGGCGAAGGCCGGCAGAATGCCGGATCGTGCTCTCGCATGAAACCGACGCTGGCCCGCGTTCTTCCAGATGAGCGCGCGCCGATGAACCTCGCCGAGCTGATCCAGGACCTGGCCGGAGCACGACTGGTGAGCGCGGCCGACCCGCGGGGCGTGGCGGTCGCCGCGGTGCGCGACGACTCGCGCGCGGTCGAGCAGGGCGACGTGTTCGTCGCCGTGCCCGGGCTGCGCGCCGACGGGCACGCCTTCGCCCCGCAGGCGGTGGCGCGCGGCGCGGCCGCCCTGGTCGTGGAGCGCGCGCTCGACGCCGGGGTGCCGCAGATCGTGGTGCCCAGCGCCGCCGAGGCGCTCGGCATCCTGTCGGCGCGCGCGGCCGGCCGCCCCGCCGATCGCATGGCGCTCATCGGCATCACCGGCACCAACGGCAAGACCACGACCACCTTCCTGGTCGAGTCGATGCTGGCCACGGCCGGGGTCCGGCCCGGCGTCATCGGCACGGTGAACTACCGCTTCGGCGGCCGCACCTTCCCGGTCTCGTACACCACGCCGCCGCCCGCCGAGCTGCAGCGCATGTTCGGCGAGATGGCGGCGGCCTCGACCACGCACGTCGTGATGGAGGTGTCGTCGTTCGCGCTGTCGATGGGGCGCGTGGCCGGCGTCGAGTACAAGGTGGCCGCGTTCAGCAACCTGACCCAGGACCACCTCGACGTCCACGGGACCATGGACGCCTATCGCGAGGCCAAGCAGCTCCTGTTCTCGCGCTACCTGGCGCCGGACGGGGTCGCGGTGGTGAACGCCGACGACCCGGCGTCGGCCGCCATGATCGCCGCCGCCGGCGCGCGGCGGGTCCTGCGCGTGTCGAGCCGCGGCGCCGAGGGCGCCGACGTCGCCGCCGTCAGCTTCGAGTCCACCATCGAGGGCATCCGCGCCGACGTGCGCACGCCGCGCGGCCGGGTCGCCGTCGAGTCGCGCCTCCTGCTCGGCCACTTCAACGTCGACAACCTCATCCTGGCGATCGGCGTCGGCGAGGCGCTGGGCCTGCCGCTCGATGCGATCGCGGCCGCCATCCGCGCCACGCCGGTCGTGCCCGGCCGGGTGGAGCGCGTGCCCAACGGCGACGGGCTCGACATCCTGGTCGACTACGCCCACACGCCGGACGCGCTGTCCAACGTGCTCGCGGCGGTGCGCCCGCTCGCGCGCCGGCGGCTCATCGTCGTGTTCGGCTGCGGCGGCGACCGCGACCCGGGCAAGCGCCCGCTCATGGGCGCGGCCGTCGCCGAGGCGGCCGATCTCGCCGTGGTCACCTCCGACAACCCGCGCACCGAGGACCCGCGCGCGATCATCGACATGATCCTGCCGGCGGTGCCCGACCCCTTCTTCGTCGACGCGGACCGGCGCGTGGCGATCCGCGCGGCGGTGGCGGAGGCCACGCCGGGCGACATCGTGCTCATCGCCGGCAAGGGGCACGAGGACTACCAGGTGCTCGGGCGCCAGAAGATCCACTTCGACGACCGCGAGGAGGCGGCCGAGGCGGTCCGCCTGCGCCAGAAGTTCGCGGTCGCCGACGTCATGGGCGCGACCGGCGCGGTCCTCTTGCAGGCGGGCGCCGCGCAGCCGGCCGCCTTCGCGCGCGTCCACTTCGACGGGCGCCGCGCCGCGCCGGGCGACCTCTACGTGGCCATCCGCGGCGAGGCGCACGACGGCCACGACTTCTGCGCCCAGGCGGTCGCCGGCGGCGCCACGGGCCTCGTCGTCGAGCACGACGCCGCCCTGCGCGTGCTCGCCGCGGTGGGCGACACTCCCGCCATCCTGTCCGTCGCCGACACGCGCATCGCGCTCGGCGCCATCGCGCGCTTCCACCGGCGGCGCTGGGGCGGCAAGCTCCTGGGGGTGACCGGTTCCGCCGGCAAGACGACGACCAAGGACCTGGCCGCGGCCGCGCTCGGCGCCGCCGGGCGCGTGCACCGGAGCGCCGCCTCGCTCAACAACGAGACCGGCGTGCCGCTCACCCTGCTCGGCCTGCGCCCGCATCACGACACCGCGGTCATCGAGATGGGCATGCGCGGGCTCGGGCAGATCGCGTACCTGGCCGGCATCGCCGAGCCCGACGTCGGCGCGGTGGTCAACGCCGGCGTGGCTCACGTCGGCGTGGTCGGCAGCGTGGAGGCGATCGCGCGCGGAAAGGGCGAGATCTTCGCCGCGCTTCCGGCCGGCGGCTGCGCCGTCCTGCCCGCCGGCGACGCGCGCCTCGCCGCGCACGCCGCCGTGGCGCCGCGCCGCATCACCTTCGGCGAGGAGGCGGCGGCCGACGTGCGCCTGACCGGCTATCGCCTGCACGGCGCCGCCGGCAGCGAGATCGATCTGGCGATCGCGCCGTCACCCGATCGCGCGGCCGCGGCGGTGAGCGCGCACCTGGCACTGGTCGGCCGCCACGTGGCGATCGACGCCGCCTGCGCGGTGGCCGCGGCGGTCGCGCTCGGCGTGGCGCCGGAGGTGGCGGCGCGCGGGCTGGCCTCGGCGCGCCCGCCGCGCATGCGCGGCGAGCTGGCCGACGCGGCCGGGCGCCACCTCTACATCGACTGCTACAACGCCAACCCGGCGTCGACCGCGGCGGCGCTCGCCACCCTGGCCGAGCTGGTCGACGGCGGGCGGGGCCTGGCGGTCCTGGGCGACATGCTCGAGCTCGGCG
Source organism: Kofleriaceae bacterium (assembly GCA_035262925.1). Lineage (GTDB taxonomy): Bacteria > Myxococcota_A > Polyangia > Haliangiales > Haliangiaceae > DATFRY01. The sequence goes on along the minus strand of DATFRY010000403.1, from coordinate 8,814 downwards.
ACGAGGCGGCCGCCGCGCACACCGAGGCCGGCGAGCGCGCGGCGCGCCTCGGCATCGCGGTGGTGGCGCTCGGCGACGAGCGCGAGCGGGTGGTGGCCGGAGCGCGCGCGGCAGGCGGCGCGGCCTGGGCCGAGCTCGATCCGGGGGCGGCCGCCCGCCGCGCGCTCGACGAGACGTCGCCGGGCGACTGGATCCTCATCAAGGGCTCGCGCGGGATGCGGCTCGAGCGGGTGGTCGCGGCGCTCCAGGCGCGGGAAGCTTAGCCATGCTGTTCTATCTCTTTTACGACGTGCTGTCGCGGGTCGAGGGGCTCGGGTTCCTGCGCGTGGTGCGCTACCCGTCGACGCGCCTCCTGGCCACCGCCGTCACGTCGCTGCTCATCTCGTTCTTGCTCGGGCCCTGGTTCATCGAGCGGCTGCGCTCCAAGCAGTACGGCCAGCAGATCCGCGACGACGGCCCGGCCACCCACCGCAAGAAGGCCGGCACGCCGACGATGGGCGGCTCGCTCATCCTGTTCGCGCTGGTCATGGCCACCCTCCTCTGGTGCGATCTGCGCAGCCAGCTGGTGTGGCTGACGCTCATGGTGACGGTCGGCTTCGGCCTGGTCGGCTTCGCCGACGACTACACGAAGATCGTCAAGAAGAACACCAAGGGCCTGCCCGGCAAGCTGCGCCTGGGCTGCGAGTTCCTGATCGCGGGCGCGGTCATGACCTACGTCTTCTACTCGCATGTGCTCGACCCCGGCGTGCGGCTCGCGCTGCAGCTGCCGTTCCACAACTTCTACGGCGGCCACATCATCCTGCCGGCGTGGCTCTACGTCATCTTCGCCACCGTCGTGGTGGTCGGCACCGCCAACGCGGTCAACCTGACCGACGGGCTCGACGGGCTGGCCATCGGACCGTCGTCGATGTGCGCGGCGACGTTCCTCATCTTCGCCTACCTGGCCGGGGTCGAGACGACGATCCTGGTCAACATCGGCGGCGAGGTGCGATCGCACAACCTGGCCCAGTACCTCCACATCGCGCACATCCGGGGCGCGACCGAGCTGGCGGTGTTCTGCGCCGCGATGTGCGGGGCCGGCATCGGCTTCCTCTGGTACAACGCCTACCCGGCGTCGGTCTTCATGGGCGACGTCGGCGCGCTGTCGCTGGGCGGCGCGGTCGGCATGCTGGCCGTCCTGACCAAGAACGAGCTGGTGCTGCTCATCGTGGGCGGGCTGTTCGTGGTCGAGGCGCTGTCGGTCATCATCCAGGTCGGCTCGTACAAGCTGCGGCGCAAGCGGGTCTTCCTGATGGCGCCGATCCACCACCACTACGAGCTCAAGGGCTGGCAGGAGCCGAAGATCATCGTCCGCTTCTGGCTGGTGAGCGTGCTCCTGGCCCTGCTCGCGCTCGGCACGCTCAAGCTGAGGTAGCGGTGTCGGCGCCCGATCTGCGCGGCAAGCGCGTGCTGGTGGTCGGCCTGGCCCAGACCGGCATCGCGGTCGCGCGCTTCGCCGCCCGCCGCGGCGCGCGCGTGATCGTCAACGACGGCAAGCCGGCCGAGGCGCTGGGCGAGCGAGTGGGCGCCCTGCGCGCGGCGCTCGCCGGGCTGGGCCCGCTCGATCACGAGGTGGAGCTGGCGCTCGGCGGCCACCCGGAGCCGGTGTTCACCGGGGCCGACCTGGTCGTCATGTCGCCCGGCGTGCCGGAGCTGGCCGCCATGGGCGCGGCCCGCGCCGCCGGCGTCGAGGTGATCGCCGAGATCGAGCTGGCCTACCGCTTCCTCCACCCTGAGGCGCTGCTGGTCGCCATCACCGGCACCAACGGCAAGTCGACCACGACCGCGCTCACCGGCTCGCTGTGCGAGGCGAGCGGACGGCCGACCTTCTGCGGCGGCAACCTCGGCAACCACCCGCTCATCGACGCGGTCGACAGCCCGGCCAGCAGCGAGGGCGGATACGTCGTCGCCGAGGTGGCCGGCTTCATGCTCGAGACCTGCACCAGCTTCCGGCCGCGCGCCGCCGCCTGCCTCAACATCACCGAGGACCACCTCGACCGCTACGGCACCATGGAGGTGTACGCGTCGATGAAGGCGCGGGTGTACCGCTGGCAGACCGAGGAGGACGCGGCCGTCGCCAACGCGAACTGCCCGCTCACGCTCGAGGGGGCGCGCCGGTCGCGCGGACGGCTGTACCTGTTCGACTCCCAGCGCGAGGTGGAGCGGGGCGCGTTCCTGTCCGCGGACCGGCGCGACATCGTGCTGCGCCTGGGCGAGGACAGCCGGGAGGAGCGCTACCCGGTCGCGGACCTGCCGATCGTCGGGATGCACAACATGGAGAACGCGATGGCCGCGTACCTGTGCGCGCGCCTGGTCGGGGTCGCGCCGGACGCGATCCGGCGAGGCGCGGCCGCGTTCCGGCCGCAGAAGCACCGCATGGAGCTGGTCGGCCGCCGCGACGACGTCGTGTTCTACGACGACTCGAAGGGGACCAACGTCGCGGCGGTGGCGGCGTCGATGCGCGGATTCCCGCGCCCGGTCGTGCTCATCGCGGGCGGGCTCGACAAGGGCGGCTCGTACGAGCCGATGTTCCAGGCGCTCGACGGCGTCGCGCGCGGGATCGTGCTCATCGGCCAGGCCGCCCCGCTCATCCGCGCCGCCGCGGCCGAGCACGGGGCAGCCTATCCGGTGGTGGACGCGTCGGACATGCACGAGGCGGTGCGCGTCGCCGACGGCCTGGCCCGGCCGGGCGACGCGGTGGTCCTGTCGCCCGCGTGCGCCAGCTACGACATGTTCGACAACTTCGGCCACCGCGGCCGCGTGTTTCGCGACGCGGTCACCGCCATCGGGGCCGAGCGCCTGGACAGCTGAGCGACCTGGGTCCAGGATCCAGCCCTGGCCAGGCCCGGGTGGATCGAGCTCGGGCCGTCGCCACGGGGCGAGGCCTGGAGCGAGTCGACGAGCGAGGCGAGGAGCCGCGCGAGGAGCAGGAGGGCGCGATGCGAGTCGGGCTGATCGGTGTCGGACGCATGGGTGCCGTGCACGCCGAGACGTTGCGCGGCCTCGCCGAGGTGAAGGAGCTGCTGGTGGCCGACACCGATCCGGCGCGCGCCCGCCAGCTGGCCGGCGCCACGCCGGTCGAGTCGGTCGACGCGCTCTTCGCCTCCGGCCTCGACGCCGTCGTGATCGCGGCGCCCACGCCGGCCCATGCGCCGCTGGTCGCCGCCGCCGTGGCCGCCGCCGTGCCCGTCTTCTGCGAGAAGCCGCTCGGCGTCGACGCCGCCGAGGTCCGCGCGCTCCTGGCCCGCGTCGCGGCGGCCGGCATCCCCCTGCAGGTCGGCTTCCACCGCCGCTTCGACGCCGGTTACATGGCGGTGCGCGACGCGGTCCGCTCCGGCCGGCTGGGCTGGCTGCACACGCTGCGCGCGATGACCTGCGACACCGCGCCGCCGCACCCGAGCTTCCTGGCCACCTCCGGCGGCATCTTCCGCGACGTCAGCGTGCACGACTTCGACGCCATCCGCTGGGTCACCGGCCGCGAGGTGGTGCGCGTGCAGACGGCGGCCGCCAACCGCGGCGCGCCGTTCTTCGCCGAGGCCGGCGACGCCGACACCGCGGCCGCCCTCCTCACCCTCGACGACGGCACGCTGGCCCTGTGCAGCGCGACCCGCTACAACGGCGCCGGCCACGACACACGGCTCGAGGCGTGCGGCTCGACCGGCACCCTGGTGGCCGGCCTCGACGACCGCACCCCGCTCGCGACGGCGCCGCACCTCCCCTGGCCTGCCGGCCCACCCTACGTGACGTACATGGAGCGCTTCCGCGCCGCCTTCTCCGCCGAGCTCGCCGCGTTCCTCGACACGGCCCGTGGCCGCCAGCCCAGCCGCTGCACAGGCGAGGAGGCCCTCGCCGCCCAGCTCGTCGCCGACGCCGCCGAGCTCTCCCGGCGCGAGGGCCGAGCCGTCGACCTCGAGCCGGGCTAGCTCGCCGTGGCCCACCGGGCCAGATAGTCGTTGACCAGCGACAGCAGCGCGGCGGGCTCGAGGGGCTTTTGCAGGCACGGGTTGGGGACCTGCTCGAGGAAGGTGCGGGCGCTGGCGGTGAAGGCGCCGCCCGTGACGAAGATGATGCGCGGGAGGAGCTCGGGGTGGTCGGCCGCGAGGCGGGCGTGGAAGTCGATGGCGGACACCTCGGGCAGCATCACGTCGCACAGGATGCAGTCGAACTGGATGCGGGACACGGCGGCGAGGGCCTCCAGGGCCGTGGTCACGACGGTGACGTGGTGCACGCGGTCGAGGGCGCGGCGGATGGCGTTGCCCACGACCAGGTTGTCGTCGATGACCAGGATGCGGGCGCGACGCGCGCCCGGGCGCCGGTCGCCCGCGCCCCGCGATGACGCGTCGGCGGCGGGTTCGGCCGCGGGCAAGAGGACGCGGAAGACGCTGCCGCGGCCGGGCTCGCTGTCGACCAGGATCTCGCCGCCGAAGCCGGTGACGATGCGGTGGGCGATCGCGAGGCCCAGGCCGGTGCCGACGCCGACCGGCCTGGTGGTGAAGAAGGGGTCGAAGATCCGTCGCATCGTGGCCTGGTCCATGCCGGAGCCGTTGTCGGCGATCTCGACCACCACGCGGCCGTTCTGCTCGGTCCCGGTCGCCACGCGCACCTCGTTGCTGCTGGCTCTCGCCTCGGGGAGCGCCTGCGCGGCGTTGACGACCAGGCTGAGGAAGACCTGGCCGAGCCGCGCCTCGTCGGCCCACACCCTCGGCACCGGCCGGATCTCGCGCACCACGTGAGCGCGGTGGCCCAGCTCGTTGGCCGCCATCTGGAGGCAGGCATCGAGGCTGCGCGCGACGTCGACCAGCTCGGTGCGCTCGACGCCGCCGCGCGAGAACATGCGCAGGTTGGCCACGATGTCGGCCACCCGCTCGGCCCCCTGGTGAGCCTCGGCCACGAGCGCGCCGAGCTCCTCGGGGCCGACCGTTCCGGCGGTCGGGCCGGCGTGCGCGCCGGGACCGGCGCCGTCGCGCTCCAGCACCTCCGCGGCCAGCGACAGGTTGGAGAGCACGTAGCACAGCGGGTTGTTGATCTCGTGCGCGACCCCGGCGGCCAGGGTGCCGAGCGAGGCCATGCGCTCGGCGATGACCAGGCGCTCCTGCATCTCGTTGCGCTCGGTGACGTCGAGGCCGTAGAGGAAGGTCTCGGTCCCCTCCCGGCGCAGCGGGGCGCGCTCGCCGCTCCACGACACGGTGCGCCGCTCGCCGCTCTTGGTCTCCAGCATCATCTCGCAGTTGCGCAGACAGCCGCGCTCTCCCATGGCGGCCATCAGGTCCTCCATGTGGCGGCGCTCGTCGCCGCGACAGACCGCGCCCCACCAGCTGTGCCCGATGAGCTCGGCCGCGCCGTAGCCGGTCGTGCGCTCGGCCGCCGGGTTGACGAAGGTCGTGCGGCCCACGCCGTCGACGCCGACCACCAGCGCCGGGATCACGTCGAACACGCGCGCCAGCCGCTCGCGCTCCTCCTCGACCGCGAGCTCGGCTCGCTTGCGCGCCGAGATGTTCTGGGTCAGCGCCACTCCGCCCTCTATCCGTCCGCCGGCGTCGTACAGCGGCACGCAGTTCACCTCGTAGCTGCGGCCGCCGTGTGCGATCTCGCGCCGGGTGGTGCGGCCCTCGAGCGCGGCGCGCAGGGTGGGCGCCAGCTCGGCCGCCAGCCCGCCGCCGGCCGCCTCGAACACGGTGCGCCCGACCATGTTCGACGAATCGTGGCCCAGCGCGCCCAGGTCGCTGCCCTCGACCAGCAAGTAGCGCAGCTCGCGGTCATAGAGCAAGACCGCCCCGTTGGGCAGGTGGCGGGCCAGAGCGCGGTAGCGATGGGCCTCGCGCTCGGCCTCTGCGATGTCGACGCCGGCCGCCGTGCTCACGTCCTGCACCGCCCCGACCCACAGCCCGTCGCCGGGCCGCGCCCCGGGATCGAGGTCGGCGATCACGTGACAGTCGCGAACCGCGCCGTCGGCGCGGACCAGGCGCACCTGCATCGCGACCTGGTGCGGATCGCGCACCGCGGCCGCGATGGCGGCGTCGGCGGCGGCCCGGTCGTCCGGGTGGACGAGCGACAGGAACCCGTCCGGCGTGGTCGGCGCGCCCTCGCCGGCGAGCCCGAGCAGGAGGCACAGCGCCTCGCTCGCCTCGACCCGCCCGGCACGCGCGTCATAGCTCCAGCAGCCGAGCCGCGCGAGACGTGCCGCCGCTGCCAGTAGCCTCTCGTGACGGCGCTCGGGATCGTCAGCCGTCACCCGGTCCTCCTCCGGCCCGGAACGCCTCGCACCTGCACCAGGGGATCACGCGGGCATCATAGCGCTTCGTCCCTCCATCGGGCGGAAACTCATCGCGCGGCCGCGACCGCCCGGCGCGCCTCGGCCAGCCCGTCGGTGCCTTCGTCGGCCTCGCTCCACACCGCGAGCAACTTCTCGTACGAGGTGCGCGCGGCGGCGGCGTCACCCGCGCGCCTGGCTGCGCGCGCCGCGCCCAGCAGCGATCGCGCGCGGCCGGCGTGGGCCGACAGCACCACCTGATAGGCGGCCAGCGCCTCCTTCGCGCGACCGAGCCGCAGGAGCGCGTCGGCCAGCTCCTCGCCCGCCAGGCTGCCGCCCGCGGTGCCCTCGGCCGCGTACTCGGCCTGCGACGACTGCACGAGCGCCTCGAGCGGCGCGAGCAGGCCGCGATCGTCGCCGCGCGCGCGCGCTATCATCGCCGCGTCCGCCTGGGCGCGGTTGCGCTCGAGCTTGGCCAGGGCGTCCGGCGGCTGGGTCGCGGCCAGGAACGGCTGCAGCTCCTTGTCGAGCGCGGCGCGGTCGGCGATCAGGCGCCGGGTCGCGGCCAGATCGCGCCGGCCGGAGGCCGCGCGCGTGCGCGCGCCGAGCGCGGCGCGGCGCTCGATGAGCCCGAGCGGCAGCCCCGACGCCTGGGGCGCGTGCTGGGCGCACGCGGTCGCCCCCGCCCCGCTCTTGCCGCCGCCGGGCGGGTCGTCGGTGGCGGGCGCATCGAGCGGCGCGAGCAGCTCGTCCGCTCGCTTCCACTCGCCGGTTCGCGCCAGGTAGGAGGCGACCTGACCGGCGTAGGCGGTGCGGTTCTGGTGGTTGAGCCCCGCCTTGACCGCGCCGGAGAACAGCTTCATCGCGGCGTCGGCGTCCGCCCGGCGGCCGCGCTCGAAGCTCATCTCGATGATCCAGCTCAGGCTGTGGTAGTCGTGGTGATCGGCGGGCAGCTTCTCGCGCGCGGCCCACGCGACCGACGCATCCCACGCCGATCGGCAGCTCGCCATGGCCTCCTTCCACATGCCGAGGCGCGCGAAGATGTGCGCCGGCATGTGGCGGGCGTGATACGCCTCGGGCGCGATGGCGGCGTACCGCACGGCCATCGGCAGCGCGAGGTGGGCCAGCTCCGGCGTGTCCAGCGCGTGGATGGCGTAGTGGGCGGCGCCCGGGTGGTCGGGGTTGCGGCGATAGACCTCCATCGCCAGGTCGGCGGCGCGCCGCCGCACCGCATCGCCCTTGGGGTCCTCGGGCCGCGTGGTGGCCAGGAGCGCGAGGGCGAGGAACGTGGCCGACTCGTCGTCGGGAAACCGCGCGTGCACCTGCTCCATGGCGTCGGCGAACGCCTTCCGGCTGGTGCGCACGTTGCCCTCGCCGAACAGCGCGCGAGCCGCCTCGACCCACGCGCGGTCGCGCGGCGACAGGCTCGAGCTGGGCGGGAGCTGGGCCAGCGCGCCTCTGCCGCCGGTGAGGTCGTCGTCGCCCCACAGGATCTTGGACTTGCTCATCACGAGGCCCCAGCGGGCCATCACGAAGCCGCCGTCGGCCGCGATCGCCGCCTCGAACTGGCGGGTCGCCTCCTCGTACCAGAACGCGTGCAGCGCGCGCATTCCGCGCCGGAAGTGGTCGCGCGCCTGCGGCGACCGGGTCTCGTCCTCGAACGCGCCGGCCTGCGCGCGGGCGCCCTCTCCGGCGACGGCCTTCTCCGCGGCCACCGGTGTCGCGGCCTCGCGCTCTCCGTCGCGGGCACCTTGGCCGGCGGCGTCGCCGGTGCGGTCGCGCGAGCAGGCGGTCGCGGCGACGAGAACGAGCAGGGCACATCTCGCGTACGTCATGGACGTGAACTTACACCCGCTCACTCGACCATGAAGCGCTGCACCACCTTCGTTCTGATCGGCCGGCCCGCGCGATCGAGCGCCGGGTCGTAGTGGAAGCGCCAGACCGCGTCGAGCGCCTTCGCGTCTCGGTCGGGATTCACGCCCTGCTGGAGCCGCACCCCCACCACGTAGCCCTTCTCGTCGACGGTGAGGAGGACGACGAAGACCTCGCCGGGCCGCGCGTCGCGGTCGCGCCGGGGATAGACCAGCCGAGGCGGCCGAGCCTTCGACGGAGCCGCGCGCGCGTGCGGGGCCGCCCGCGCCGGCGCCCGGGCGCCGCCCCCCAGGCCGCGGCCGGTGCCGGCGCCGCGGCCGCTGCCCGAGCCGCTTCCCTGGCCGCTGCCGCCGCCGGTGCCTTGCGGATCGCCGGTGGGCGCGGGAAGACGGGCCGCGATGCGCGGACTGGCCGAGCTGACCGCGGCCGGCCGCGTCGCCTCGTCATCCACCTCGCGCTGCGCCGGCACCACTCGCGGCCGCGTCGGCGTCCGAGGCGTCCGAGGCGGCGCCGTCACCGACGGCGGCGCGGGCTCGCGTGGCGCCCCGTCGCCGCCGCCCCCTCCTCCCCCCTCGTCCGCCACCGCCACCGCCGCCGCCGACACTGCCGCCGGAGCCTCCTCGTCGATCACCTCGACGACCACCACCGCATCC
>DATFRY010000402.1:0-3306 GCA_035262925.1 Kofleriaceae bacterium | reverse complement strand
CTCGAGGACGACGACATCGCGCGCCTGTTCGAGTCCACTCGCACCATCCTCGTCGAATGGACGAACCGGATCCGGGAGGAGACGGGGCAGGGATTTCCGACGAAGGTCACGGCATTCCGGCCACAAATGGCGGTCCATGGCCGCTTCGGCGAGCCCTGCCCCGTCTGCGGAACGGCCGTGCAGCGCATCGCGTATGCTGAAAACGAGGCGAATTACTGCCCCAGGTGCCAGACCGAGGGAAAGTTGCTCGCCGACCGGTCCCTCTCGCGCCTGTTGAAGGAGGACTGGCCGAAGACGATCGACGAGCTCGAGGAGAACAGGGAGCGAAAGCGCCAATGAGGCGTATGCTCCTCCACTGGAAAGGGACCTGCCCATGGCGCTCGTTCGACGAGAGTTCCTGAAATCTCTGGCGGCGCTCCCCCTGGCGAGCCTCACGCTGCCCCGCTTTCTCCCTCCGGCGCGCAAGCTCAAGATCCTCATCCTCGGCGGCACCGGCTTCCTCGGGCCCAAGACGATCGACGCCGCCGCCGCGCGCGGCCACCAGATCACCATCTTCAACCGCGGCAAGCGCGAGAAGCACCTGCCGCTCGCGGTCGAGGTCGAGCACCTCTACGGCAACCGCGACCCCGAGCTGCCCGCCGACGACGAGCGCAGCCCCGACGGGAAGCTGCTCCACCCCGACGGGACGCCGAAGGGCCTCGAGCAGCTGCAGGGGAGGACCTGGGACGTCGTGATCGACAACTCGGGCTACTTCCCGCGCATGGTCAAGGCCTCGGCCGGCCTCCTGCGCGACCACGCGTCGCAGTACATCTACATCTCGAGCATCTCGGCGTACGACGAGAACCCGGCCGCGGGCGGCGACGAGAACACGCGGCTGGCCACGCTGGCCGATCCCACCGTCGAGACGATGGGGGCAGAGTTCGAGAACTACGGCGGCCTCAAGGTGCTGTGCGAGCGCGCCGCCGCCGAGGTGTTCGGCGACCGCGCGACGATCGTCCGCCCCGGCTACATCGTCGGTCCCGGCGACCCGACCGATCGATTCAGCTACTGGCCGGTCCGCGTGTCCCGCGGCGGCGACGTGCTCGCCCCCGGCGCGCCCGACGACCCGCTGCAGTGGATCGACGTCCGCGACCTCGCCGACTGGCTCGTGACCCTGGCCGAGCGCGGGACCGGCGGGGCCTTCAACGCCGTGGGGCCCGCGCAGCCCGCGCGCTGGGGCGACGTCCTCCAGGCGTGCGTCGACGCCGCGCCGGGCGCCAAGCTGGTGTGGGTCCCCGCCGCCTGGCTCGAGCAGAACGGGATGGGCGGCGAGGACGCGTTCCCGATCTGGGTCGCGCCCACCGGCAAGTTCGCCGGCTTTCACCGCTGGAAGCACCAGCGCGCCGAGACGGCAGGCCTCACCTTCCGCCCGATCGCCGACACCGTGAAGGCGATCCTCGCGTGGTATCCCGGCGAGGTCGAGCGCCGCGTGCGCGTCACCCGCGAGCTGGCCGACGAGGCGAAGGCGAAGGGCACGCCGCCGCCGCCGCCGCCGCCGGGCGGCGACCCCGCGGCGCTGCGCGCCGGCCCGCCCGCTGCGCGCGAGCAGGAGCTGCTCGCGAAATTCCGCGCGAGCCGCAAGCCGTGAGCCGGCGGGCGGCACGCCGCTCTGCACGCGCGCCCGCGGCGGCCCGGGTCACTTCGGCAGCCGGCGCTTCTCGATCTTGACCAGCACGGTGTACTCCGGGTCGACCATCTCGATGATGGGCGCGCGCGCGTTCTGCGACACGAACTGGTAGGCGTCCATCTCGCTCAGCCCGGTGCGCTCGCGCACCCACAGGACCATGTCCTTGTAGGCGATGCGCGCCGCGTCCTCCAGCGGGCGGGCCGCCCCCAGCGACATGATCCAGTCCCTGGTCTCGATGCGCGGCCAGGCGGTGCGCCGCTTCTTGATGAGGTCGACCACCAGCTCGACGTCGAGCGCCCCCTCGATCGCGGTCCCGATGATCTCGCCCTCGCCCTGCGCGTAGTGGCCGTCGCCGAACGAGATCAGGGCGCCGGGCACGTTCACCCCCAGGTAGACGGTGGCGCCCGGTCGGACCTCCGGCAGATCCATGTTGCCGCCGAAGTAGTCGGGCACGATGGTCGAGCGGACCTCCCCGACCGCGGGCGCCACGCCCAGGCAGCCCAGGAACGGGGCCAGCGGCACCTCCCAGCTGTGGCGCCCGTCGCGCGAGCGGGTGCGCGCCACGCGGCGGGCGCGATCCACCTCGTAGCGCCACACCACCTCGGGGAGGTTGGCGCCGAGCATGGCGGTCCGGTCGGTGCCGTTGAGCGCGCCGAACCCGGGAAACGACGACGACACGGCGTAGGAGCGGGCCGGCTCGATCTTGATGATCCTGACCGCCAGGGTATCCCCCGGCTCCGCGCCCTCCACATAGAAGGGCCCCGTCTGCGGGTTGTCGTGGCCGGGCAGCACCACCTTGGAGGGCAGGGTCCCGGGGCCGGTGACCGCGCCGTCGAAGCAGTCCTCGGTCCAGCTGATGATGCGGGTGCCCGGCACGATCCGCGCCACCGGCGCGGCCCCGCCGAACGTGTACTTCAGCGCGTCGTGCCTGGGGTGGTAGCGCAGCACCGGTTTCTGCGCCCGGGCCGGCGGGCTCGCGAGCAGCGCCGCGAGCGCGATCGCCAGGCCGAGCCCCGGCCGCCAGAGGGAAGCGAAACAGCCTGCACGGTCGTTTGCCATCGCGAGTCCTTTCGCAGGAGGTCGATTCCCGTCTCGATCCCGCCCAGCCGGACGAGGCCGGTCGAGGCCGGTCGAGGATAGAGGGAAGGCGCCGCCGATTCCAAGGATGGCGGCCGGGCCGCGCCGGCGACCGGCGCGGCCTCGCGCGCTGCCCGTAGCGCCGCCGCGGCGCCGGTGACATCATCGAGCCGCCATGCAGGGGACCAAACGGCGCCGGTCACGCCCCCCGCGCCCGCCGGGGCGGCGCGACTCGACATCCTGGCGCGACGTCCTGGTCGTGGTGGCCCCGATCGCGCTGGTCGGCATCGCCGCGGTGTGGACGGCGGTGGCGCTGGTCCGCCCGGCGCCGCCCGACACCATCCGCTTCCTGGGCGGCCCGGAGGGATCGAGCTACCGGACCAACGCCGAGCGCTACAAGAAGATCATCGAGAAGTACGGGGTCAAGGTGGAGGTCGTCCCCTCGCTCGGCTCGGTCGACAACCTCCGCCGGCTGGCCGGCCCCACCGCGAAGGGACAGCCGCAGGTCGATGTCGGCTTCGTCCAGTCGGGGCTAACCGCGGGAGTGGACATCTCGAACCTGC
>DATFRY010000401.1:0-15002 GCA_035262925.1 Kofleriaceae bacterium | reverse complement strand
GGATCGGGATCGCCCGACGCGACTCCCTCGGGGAAGCTCTCGCGCCGCTCGCTCCACCGCATGGGCGAGACGCGGGCGCAGGACGAGGAGGCCCAGGCCAGCGGCGCGCCCAGCACCGCAGCCCGCTCGAGGAATTGCCGTCGGGTCGGTCGAGGCATGAACGGCTCCTACGCTGACACGTCAGGGACGTGAGGCCGAGCGCGCCCGCGCCGGCTCGACGTGCGGATCGCGGTGCGGATCGATGTGCGGCTCGAGGCGCGGATCGCGGTGCGGATCGAGGCGGGGCTCGAGGTTCGAGTCCATGTGAGCCTCGAGGTGCGGCGCGCGCCACCCGCCTGGACGCTGCGCGGACTCGATGGCCGCGGCCAGGCTCCTCATCCCGCTGGTCAGGGCCGCGGGGCCGACCGCGCCGAAGCCGAGCACCAGCGCGCTGTCGGCGCGCCCGCTGCCGCGCACGTAGTCGGCGAGCGGCATGCACTCCACGCCGCGCGCCAGGGCCTCGTCGAACACGCGGGCCGGGTCGGCGCCGCGCACGTCGGCCACGGCGTGCAGCCCGGTCCGCACCGGCCGCACATCGAGGACGCCGCCGCAGTAGCGCTCGGCCGCGGCGGTGAGCGCGTCGAGCCGCTCGCGGTAGATCGCGCGCATGCGGCGCAGGTGGCGCGCGAAGTGGCCGCCGCCGATGAAGTCGGCCAGCACCGCCTGCTCGAGGAAGGGCGGCTGCGGATCGGCGCCCGCCCGCCGCGCGGCGAGCAGCGGCCCCACCAGCTCGACCGGCGCGATCAGGTAGCCGAGGCGCAGCGCCGGGAAGATCGACTTGCTGAAGCTGCCGACGTAGATGACCCGGCCGTCCGGATCGAGCCCCTGCAGGCAGGGCACCGGCTGCGCGCCGTGGCGGAACTCGGCGTCGTAGTCGTCCTCGACGACCCACGCGCCCGCGGCGCTGGCCCAGCGCAGGAGCGAGAGCCGCCGCGGCAGGCTCATCGGCACGCCGAGCGGGAACTGGTGCGACGGCGTCACGTAGGCCAGGCGCACGCGCCCGCACGGGGCGGCGGCCTCGAGGTCGAGCCCGTCGCGGTCCACCGGCACCGGCGCGATCGCGCCGCCGGCGGCCAGGATGGCGGTCCACGCGCCGGGATAGCCCGGGTCCTCGACGATCGCCTGGTCGCCGGGATCGAGCAGCATCTGGCACAGGACGTCGAGCCCGCGCTGCGCGCTGCCCACGATGATGATCTGGTCGGCGTCGCAGCGAGCGCCGCGGGCCGCGCGCGCGTGCTCGGCGATCGCCTCGCGCAGCGCCGGCAGCCCGGCCGGCTTCCCGTAGTCGAGCTGGGTCGACGTGATCGACATGATGCGTCGGCTCGCCAGGCGCGACCACACGCGCACCGGGAAGTGCTCGAGCGCCGGCACGCCCAGGCGAAACGGGCGCGGCGGCCCCGCGATCCGCCGCGCCGGCGCCTTGCATGCAGCAAGGAGCGCGCCGCGACGAGAGAGCGGTGGGTGCTCCAGCGCCGCCGGCGGGCCGTGCGCCGCGATCTGCGGCAGGTCGTCCGGCAGCGCCTCGGCGACGAAGGTACCGGAGCCGCGCTGCGCGGTCAGGTAACCCTCCGCTTCCAGCTGCTCCAGCGCGAGCTGCGTGGTCGTGCGCGACACGCCCAGGTCGCGGGCCAGCGCGCGCGACGATGCCAGACGCGTCCCCGGCCGCATCACGCCCGAGAGGATCGCGCGCCGGATGCCGGCGTAGATCTGCTCCTGCAGCGTCCCGCGGCCGCGATCGCGATGGTCCAGGTGGATGAGCAGGTTCGCCGCGGGTCGGCGCGTCATGGTCCTCCCTGTCGTCGCTCGACCTGCGCGCCGGCACACCCTAGCTGCACGGCCGCGCGGCCGCCTCTCCTATCACCTTGCCAGCGCTGGCAGGTGCGATGTCCGCGCCGCACTGGTCCAATCTATTCGGCGCGGCAGGCGCGGAGCGCGGTCCGCAGCGCGGTCGCATCGGCCGGCCGGCGCGCGGGGTCCTTCTCGAGGCAGCACAGGATCAGGGCCTCGAGGGCGGCGGGGACCGGGGTGCCCAGGCGCCGGGATGGCGGCACAGGCACCGAGTGCAGGTGATGGCCGCACACCTCCGGCACGGTCCGTCCGGTGAAGACGTCGTGGCCGGTCAGGAGGAAGTAGGCGACCGCGCCGAGCGAGTAGAGGTCGCTGCGGCCGTCCACCTCGTCGGGTGTGGTGATGGCTTCCGGCGCCATGTAGAGCGGGGTGCCGGCGAAGCTCTCGTCGTGGGTCATGGCCGGGAGCCGGCCGTCGTCGCCGCGCGCCGGGCCGATGCGCTTGACCAGGCCGAAGTCGAGGACCTTCACCAGGTCACGGGCCTCGCCGTCGCGCTCGCCGTCGCCGCGGCCCTCGCCCTCGCCCTCGCCACTGCCGTCGGCGCGCTGCTCGGTGAGGAAGAGGTTGGCCGGCTTGATGTCGCGGTGGACGATGCCCATCGCGTGGGCCTCGGCGAGCGCGCCGGCGACCTGGTCGAGCACGGCGATCACGCGGCTCGCGCTCATCGCGCCGCGCTCCGCGACCACGTCGGCCAGCGTGGCGCCCTCGAGGCACTCCATCGCGTAGTACGGCGTGCCGTCGGAGTCGCAGCCGCGGCCGAGCACGCGAACGGTGCTGGGATGGGTGAGCCGCGCGGTCATCTCCGCCTCGAGCGCGAAGCGGGTGATGTACTCGGGGCTCTTCCGCTCCGGCGCCAGCATCTTGATGGCGACCGGGCGGTCCATCATCGGGTGGAGCGCGCGGTGGACCTCGCCCATCGCGCCCTGGCCCAGCTTGCCCTGCAAGAGGTACGGGCCGACCCGCCGGGCCTGTCGCGCCTCGCTGCGACGGCCGCGGATCTGCTTCGACGCCGCCGCCACACCGAGAGAGGCGACCGCGATCGCCGGCACGCCGCTCTGGAACGCGGCCAGGCTGGCCACGAGACCGACGGTGGTCGCCACGCCGTACGCCATCGCGATGCGCGCCGTGCCCCGGTCGGGCCGTGCGCTGTTCGCGTGGTGGTCGTGGCAACCGATCATCTCCGTGTCCCTTCACCAGCAAGACGAAGGAGCGGTCCTCGATTCGACAGGCTGATTGATCTTTCTTGCGCGCCGGCGAACTCGATGAATTGCGGGGCTTTCCGCCCCGCGGGGCAGGATGCCCCCCAGGATCGCCGCGCCTCTGGCCGATCCCGAGCTCTTCGCGCGCGTGTCGCGGCGTGTCCCCGCTGGCATGGGCCGTGCTCGAGGGCGAGGTGAAAGACCGAGTCAGAGGCAGAGAGAAAGCAGGAAAGGAAGCGCGTCATGTTCACCACGAGTGCCCTCATGCTGATGAGCGTCGCCACGAGCGTCGCCACGCCGCACACCGCCGCGCGCGCGCCCACCGTCACCGCCGAGGTGACCGTGCGGCAGCCGCGCCGCATCTACGGGTCCACGAATTTCAGGATGCCGATCGCGCTGGAGGACGAGATGGACCGCGCCGGGGAGACCGAGATGGACTACCGCGGGCGGCTCTGTGTCGACCGCGACGGCGTGCCGACGTCACTGCACACGACCGAGCGGACCGGCGTTCGCCAGGCCGACCAGAAGGTCGCGAAGACCGTGCTGGCCTGGCGCTTCGCGCCCTACCAGGTCGGCGGGCATGCGGTGCCGTTCTGCGAGGCGGTCCGCTACCGGTTCGAGCTGCCGCGAGCCGGGCTGGTCAACCCGCCCGCCGGCTGAGCGCCACGCAGGCGATCAGCCGGTCCCGGCCCGGCGGGTCGCGGCGCGCGTCGCAGGAGCGTGGCGGCGCCGGATTCGCGGCCCGGTCAGCTGGCCGGCGCGACCGCGGCGAGCAGCTCGTCGATGCGCTCGAGGCTCTCTTGTAGTCCGGCCTCCATCCCGGAGTGGAGATGGCCGTCGCGCATGGCCGCGCTCTGGTGGGCGATGTGCATCGTCATGGTCGTGATGCCCTGTCGCTCGTCGAACGTGATCGTGACGACGTGATCGCTGCCGGGGACGGGCTCGTAGCGCTCCGTGAAGACGAGGCGGTCGGCGCGCGCGATCTCGCGGTACTCGCCGGACAGGACGTGCTCCGTCGGGTCTCCGGGGCTGCGCGTGCCGAAGCGCCACCGGCCGCCCACGCGGAAGTCGAGCTCGCACCGGGTCATCTCGTGAGTGCGGCAGCCCCACCATCGCCGCACCCAGTCCTGCCGCGCCCACACGTCGAAGACCCAGGCCTTCGGTGCCTTGAATTCGCGGACAACGAGGATCTCCTTGTCCGACGGCAAGGACAGGACGGCGCGTCGCCGCTCAGGGCTGGTTTCCACCACCAGACTCGCTTCCATCTTCGGGCTCCTTTGCGTGCAGCTCGGCGAAGAGCTGATCCATCTGCGCGAACCGCTCCTCCCAGCTGGCGCGGAATCGCTCCGCCCACTCGGCGACCTCTCTCAGCCTGGAGGCCTCGAGGCGACAGGGGCGCCACTGCGCCTTCTTCGTCTTCGAGACCAGCCCCGCGCGCTCGAGCACCTTCAGGTGCTTCGAGACGGTGGGAAGGCGCAGGTGGAACGGCCGGGCCAGCTCGTTGACGGTCGCCTCGCCGTCGGCGAGCCGGACGAGGATCGCCCGGCGGGTCGGGTCCGCGAGCGCGGCGAAGGTGAGGCTGAGCTGGTCCATGAAGTTTCGCGATGAGCTAATTAGCTAGTCAGGAAAATACATCGAAAGGATGGGGCGTCAAGCAGGAAAATCGCCCTCGGGGATCGGCTGCGTCTGGCCGGCAGGCGAGCGGCGGGTTCGGAGCCGGGCGCGGGCAGCTGGCCGGGCGCGAGCGGCGGGCCGGTTGCCGGCTGCGGGCGGCTGGGCCGGGCGCGAGCGGTTGTCCGGGCGCAGGGGTGCGTGCCGCTGGCCGGGCGCGGCCGGGTGGCCGGCGCGGGAGGTGGATGAGCTCAGCGCTTGGCGAGGCGCAGCGACGTCCAGCTCGCGTCGGCGGTCCAGCCGCCGTCGACCGGGAGGGCGACGCCGTTGATGAAGCCGCTCTGCGACGGATCGGCGAGGAACGCGACGGCCGCGGCGATGTCGTCGGTGGTGGCGAAGCGGCCCATCGGGTTCTGCCCGGTGATGTCGGCGTCGACATAGGTGCCCGACGACTGGGCCGCGTCGTCCATCTCGGTCTTGACCCAGCCGGGGCAGACGGCGTTCACGCGCACGCCGCGGCCGCCCCATTCGGCGGCGAGGGTGCGGGTGAGCCCGACCAGGCCGTGCTTGCTCGCGTTGTAGGCGGCGCGATCGGCGATGCCGCGCAGCCCCGCGATCGACGCGACGTTGACGATGGAGCCGCGACCGGCCGCCAGCATCGCGCGTCCGAAGACCTGGCTGAGGAGGAAGGGTCCGGTCAGGTTCACGTCGAGCACGCGCCGCCACGCGTCGAGCGCGGTGTCCTCGGCCGGCCGGATGAGCGCGATGCCGGCGTTGTTGACCAGGACGTCGACCCGGGCGAAGCGCTCGCCGACCGCGCCGCCGAGCGCGGCGACCTGGTCGGGAGCCGCCACGTCGGCGCGAAGCGGCAGGGCGTCGGCGCCGCGCGCGCGCAGCGCGGAGGCGAGCTCGACCGGCTGGCGCAGGTCGACCAGCGCCAGCCGGTAGCCGCGGTCGGCCAGCACCTCGGCGACGCGACGGCCGATGCCCTGGGCCGCGCCGGTCACCACCGCCACTCTGTCGTTCTCGGCCATGCCCGGCACGATAGCAGAGAGGCGCGGCGCGATCGGGGCGGCCCGGGTCGGCTCGGCTCAGCGGGGGGCGAAGGCGGCGCGCGCGGCTGCCGCCACGTCGGGCGACGGATGCGCGTCGGCGGCCGCGCGCACGCGGGCGGCCAGCGCTGCGTCGTCGCGGAAGGTGGCCAGCGCGCGCGCCGCGGCGATCGCGTCGGCCGGCTCGGCCGCGCCGACGACCTCGACCAGATGATCGGTCGCCGCGTCGAGCCGCAGGAGCGCGAGCGCCAGGTAACCGACCTCGGCGCGCAGGGATGGCAGGCTGTCGCCGCAGAAGCGGCGCAGGAGCGGATAGGCGGCCGCGAGCCGGCTCTCGCCCATCGCCAGCGCGGCCACCTCGCTGCGCTCGCTCCGCTTGCCGTCGAGGAAGCGGGCCACGAACGACAGCGCCACCTCGCCGGAGAGGGCCAGGAGCGACGCGAAGCAGGCGGCCAGCACCGCCGGCTCGTCGTCGCCGATGAGCGCCTTGTAGCGGAGCAGCGCGGCGGCATCGGGCCGCCCGGCGTCGCCGAGGGCCTGCGCCGCGGCCACGCGCGCCATCCGCTCCGGGTCGGCCAGGAGGTCGGCGAGGACGTCGAGCGCGTCGGCTCGCCCGAGCTGGGCGTAGGCGAGGCCGCACACGCCGCGCAGCTCCGCGGCGGTGTCCTCCGATCCGCCCCACACCGGCTCGCGCTGCACGTGGCGCGCGCCGCGCGGAAAGACGCCCTCCTCCCACCGTTCGAGCCGGTGCAGCGCGCGGGCGATGGCGACCTTGCCGCGGCAACCGGGGTCGCGCTCGACCGGCCGCTCGAGCAGGCGCTCGAACGCGGCCGGCAGCTCGTCGACCAGGTCGCCGATGTCCGCCTCGGCCGCGACCGACGCCGCCGCGGCGACGAGAAGGCCGGTCTTCGATCGCAGCGCATCCCGCAGCGCCGCGACCGCCGCCGGACCGTGTGGGTCGCCCGCCAGCTCGTGGATGGCGGCGAGCCGCTCCTCCAGCCGCCGTGGCATCCGCACAGCATGCCACGCGCCCGTCCGCCCGCGAGGCCGTCGGGCCCGGGTCCGGTCAGTCAGGTGGATCGGATGCGCCCGGGCTCACTGGCGCCCATCACCGCCGCTCGTCCGCGTGCCGGGTCCAGTGGGCGCGGAGCTTGTCGCCGAGGAGAGCGGGCTCCTCCTCCGGCCAGAAGACCGGCGCCCCGGCGATCTCCACCACCTCCTCGACGCGCGGGAGGTTGTCCCGGAGCCAGTAGGCCCACTTCACCGGGAAGAAGAGGTCCGCGGTGCCCCACAGGACCAGGGTCGGCGCGTCGAGCGCGCGCAGCTGGGGCGCGATCTCGATGAGGTCTCGGTTGGTGGAGGCGGCGAAGTAGCCGAGCATCTGCTCGATGCGGGCCTTCGACTGGACGAGCGGCCGGAAGTAGGTGGCCACGACCTCGTCGGGCAGGCGCCTCGCGTCGCGGTAGAAGGGCGCCATGACGGCCTTGCCGGTGGCCGGGCTCTCCGCTCCGGCCTGCAGCGACCTGACCAGCGCGCCCGACTGGATCTGCTCGCGCAGCCGGAGCGAGGCCGGACCGTTCTCGTCGTGGTCGTGGACCTCGCAGTTGGTGAGGGCCAGCGTGCGGATGCGCTGCGGGTTGCGCGCGGCGAAGATCTGCGCCGCGCCGCCGCCGCTGTCGCTTCCGACCAGGTCGACGCGGTCCACGCCCAGCGCGTCGGTGAACGCCCGGAACATCGCGGCCTGGTCCTTCATCGCCAAGGGCTGCCCTGCCCTCGCCTCGGTGTGGCCCATCCCCAGCGAGTCGGGCGCGATGACCCGCCGGATATCCGACAGGCCGGCCAGCTGATGGCGCCACTGGAACCCATTGAGCGCGGCGCCGTGGATGAACAGGGCGACCGGGCCCTCGCCGCGCTCGACGTACGCGATGCGGCCGAAGTCGGTGTCGACGAACCTGCGGGCGGCGTGGAACTCCGCGGCGGACAGGGTCGGGGCTTCACGGGCGTTCGATTCCATGGATGCCTCCAGGGCCGGAGCGACGGTGCCCGGCGATCGTGTTTGTACGGGCGACCAAGAAGTGCCCGCGCTGTTCTCGCTGTACCTGGGCTGTGCGCATGTCAGAAATAGGTCAATCGACCAGTTCTGTCAAGCACGGCCCGGGCGTCGCAAGCCCGCAGTAGGATGCGGCTCGGCCCATGGCGAGACGATCGGCATCGAAGGACGCGGACAGACCAGCGCACGGAGCGGGCGCCGCGGGGCGGCGAGCGCGCCCCGGCACCGCCGTCCAGGTGAAGGGGCAGCACCGGGCCCAGGAGATCCTGCAGGCCGCCCGCGCCGTGCTGATCAGCGACGGCTACCCGGCCCTGACCACGCGCAAGGTGGCCGAGCGGGTCGGCATCCGACAGAGCAACGTCCAGTACTACTTCCCGGCCAAGGCCGACCTCGTGCGCGCGCTGTTCGAGGAGGCGATGGCGGAGAGCACGCGCGCGCTGGCCCGTCGGATGGCCGAGGGGCGCATGTCGCCGCGGCAGCGGCTGATCTGGACGCTCGACCAGTTTCTCCGCCAGCAGGAGTCGCGCGAGGAGCAGATCTTCCTGCGCGAGCTGTGGGCCCTGGCCGCTCACGACCAGGACGTGGCGGCGGTCATGAACACGTTCTACCGGCGCTGGATCGATCTCGCAGCGGCCAACCTGCTCCTGGTCAACCCCGGCCTCGGCCTTCGCCGCGCCCAGCGCCGCGCGCTCCTCGTGGTCAGCCTGGTCGACGGTCTATCCCTGTTCCGCGGCGAGGCCGGGGTCGATCACCCGTCGGTCAGGGGGATCGAGAGCGAGGTGCGCGCCGCCGTCCTCGCCCTCGCCGAAGCGGACCTCTGACCGGCCCCCCGTGCGTCGAGCTGCCAGCCCGCCGACGGTGCGGCCGCCGACCGGGCGGGCGCCGCACCGTGCGGCGGCCCGGGTGAGGCGAGCCGACGGCGCTGCGGGCCGGCGGCGCCCGGGCACCGCGCATGCGGCGATCGCCGACGGTGCGGCAGTCGTCGGGGTGGCGCGGGGCGGCGCGCTGCGCTGCTGATTTCGCAGGATCGGCAGCGTATCGCCCGACACCGCAGCGCCGGGCCCGGCACCGCAGCGCCGCGCCCGGCACCGCAGCGCCGCGCCCGGCACCGCACGCGACACGGCCACGACGCGGCAGCGGGCGCGCGGGCCGACGGTGTTCGCGCGCAGACGAGTGGTGCGCGGACGCTCACCGTCGGCTACGCTGCGGGCGAGCGAGATGGACATGCTCGCGCCAGAGCGGGTGGCCAGATCGAGGATCGCGGCGGTCGCGCTCGCCCTGTGCGCGGGTGCGGCTGGCGCGGCCGCGATCGGCGCGTGCGGCTACCAGCCGGGGTCCTTTCGCGGCGCGGCGGGGCGCGCGTCGTTCGCCGGCCAGCGCGCGACGGTCGGCTGCCTCGACGTGGCGGTGGCCGGGCGCTGGAGCCCGACGCCCACCGTCGCGCAGGCCGTCCAGGTCGACTTCGGCAACCGCTGCGATCGGCCGGTGGTCGTCGACTTCACCGCGCTGCGCGCCGTCGGGCGCGACGACGGCGGGCGCGAGCACGCGCTCGCCATCCACGATCCGCGCCGCGAGATCCATCCGCTCAGCCTCGAGGCCAGGACCGCCGGCCGCGAGGTGATCGAGCTCAGGGCCGGCGCCGCGGGTCAGCCCGCGCGCATGCAGTCGGCCTGCGTGGACGTCGCCCGCCTCGCGAGCGGCAGCCGCGGCGAGCGGGCCGCGCCGCGCTGGCTGTGCGTGTCGCGACCGCCGGAGCGCGTGGTCCGCGCCGAGGGCGAGCCATGACCATGACCATGACCATGACCATGACCATGACGAGGCGTCTCCTCGCCGGCGCGGTGGCGCTCGCCGCGAGCGGGGGCGCGGTCCGCGCCGCTCACGCCGGCTGCCACTCGGGCGGCAGCCACAGCGGCGGCAGCCACGCAGGCAGCGACGGTGGCGGCGGCGACTCGTCCTCCGGCTCGTCGTGCAGCGAGGTGAGCGACGTGGTCGGCCACCAGCGCTGCGGCCACTTCGGTGAGGGTTGGTCCGGACGCGCCGCCATGCCGGCCCTCACGGCGGAGCTCGGCTTCTTCACCCGCCAGCTCGACAGTGGCATGGGCGCCAGCGGCGTGATGGAGCACGACACCGGAACGTTCGCCTACGACGTGGCGAGCGCGAGCGACCGCGCGACGGCGGCCGGCGGCGCGCTGCGCATCGCGATGGCCCTGCCCGCCCACCTCTACGTGGGCGCCGAGCTCGAGATCGGCGCGCTCGTGTCGGGCACGGCGGCCGATGTCGAGATGAGCGCCTCCGACGGCGGGGCCGCGCCGGCCCCCACGATGAGCGCCAGCGAGAAGCTCTACGTCGGCGGCGGCGCGGTGGCGGGTGTGCGCGGCCAGCTGGGCCGGCTCGGGCTCTCGGCCGAGGTGGTCGGCGGCGCGCGAGACGTGTCGCTCTCGGTCAGGAGCCGCTACGGCTCGTGCGTCCTGACAGACACCCACCACCGCACGTCGGCCTTCGTCGAGCCCAGGCTGAGGCTCGATTTCTGGGTCAGCCCGTGGCTCTCCGTCGCCGGCACCGCGGGGAGCGAGCTCGACGGCGACAACAAGATCGTCGGCGCCGGCCTCGCCTTCCACCTCCGCGCGTTCGACGGCGGCCTGTGACCGCGGGCGCCGGCGGCGCGCTCAGGCCTCGCCGCCCAGGAACGCGATGAGCTGCTGCGCGAGCCAGGCGGGTCGCTCCTCCGGGATCCAGTGCCCGCACTGCTCCGCCACCATGCCGACGACGTCGTCGGCGAACCGCCGCGCGCCTTCCTCCATGCGCGCGCCGTAGCTCAGCGCCGCGCCGATGGCGAGGACCGGCATGGCCAGCCGTCGCTCGGCCAGCCGCCGGTTGAGCGCCGCGCTGCGCGGCATCGCGCGGATGTGCGCGAGCGCGCCGCGCACGCCGCCGAGCGCGCCGAAGCTGTGCGCGTAGGCGTCGATGTCCTCGTCGGAGAAGGCGGTCGGATCGCATGCGCCCTGGCGCAGCAGGAACTCGATCCAGATCCGCTCGCGCCCGGCGAGCAGCGCCTCGGGCACATCGGGCGTGCTGCCGAACGCCAGGTGCCAGAGCGGCTTGCCGCGCATCATCGGGATGGCGGCCGACGGCGGTTCGAGCCCGGCGGGCAGCCCCTCGATGAGCACGAGGCGCTCCACCTCGTCCGGGTGAGCCGCCGCCCACGCATACCCGACGACGGCGCCGAGGTCGTGGCCGACCAGCGTCACCTCCCTCTGACTCAGCTTGCCGACCAGCTGCCTGATGTCCTCGCTCACGGTCCCGACGTCGAAGCCCTCCAGCGGCCGATCCGACCAGCCGAAGCCGCGCAGGTCCGGGGCGATGACCGAGTGGCCGGCGCCGGCGAGCTCGGGCATGACGTGCCGCCACTCGCGCCAGTTCTGCGGGAAGCCGTGCAGGAGCACGACCGGAGTCCCGCCGCCGCCCACCACGTGATGGATCCGCACGCCGTCCTGGACCGCGGTGATCGCGTGGCGGAACGTGAGCGCGAACGCGTCCTCATCCCATCTCCGCGCGCGCGCGGCGCGGTCCTGCCCGTACATCCGTGCTTCATCGGCCATCGCCATGACCATCATGGCCATCAAGTTCCGGGCCACCAGCCCCTCACTGAATGAGCGGCGAACAGCCGGCCGTGGCGGCCGGAAACCAGGCCGCTCTGCGCGGGCGCCAGGCCGGGAGAGTGCGCGCACGAGCGCGCCCGAGCGCGCACCGAGCCGCGCGACCTCGCGACGTCCGGCGCCGACCGCGACGGCGGCCGGTTACTGGCGCAACCAGTCGGCCAGAGCCCGGGCGACCTCGCGCGGTCGCTCGAGGCTGGACAGGTGCCCGCAGACCGGGATGGTGACGAACCGCGCCCCGCCGATGAGGCCCGCCATCTCCTCGGCTCGATCGGGCGGCGTGATCGCGTCGCCGTCGCCGACCAGGACCAGGGTCGGGCAGCGGATCGCGCCGGCGCTCGGGCGCGAGTCGATGCGGCCGATGATGGCCCGCTGCTGGACGACGAACGCGGCCGGCCCGATCGCCTCGGCCATCTCGACGACGGCGGCGCGCAGGCCCGCGTCCCCCTGATGGGTCGGGTGGAGCAGCTTCGGCATCAGCAGCTCCGGCACCTCCGCGAAGCGGCCGCTCTCGGTGAGCGCGATCTGCCCCCGCCGGGCCTCCGTCTGCTCCGGCGTGTCGGGGCGGGCGGTGGTGTCGAGCAGCGCGAGCCGGGCCACGCGCTCGGGCGCCTGGCGCAGGATCTCGAACGCGATGTATCCGCCCATGGACAGGCCGGCGAGCGCGAACCGGGGCGGCGCGTCGGCCAGGATGCGGCGCGCCGCGCCCGCCATGCTGTCGTCGCGCGTGTGGTCGGCGATGGTGACCGGCCCCGCGCGCCACAGCTCTTCGATCTGCCCGGCATACAGCCGCGACGTGCACAGGAGGCCGGGCACGAGCACGATCGGCAGCGGTTCGCTCATTCGCCTGCAGTGAGTCTAGCCCAGATCGTTGCGCTGGTTACCGCGGCGCGCGCGGTTGACCGGATTCGCGACCGCTCGTTACGGTCGGGACCCAACCCGTTCCACCAAGGAGGTACGCCATGGTGAAGAGCTGGAAGACGCTGCGCTGCGCACTCCTCGCCCTCGCTTTCATCGGGTCGATGGGCGCCATGAAGGTCGGCGCCTCGGAGCCGCCCACCGCACTTCCCCCGTCGGAGAGCGGCAGCTGCAACCAGTTCGCGTGCCGGCAGGAGTGCGGTCCGCTCGGCGGCGACCTGGTCCCGGGCGGACCGGGCCAGCCGCTGCGCTGCGCCTGCTGCGGCTGATCGCGAATCGCGGTATGAACGCCGCCGTGGATCAGGTGCTCGCCGAGTTGCCGCCGGAGCAGACCGGGCCGGCCGCGTGGTACGGGCCCGCCACGGCGGCGCGCGAGGACTGGATCGTCGCGCTCGAGCCGGGTCACGTGGACGAGATCGATCGCGCGGTGCGGTCGGCCGCGGCCCGTGCCGGCGACATCGCCGGCATGACACGCGCCGACTTCCCGCTCCCGACGGTGGCACCGGTCCTGGCGGACGCGCTGCGCGAGCTCCTGCACGGGCGAGGCTTCGCGCTGCTGCGCGGCCTGCCGGTCGAGCGCATGAGCCGGCGGGACGCGGCGATCGCGTTCTTCGGCATCGGAACCCACCTCGGCGGCGCGCGGGCGCAGAACGCGAGCGGGCACCTCCTCGGCCACGTGATCGACGCGGGTCTGTCGAGCCGCGATCCGCACGTCCGCATCTATCAGACCAGCGAGCGCCAGACCTACCACACCGACTCGTGCGACGTGGTGGCGCTCATGTGCATGGCGACCGCGCGGCGCGGCGGACTCTCCACGCTGGTCAGCTCGACCACCATCTTCAACGAGATGCGCCGGCGACGGCCCGACCTGCTCGCGCACCTCCTGCAGCCGATCGCGACCGACCGGCGCGGCGAGGTCCCGGCCGGTATGAGGCCGTGGTTCGAGATCCCGGTGTTCAGCTGGCACGAGGGCCACCTGACGGCGCTCTATCACCGCCCCTACATCGACAGCGCGCAGCGCTTCCCCGAGGCGCCGCGGCTCGGCGCCGCCCAGATCGCGGCGCTCGATCTCTTCGACGAGCTGACCAACGATCCGGCGCTCCACCTGCACATGGAGTTCCGGCCGGGCGACGTGCAGCTGGTCCACAACCACACCGTTCTGCACGACCGCACGGCGTTCGAGGACTGGGACGAGCCGGCGCGCCGCCGCCATCTCCTGCGCCTGTGGCTGGCCTGCCCCGGCGCGCGGCCGCTGCCGGCGCGGTTCGCCGAGCGCTACGGCTCGATCGAGATCGGCAACCGCGGCGGCATCGTCCTGCCCGACAGCGCGCCGCGCAGCGCGCCCGTCGAGCCGGCGTGACGCGCGGCCCGGGCGCGCTCGCGCGACACCAGGCGGCTCAGGGGCGCTCGGCCGCGACCAGCGCGGCGGCCCGGCGCAGGCACGCGGCGGGGTCGTCGCGATGGTACGGATGCTCGGAGGGCTCGATGCCGTCGAGGAAGGCGCGGTAGCAGACCGCGCCGCGCGCGGCGCCGACCGGCTCGAGCAGCCGCGACGCCCGGTCCGGATCCGATCCGGGCGCGGCCGCGCGCCAGGCGCGGTGCCAGTGCGCGGCGACCGCCGGTACCTCCTCGGGCGCGATCCGGCCGAGAAAGGCCGACTGGTCGAGGAGCGGATGGCCGACCCCGCAGTCGCCCCAGTCGAGCAGCACGAGCGGCGAGGCCCCGCCGCGCAGGTTGGCCGGGCCGCGCAGGTTGCCCGGGTAGAAGTCGCCGTGGACCAGGGTGTCCGGGACACCACAGGCCGCGACCGCGGCGAGCCGCTCGTCCAGCCCCGCGACGAAGCCGGCCAGCGCGGCCCGCTCCCCGGGCGCCAGCTCGCCCGCCGTGCGCTCGACCACCGACGCGATCGCGCGGCCCAGGATCGGCGCGCGCCAGTCGGGGAGGCCGAGCGCGAGGAGCTCGTCGCTCCTGTCGATCCACGCGCGCTGGAGATTCACGAGCAGGGTCACCATGTCGAGCAGCGCCGGGCCCGACGCGGTGTAGAGGTCCTCGCCCGGGATGTCGGCCAGGAGCAGGCGCCCGCCGTCATGGGCCAGGAGCGTCGGCACCGGGCCGCCCTGCAGCCGCTCCAGCATCGGCCCCTCGTGGCCGAAGAAGGGCGGCACTGCCTTCAGCCACATCGCCCGCCCCCACACCGTCTGTCCCTCGACGGGCAAGCGCCAGATGCTGGACAGGTTCCAGCTGCGTATCTGTTGCCCCGGGCCGGCGCTGCGCAGCCCGCGCTCCGCCAGGATCGACCCGGCCCAGGCCAGATCGCGGGCCGGCCCGCCCGGTCGCGCCCACGGCAGCCGCAGCGGGTGGTCGTCGAGCGCGCCGTCCCATGGCGCCGCGCGCACCGGCCCGGCCACCTCGGCCAGATAGGTGACCGAGCCGCCCGGCGGCCGCGGCAGCTCGCTCGCGAGGATGCGGAGGACCGTCACGTCCACCCCGTGGCGCTCGCGCGCGCCGCGGACCACAAGCTCCACCTCCTGCCACCAGGGCGTGTCGACCTCGAAGGGCGGCAGCGCCCCGGCCACGGCACCGTCGCCGCCGACGAGGACGAGAGTGGCGACGCGAGCCGGGTGCATGT
>DATFRY010000400.1:0-3005 GCA_035262925.1 Kofleriaceae bacterium | reverse complement strand
GCCCGAACATGCCCCAGGCCTCCGGCGCGTCGATCATCTTGATGGCCCACTCGAAGTCGCCCGAGGCGGCCAGCTCGCGCGACGCGGGCGCGCGCAGGGCCCGCTCGGCCCGCGGGCCGGCCGCGGCCTCGGCCTCGCCCTCGCGCATGCGCACCTCGAACATCGGCTCGGCCGAGGCGATGCGATCCTCGCGCGCGAGCTGATAGGCGCGGTCCCATGCGTCCGCGGGATCGAGCGATACCGTCGGGTGGCTGGCCTCGAAGGTGAGCGACTCGCGCAGGAGGCGCCGCACCTGCCATGACGGCCCCAGCACGCGATCGGCGGCGCGCCGCACGGCCGCCTCGGGATCGTCGCCCGCGGCCGCCTGGACCGCGAAGGCCTCCAGCCGGACGGCGCCGGGCGGCTGACCGGGCAGCGCGCGGTGGCGCTGGTAGCGCTGGGCGCGGCGAGCGAGGCCCGCGCGCGCCCGCAGCTGGCGGCGCGACTCGGCCCGCTCGTCGGCGACCGCCACGTCGTGCTCGCCGATCGACGGATCGAAGAAGCCGGCGTAGCCGCCGGCAGCGAGGCCGAACGGCGGCAGCGCGGCCCCCGCCGCGTCGCGCGCGCCCGCGAAGTCGCAGCGCTCGCGGTCGCGCGCGTGCGCGTGCGCGGGCGCGGGCGCGGGCGCGACGAACCAGCGCGGCAGGACGAAGTCGGACACCGCGATCCCGTCGATGTCGTACTGCTCGCACTGGACCGCGTCGCATACCTGGTGCCAGAAGAAGACCTGGCGGTCGGGCGCGGTCGGGTGCGGGCCGGCAGCCAGCAGGTTGGCCTCGGGATCGGCGAGCAGCTCCAGCGCCTCGTGCGACAGGGACACCGTCCACGGCTCGCCAAGCGCGCGCGAGAGATCGACGAACACGAAGCCGCCCGGCAGACCCGGATGCTCGGCCTCGTGCGCGGCGAGCGCCTGCTCGACCGCCACCTCGCCGTGGAGGTGGATGACGGCGTCGGCGCGCGCGCCGCCGAGGCACAGTCGCCCGCTCCGGTGCCAGTGCGGCGCGAAGTCATCGGCGATCTGCCGGTTGATGGCCCGGATCGCGGCCTGGACCTCGCGGTCAGGCAGCGCGCTGTGGTTGACCAGCGAGATCAGCATCCCCCCACCTCCCCCTGGCGACCACTTCATCGGAAGCGAGGCGCGCCGTCAACGTGGGACATCGCCGCGCGCGGCGCGCAGCGCCGGCCGATCCGGATGAGGAGCCGCGCGGCCGGGCGCGGGAATGGCGCGGCGGCCGGCCGCGGTTTTTCTGCTATGCCAGACCGTATGCCAGCCCCTCATGTCCGGCGACGGGTGATCATCGCATCGCCGCTCGCCGCCGTGCTCGCCCTGGTCGGAATGGCCGTGAGCGCGGCGCTGCTGGTCGACTCGATGCGGCCGGTGCCGGCCTTCTGCGCGGCGGAGGGCTGCGCGGCGGTGCGCGCCACGGCGTGGGCGCGTCCCCTGGGCATCCCGATGCCGGTCCTCGGCCTGCTCTTCTTCGCCGCGGCGCTGGCCCTGTCCGCGGCCGGTCCGCGGCTGGCGGTCGCGCGCAGGCTCGCGGCCCTCGCCGGCGGAGCGGTCGCGATCGGCCTGCTCGCGCTGCAGGCGTTCGTGATCGGCGAGTGGTGCCGCCTGTGCGTGATCGCCGATCTCTCGGCCATCGCGCTCGCCGGGCTGGTGGTCGCCGGTGGCTCGGCCGCGTGGCCGCGCGCCGGTGGGGCCCGCATGACGGCCACCGCCGCGCTCGGCGCGCTCGCCGCCCTGCTGCCCATCGCCCGCCTGGCTCCGGACCGGGCCGAGCCGCCGGTCGGGGCGGCGCCGGCTCCCGCGCGACCCGGCCTCCCCGAGGTGGTCGCGCGCGAGCAGCACCCCGGCGAGGTGGTCGTGGTCGACTTCGTCGACTTCGAGTGTCCCTACTGCCGCGCGCTCCATCCCCGCCTGGTCGAGGCGCTCGCGCGGATCGACCGGCCGGTGCGCGTGGTGCGCAAGATGGTCCCGCTGCCTCAACATCCGGGCGCCATGCCGGCCGCCATCGCGTGGTGCTGCGCCGACGCGCAGGGCAAGGGCCACGAGATGGCCGAGGCGCTCATCGCCGCGCCGGTCGAGGACCTCACGCCCGAGGGCTGCGAGCGCATCGCCACCGAGGTCGGCCTCGATCTGGACCGCTACCGCACCGACGTCGCCGATCCGGCGACCAGCGCGCGCGTCCAGTCCGACATCCAGGACGCGCGCGAGGCCGGCATCCGCTCGCTCCCCACCGTCTACATCGGCAGCCAGGCCTTCACCGACGCGAGCGCCAGCACCGACGATCTCGAGGCCGCGCTCCAGCGCGCGGGCGACTCGGCCTGATCCGGCGCACCCGGCCCGTGCGCGCGCGCCGGGCACCCTTCCCACATCTCACGAGGCCGCCGGGGCCCTGCCAGCGTACGCCCGGCAGATCGCCACCAGACGTCTCGTCAGCGCGCTGCGAGCGCGGCGGACGCGATACCGTGGGGACAGCATGACGTCGCGCGACATGAAATCACCGGCCGGGCGGCGCCGCGGCGCTCCTCGCGGCCGGGCCTCGCTCCTCGCCGGCCTGGTGGCCGCTGCTCTGACGGCAGGACCCGCCGCCCGGGCGCAGGCCCAGCCCCGGTCCACGGCCCAGGCCCAGCCGGCGCAGGACGCGGGCGCGGCCGTGGCCGCGGACGAGGAGCCGGCGCCGCAGGACTCGCCGCGCGGCTCGATGGCGCAGTTCCTCGACCTCTACGCCGAGGGCAAGTACGACCAGGCCGCGCGCTACCTGGACCTGTCTCGCAAGCAGGCGGAGCGCGGGCCCGAGCTGGTGAGGCGACTCAAGGCCGTACTCGATCGCCACGCCTGGATCGATCTCGAGGCCCTCTCGCCGCTTCCCGGCGGCAACGCGGCCGATGGGCTGCCGCGCGCGATGGACCAGATCGGGCGGATCCCCGGCCCGGACCCGACCAGCCAGCCCGAGCCGGTCCGC
>DATFRY010000399.1:0-39923 GCA_035262925.1 Kofleriaceae bacterium | reverse complement strand
GGGACAGGGCATCTGGACCACGCTCGCGATGCTCATCGCCGAGGAGCTGGGCTGTGACTGGTCGACGATCCGGGTCGAGCACGCCCCGGCCGCGCCGGTCTACGCCCACACCGCGTTCGGCGTGCAGATGACCGGCGGATCGACCACGACCTGGTCGGAGTTCGATCGCTACCGCCAGGTCGGCGCCATGGCGCGCGACATGCTCGTGCGCGCCGCCGCGGCCGAGTGGAAGGTGCCGGCCTCGCGCTGCCGGGTCGAGAGCGGCGCGGTCATCTCCGGCAAGCGAAGGCTCGGCTTCGGCGAGCTGGCCGAGGCGGCGCACAAGCTCACCCCGCCGACCCGGGTGCGCCTCAAGAGCGCGCGCGACTGGAAGATCATCGGGCGGCCGACCAGGAGGCTCGACTCACCCGAGAAGGTGTCGGGCCGCGCCACCTTCGGGCTCGACGTCCGCCTGCCCGGCATGCTGACCGCGCTGGTGGCCCGCTCGCCCGTCTTCGGCGGCAAGGTGAAGAGCTTCCGGGCCGAGCGGGCGCGCGCGGTGCCCGGCGTGAAGCACGTCGTGCGCGTCCCGTCGGGGGTCGCGGTGGTGGCCGAGCACTTCTGGGCGGCCAAGCTCGGGCGCGATGCGCTCACCGTCGAGTGGGACCTCGGACCCGGCGCGGCGCTCGACAGCGCGCGCATGCGCGCCGAGCAGAGCGCGCTGGCCCGCACGCCGGGCGCCAAGGCGGCGGCGGCCGGCGACCCCGAGGCCGCGCTCGAGCGCGCCGCGCACGTGGTCGACGCCGAGTACGAGTTCCCGTACCTCGCCCACGCGCCGATGGAGCCGCTCAACTGCACGGTGCGGCTCGGGCGCGACGCCTGCGAGATCTGGACCGGCACGCAGTTCCAGACCTTCGATCAGATGGCGGCCGCCAGGATCGCCGGCCTCAAGCCGGAGCAGGTGAAGATCCACACCACCTTCCTGGGCGGCGGCTTCGGCCGGCGCGCCACCCCGACCAGCGACTTCGTCGGCGAGGCGGTGGAGGTGGCCAAGGCGGCCCGCACCAGCGCGCCGATCAAGGTCGTGTGGACGCGCGAGGACGACATCCGCGGCGGCTGGTACCGCGCGATGTGGACGCACCGCGTGCGCGCGGGTGTCGCCGCCAGCGGCCGGGTGGTCGCCTGGCGCCACACCCTGGTCGGCCAGTCGATCGCGGAGGGCACGCCGTTCGCCCAGGGGATGATCAAGGACGGGGTCGACGCCACCTCGGTGGAGGGCGCGGCCGACTCGCCCTACCTCGCCGAGGTGCGCGACCGGCTGGTCGATCTGCACTCGCCGAAGCGGCCGATCCCGGTCCTCTGGTGGCGCTCGGTCGGCAACACGCACACGGCGTTCGTCATGGAGACGATGATCGACGAGCTGGCCCACGCGGCCGGCGCCGATCCGCTCGCCTACCGCCGCAAGCTCCTGCGCGGCCACCCCCGCCACCTCCGCGTCCTCGAGCTGGCGGCGGACAAGGCGGGCTGGCGCAAGCCGCCGGCCGGCGGCCGCCACCGAGGGATCGCCGTGCACGAGTCGTTCGGCAGCTTCGTGGCCCAGGTGGCCGAGGTGTCGGTCGACCGCGGCCAGGTGCGCGTGCACCGCGTGGTGTGCGCGGTCGACTGCGGGGTGTGCGTCAACCCGGCGGGCGTGGAGGCGCAGATCCAGTCGGCCATCGCGTTCGGCCTGACCGCAGCGCTCCACGGCGAGCTCACCCTCGCGCGCGGGCGCGTGCAGCAGTCCAACTTCCACGACTATCCGGTGCTGCGGATGTCCCAGATGCCCGAGGTCGAGGTCCACATCGTGCCGAGCAAGGAGAAGTCGGGAGGCGTCGGCGAGCCGGGCACGCCGCCCATCGCCCCGGCGGTGGCCAACGCGCTCTTTTCGGCGACCGGCAAGCGTTTCCGCCGCTTGCCCTTCCGCCTGGAGGCGAGGTCGTGAGCCGGCGCCCGAGCGGTCGCTCGGCGTCGCGCCGCGTCGCCGCCGGCGGCGCGGTGCTGGCGGTGTGCGCCGGCGCCGCGCTGGTCGCCCTGGCCGCGCCTCCCTCGGCCGAGAGCGGCGTGGCCGCGTTCGAGACCGTGCGCGCCGTGCTCCAGCACCCGCGCTGCCAGAACTGCCACATCCCGGGCGACGCGCCGCTCCAGCTCGACGACGGGCGCGTGCACTCGCTCGGCGTCCTGCGCGGGCCGGACGGCAAGGGCGCGGTGGGCCTGCAGTGCACGACCTGTCACGGCGAGGCCAACCCGCCGGCCAGCTACGGCGCGCACATCCCACCGGGCGCGCCCGGCTGGCGCCTGCCTCCGCCGGAGCACAAGATGGTCTTCATCGGCGCGAAGAGCGGCGACCTCTGCCGCCGGCTCAAGGACCCGCGCGAGAACGGCGGCAAGAATCTCGCAGCGCTGGTGGACCACGTCAGCCGCGACAAGCTGGTCCTCTGGGGCTGGAGCCCGGGTGTCGGCCGGCAGCCGGTGTCCATAACGCACGATCGCTTCGTGGCAAGCTTCAAGCAGTGGGTGGCCGCCGGCGCGCCCTGCCCGCCCTGACCGGCATCGAGCGCGCGCCGCCGGCCTGATCCCGGCGGTGCGCCCCGAGTGGCATGGCGCCTCCGCTGCGCGCAGAATCCCGGCACGGAGGAAACCATGAGCAGCTCAAGTCGCTCGGTCGCCGACAATCCGGTCGCGGCCCTCAAGGAGTACGGCCAGTCGGTCTGGCTCGACTTCATTCGCCGCAGCCTGGTCAGGGGCGGCGAGCTGGCCCGGCTGGTGGCCGAGGACCGGCTCGGAGGCATGACGTCGAATCCGGCCATCTTCCAGAAGGCGATCGACGGCAGCGACGACTACGCGGCGGCCATCGACGAGATCTCGGCCGACCCGCACCTCACGCCCAAGCGGGTGTTCGAGCTGCTCGCCATCCGCGACATCCAGGACGCCGCCGACGTGCTGCGGCCGGTCTACGACCGCGCCGACCGGCGCGACGGCTTCGTCAGCCTCGAGGTCGCGCCCGACCTGGCCCAGGACACCGCGGGCACCATCGACGAGGGCCGCCGGCTGTGGCGCGAGGTCGATCGGCCCAACGTCATGATCAAGGTGCCGGCCACCCCGGAGGGGCTGCCGGCCATCCGCACCCTCCTCACCGAGGGCGTCAACGTCAACATCACGCTCCTGTTCGCGCGCTCGATCTACGAGGAGGTGGCCCGCATCTTCATCGACGCGCTGGAGGCCCGCCGCGCGGCGGGCCAGCCCATCGACCACGTGGCCAGCGTGGCCAGCTTCTTCGTGAGCCGCATCGACTCGTCGGTCGACGCGCTCCTGGCCGAGAAGATCGCCGGCGCGTCCGGCGCCGAGCGGGCCGCGCTCGAGGCGCTGCAGGGCAAGGTCGCCATCGCCAACGCGCGCCTCGCGTATCGCAGCTACAAGGAGATCTTCTCCGGATCGCGCTGGCAGGCGCTCGAGGCCGCCGGGGCGCAGCCGCAGCGCGTCCTGTGGGCGAGCACCGGCACCAAGAACCCGCGCTACAGCGACGTCCTCTACGTGGAGGAGCTGATCGGGCCCGACACGGTCAACACCATGCCGCCCGAGACCATGGCGGCGTTCCGCGATCACGGCCGGCCACGGCAGAGCCTGGAGGCCGGCGCGGCCGAGGCCGAGGACGTGCTGGCGCGCCTGGCCCGGACCGGTATCTCGCTCGACAAGGTAACCAGCGACCTCCTGGTCGACGGCGTGGCGAAGTTCGCCGAGCCGTTCGCCAAGCTGCTCGCTGCCGTCGAGCGTCGCTGCCGCGAGGGCAACCAGGCGCGCATCAACAAGCTGACCCATCGCCTGCCCGCCGGCCTCGCCACCTCGCTGGCCAGGAAGCTGGCCGAGTGGGACGCGCAGGGCGGCACCCACCGGTTGTGGGCGGGAGACGCGTCGCTGTGGACCGGGAAGGACGAGGCCAGCTGGACCGGTTGGATCGGGATCGTCGAGTCGCAGCTCGACGACCTCGCTCCGCTGCACAAGATCCGCGACCAGGTGAAGAGCGAGGGGCTGTCGCACGCGGTCCTGCTCGGCATGGGCGGGTCGAGCCTGTGCCCCGAGGTGTGGGCGCAGACCTTCGGCCGGACGAGCGGCTTCCCCGAGCTCCTCGTGCTCGACTCCACCGATCCGGCGCAGGTGAAGGCGATCGAGAAGAAGATCGATCTCGCGAAGACGCTCTTCATCGTGTCCAGCAAGTCGGGCTCGACGCTGGAGCCCAACATCTTCAAGGACCACTTCTTCGACCTGGCGCGGCGCAAGCTGGGCGCCGAGCAGGCCGGACGCCGCTTCGTCGCCATCACCGATCCGGGGTCGAACCTCGAGAAGGACGCCGCCGCCGCCGGCTTCCGCCAGATCATGCACGGCGTCAAGAGCATCGGCGGCCGCTACTCGGCGCTGTCCAACTTCGGCATGGTACCGGCCGCGGTCATGGGGCTCGACGTCGAGCGCCTGCTCGACGAGGCCGACCGCATGCTGCACGCCTGCGCCCCGGGCGTACCGGCCGAGCAGAACCCGGGCCTGGTGCTCGGCAGCATCCTCGGCCTGGCCGCGTCGCAGGGCCGTGACAAGCTGACCCTGGTCGCCTCGCCCGGCATTCACGACCTCGGAGCGTGGCTCGAGCAGCTCATCGCGGAGTCGACCGGCAAGCTGGGCAAGGGCATCATCCCGGTCGACCGCGAGCAGCTGGCCGCCCCCGCCCGCTACGGCGACGACCGCCTGTTCGCCTACCTGCGCCTCGAGGAGGAGCCGGACGCGGATCAGGACGCGGCGGTGCGCGCGCTCGAGGAGGCGGGCCACCCGGTGGTGCGCATCGACGTCGCCACCCGCTACGACCTGGCCGAGGAGTTCCTGCGCTGGGAGGTCGCGACCGCGATCGCCGGCTCCATCCTCGGCATCAACCCGTTCGACCAGCCCGACGTGGAGGCCAGCAAGATCGCCACCCGCGCGCTGACCGGCGAGGTCGAGGCGTCGGGCCACCTGCCGCCCGAGACGCCGATGTTCGTCGGCGGCGGCGTGGCGCTCCACGCCGACGACGCCAACGCGCGCGCGCTCGAGCGGGCGGCGGGCAGCTCTCCGACCCTGGAGCGCCTGATCGCGGCTCACCTCGATCGGCTGGGCGCCGGCGACTACTTCGCGCTCCTGGCCTACTTGCCGATGACCGCGGCGAACGAGGCCGCGTTGCAGAAGACCCGCCACCGGGTGCGCGACCGCAGGCGCGTGGCCACCTGCCTCGGCTTCGGGCCGCGCTTCCTCCACTCCACCGGCCAGGCCTACAAGGGCGGGCCGGGCAGCGGCGTCTTCCTGCAGGTGACGTGCGACGACGCGGTCGATGTCCCGGTGCCGGGTCGAAAGTACACATTCGGCGCGGTCAAGGCGGCGCAGGCGCGCGGCGACTTCCAGGTCCTGGCCGAGCGCGGCCGCCGCGCGCTCCGCATCCACCTCGGCGCCGACGTGGCGGCCGGGCTCGAGATCGTCGACCGCGCCATCGCCGAGGCGCTGGGGCGCGGGTAGGAGGCCACCATGAACCGCGTGCTCCTGGTGCGTCACGGGGCGACCGCGCGCACCGCCGAGGACCGCTTCTCCGGCGCGGAGGGCGTCGACCTGTCCGACGAGGGCCGGCAGCAGGTCGGGGCCCTGGCCGAGCGGCTGTCCGAGCTGCCCATCCAGGCGATCTACGCCAGCCCGCTGTCGCGCACGCGCGAGACGGCCGAGATCCTGGCCGCCCGCTGCGGCCTCGACATCGCCACGCGCGACGGCCTGCGCGAGATCAGCCACGGCCACTGGGAGGGGCTGACCCGCCACGAGGTCGAGACCCGCTTCCCGGACGAGTACACATCCTGGGAGGCAGACCCCTTCACCTTCGCGCCGGTGGGGGGCGAGTCGGGCGTGGCCGTGCTGGCCCGCGCCCTGCCCGTCATGCGCGAGATCGTGACCAGCCACGCCGACGCCACCGTGCTCGTCGTGTCCCACAAGGCGACCATCCGCCTCCTCCTGGCCAGCCTCCTCGGCTTCGACGCCCGCGGCTACCGCGACCGCCTGGACCAGGCCCCCGCCTCGCTCACCATCCTCGACTTCAAGGACCCGGTGCGCGCGCGCCTGATGCTGTTCAACGACGTATCCCACTACACCCGCCAGAACCGCCGGCCCGAGACCAACCTCTCACGCTGGTGGGACCCGGGCGCGAAGGGCTGATCCCCCGGCACCCGCGACCCTCGCGGCCGTCCCGGTCGCCACTCCGCCGCGCCCGCCGGCTCCGGGCGTCCGCCGTCGCGACGGGGGGGAGGCGATGTTCGCCATATCGAGGTCCGCGGCGGCCGCCCCGCCGGAGCGCCGCGGCGACCTGCCCCGGACGCCGGAGCGCGGCGGCCCGCCCCGGACGCCAGGCCGCCGCGGCCCGCCCAGGACGCCCGGCGCGGCGGCCCGCCCGGCGCGGCCGCCCACCCGGCGCGGCGGCCCGCCCCGGACGCCGATCCCACCCGAGCCCTACCGCCTGGTGCGCGTCACGTACGCGAGCGTCGAGAGTCGGAGTGCCGTTGCGACGGGGAAGGCGATGTTCGCCATTTCGAGTGCCCGGGCTCAACGCGCCCCGTCCCGGGCGCGGATCCGGCGCGAGTGGGTCGACGATCGGCTCTCCGCTGGACGGCGATGAGATGTTCGCCAAATCGACTTGCCCGGGCGCCCACGCGTCCCGTCGTGGACGCCGATCCTGCTCGAGCCGGTCGACCACCTGAGATGCCGCTGCGCGACGGGGATGAGATGTTCGCCATGTCGAGGACTCGCGCGCCCCGTCGAGTCCGTCGTGAACGCCGACCCGCGCGAACGGGTCGAGGATCGGCGATGGCGATGGCAGATCAGATGTTCGCCGTATCGAAGCCCCGGGCGGGCCGCGCCGCCGGCCGCGGGGTCATCCGGCGGCAGGGTCCCGGAGCGAGATCCGAGGCCCGCTGGGCCGACGGGTGCCGGATGCCGATCCGACGCCTTGCGACGGGAACGCGATGTTCGCCATTTCGACGCCACCGGCGCCGATGAGTCGCGGACGTCGTTCCGCATGGCATTGCCGACCGGGACTGGATGTTGGCCGTTTCTAGACCCTGGGGCGCCAACGCGTCGGGGACGCCGATCGACGACGCGGCCCCGTCGCCGGGCGCGCGCGGGCCTCGACGCTACGGACGCGCGTCGTGCATGGCCCTGCGGGTGAGGTACCCAGCGCGTGGGCTCGATACGGCGAACATCGTGGCCATCGGGCGAGTCGGCCGCACGAACGGGACGCGCGGAGATGGCGGGAGCGGTCTCCTACCGGCCGGCCCGCGGTGCGCTCAGCGTTGTGCGCAACAGGTGCCGGGCTGGGCCGACATGGGAGCATGGCCAAGGAGACCCAGGCTCGCGCGCGCTCCGGCCGGAGGGCCGCTCGTCAGCTTTCGCTGCAATTGCCCGCCACCTGGGGCGGCGCGCGCCGCGGTGCCGGGCGCAAGCCGAAGAACGAACGCCCCGAGGTGCGCCACGCCAGTCGCCCGCGGCTCGAGTCGCGCTTTCCGGTCCACGTGACGACGCGGATGGTGCGTGGCACGCGCTACCTGCGCGGGTCTCGCGTCTATCCGGCGGTGCGCAGGGCGCTGTGTGCCGCGCGCGAGCGCCTGGGGGTGCGCATCATCCACTTCTCGATCCAGTCCAATCACATCCACCTCCTCGTCGAGGCCAAGGATCAGATCGCGCTGGGGCGCGCGATGAAGGGCTTCGGCGTGCGGGTGGCCCGTCGGCTCAATCGGCTGGCCGGCCGCAAAGGCCGCGTGATCGCCGACCGCTATCACGCACGCTACCTGCGCACGCCCACCGAGGTGAGGCGCGGGCTCGTCTATGTGCTCCAGAACGGGGTCAAACACGCGCGCGACGAGGGCCACATCGCGCGCGGCCAGGGCGTATGGATCGATCCCCACTCCTCCGCGGCGTTCTTCGACGGCTGGCATCCTCGCTGTCAGCGCTCGATTCCGAAGGTGGACGCGCCCGCGCACCCGCTCCACGGATGGGGGCCACCAGCCACGCCAGTGGCGCAACCATCCACCTGGCTCCTGCGAAAGGGCTGGTTGAAAGCGGGCGGCCCGATCGACGTCCGCGAGCTTCCGGCGCTCGACGCATGACCGAGCGAAGTCCGGTCCCGAGCTGACGTCGCGATCCGAGTCGATGCCGAGGCCGGTGGCCGAGCGCATGCTCGGCTTCGCCAACCACCTCGGGCTCTACGCCGAGGAGACCGGCGCGCGCGGCGAGGCGCTCGGTCTTCCGCTGCGACCCGGCGCCGGGGACTGACGGCCTGCACGGCGACGAGGGCACGTTCCGCCGCACCGAGCTCCGCACGCACCGAGCTCCGCACGCACCGAGCGCTCTGCCCGTCGGCGTGCCAGGTCGAGTCATCGCGAAGATCCGACGCGGTGATTCGGCGGACATCGTGGCCCCGGCAAGTCGAGCCCCCGCCGCGCCGCGAACTCGGCGACCGCTCCGGGGGCGCTCCGGGACGCCTGTCGATTCGGCGGACATGTTCGGGCCTGCCGTGTCGGCGACTCGGCGAACATCGTCGCCGTCGGGCCCGGTGGCGGAGCTGCCGCGCTGGGAAGAGGGCGAGATGTCACGATCGTACTCGGCGGACTGCGCGAGTTGTTCCGGTGTACGCAGGGTGCTCGGCCATCCGGCGACGACTCTCGGAGGGTGGGCGTGGCTCCGCGCTCGAGCGCGCGTGGCCTTTGTGAGCGGGATGATAGGGTCCACCTCGTCGCTGGGTGAGGCTGTTCGAGAGCGCTCATGGCCGGCTGCGGGCGCGGTGCTGCGGTCTTCGGGGGCGGCTGGCACGGACGGCGACCAGGTGGGCCGGATCCCGCGATGTTCGTTCCTATCGCGGATGAGGTGGCCGCGCTCGTGAGGCGCGGCTTCCGGGCGTGGTGGGGCGAGCGGGACTCCTTGGACGGCGGGGCGGAGCTGCTCGTGGGTTCAGGGACGACGTCGCCTCGCCGGGGGGGACCGTGGTATAGCCCGGCGATGCCTCGTTTGTGGGATCCGACGTCGCTGACACCGGCGCAGGCGCTCGAGCGGCTGGTCGACGGAAACCGGAGGTTTCGGGAGGCCAGCGGGACCTCGCTGGCGCAGTCCTGGAGCCGCGAGCAGGCGCACGAGTCGCCGCGGCCGTTTGCCATCGTGCTGGGGTGCTCCGACTCGCGCACGCCGGTCGAGATCCTGTTCGACGAGGGGCTGGGCGGGCTGTTCGTGGTCCGCGTCGCCGGCAACGTCGTGGCTCCGTCGGTGGTCGGCTCGATCGAGTTCGCCGCGGCGCAGTTCGGGACCCGGCTGGTCGTGGTCATGGGCCATACCCGCTGTGGGGCGGTGGCCGCGACGGTCGATGCGATCGAGACGGGCCTCGGTCCGGCGTCGAAGAATATCCGCGCCATCACCGATCGCATCGCGCCGCACATCGCCGGGCTGGTGCGGCCCGGCGATCGGGACCGCTCCATCCGCGAGTCGGTGCGCGCCAACGTGAGCGCATCGGCCGACCACCTGCGCCACGGCAGCCGCATCATCGAGGAGCTCGTCCAGGCCGGGCGGGTCGCCGTGGTCGGCGCCGAGTACGAGCTCGAGACCGGCGCCGTTCACTTCTTCGACGGCGCGGAGTCGGTCGCGCCGCGCGAGGCGGGCGGCGCCGGCGATTCCGGCCATACCGGGCGGTAGACCAGCTGCGGTCGGGGCGTACGACCCGGCCGGCGCTCGGTCGATCTCCGGCGCGGGCATCCTGCCGGACGACAGGACCATCGATCCAGCGGGCCAGGCCGTTCGACCGCCGGTCGGTCTCGGCGCTCGGGCTTTGCGCCGGCGGGGGAACATGGTCTGATCCGGGGCCATGGCGGCCTCGGCTGTGCATCGCGCGATCGACGCCGTCTGGCGCATCGAATCCGCTCGTCTCATCGCCGGGCTGGCGCGGATGGTGCGCGACGTCGGCCAGGCCGAGGAGCTGGCCCAGGACGCGCTCGTGACGGCGCTCGAGAAGTGGCCGGAGTCGGGCATCCCCGACAACCCGGGGGCCTGGCTCATGGCCACCGCCAAGAATCGGGCCATCGACCTCCTGCGCCGCGGCAAGCTCGTCGCCCGCAAGCACGAGGAGATCGGACACGGCGTCGAGACCGAGCAGCTGACCGTGCCGGACATCGAAGCGGCGCTCGACGATCAGGTGGGCGACGACCTCCTGCGCCTGGTGTTCACCGCGTGCCATCCGGTGCTCTCGCCCGAGGCGCGCGTGGCGCTCACCCTGCGCCTGCTCGGCGGGCTCACCACCGACGAGATCGCGCGCGCGTTCCTGGTGCCGGAGCCGACCGTGGCCCAGCGCATCGTGCGCGCCAAGCGCACGCTGGCCGAGGCCCGGGTCCCGTTCGAGGTGCCGCGCGGCCCCGAGCTGGCCGACCGCCTGTCGTCGGTGCTCGAGGTCATCTACCTCGTCTTCAACGAGGGCTACTCGGCCACCGCCGGCGACGACTGGCAAAGGCCCGAGCTGTGCGAGGACGCCCTGCGCCTGGGCCGCATCCTGGCCGAGCTGGCCCCGGGCGAGCCCGAGGTGCACGGCCTGGTCTCGCTCATGGAGATCCAGGCGTCGCGCACGCGCGCGCGCATCGGCCCGAAGGGCCAGCCGGTCCTGCTCCTCGACCAGAACCGCGCGCAGTGGGATCGGCTCATGATCCGCCGCGGTCTCGCCGCGCTGGCCCGCGCCGAGGGGCTGGGCGGCGCGCGCGGCCGCTACGCGCTGCAGGCCGCGATCGCCGCCTGCCACGCGCGCGCGGTGACGGCGGACGACACCGACTGGCGGCGCATCGCGTCGCTCTACCAGTCGCTGGCCGAGCTCATGCCCTCGCCGGTGGTGGAGCTCAACCGGGCGGTCGCGGTGGCGATGGCGGACGGCCCGGCCGCCGGCCTCGCCCTGGTCGACGCGCTGACCGCGGAGCCGTCGCTGCGCGGCTATCACCTGCTGCCCAGCGTGCGCGGCGACCTCCTGGCCAGGCTGGGCCGCTTCGACGAGGCGCGCGCCGAGCTCGAGCGCGCCGCCTCGCTGACCCGCAACGCGCGCGAGCGCGACCTCCTGCTCGGACGCGCGGCCGAGATGGCCGCGAAGAAGTAGCGCGCGGCCCGAGCGCGAGCAGCGCCGCGATGAGCGCGGCCAGCGGGGCGAGCCCGGCCGAGCCGCCGGCCGCGGCGGGCGACACCCCGCAGCCGCCCTGCTCGGCGCCTGCGCAGTCCGGGTCCTCCGTCTCCCAGCCGGGGCAGGCCACGGTGCACGCGCCGTCGGCGGCGCACACATCGGGGCTGTCCTCCAGCACGCCGGCCGCGATCCAGTCCTCTTGCGCGTCCGTCCGCACGTGGCCGTTGGGCGGCGTGCCGCAGGCGGGCGCGCCGGTCGACATCACGCCCACCAGCCTGTCGATGCCGTCCACCTCGAGGATGACCGATCCGCCGGAGTCGCCGTGGCACACCCACGAGCCCTGCTCGTCGTAGCCGGTGTAGACCTTGATGTCGGTGGTGTGGTCCAGGCGCGACCAGCCTCTCCGCCGGGTCCCCGAGTCGCTGGCCAGGTCGCCGGTCACGCCGAAGCCGACCAGCGCGACCTCTTCGCCCAGGTGCTCGTCCACATCGCCCGTGAAGAGCGGCATCGGCTCGGCGGGGGCCGGCTCGACCAGCGTGAGGAGCGCGAGGTCGACGTCCACATCCGGGTGCGCGGTCGCCCGCTCGATCGCCACGCGCGGCCCGGGCTCGCTGGTGTCGTCACCGATGTAGACCGCGCCCTGCCCGTCGGGCGGCGGCGGGCTCGCGCAGTGCGCGGCGGTGATGACCGTCCGGGGCGCGATCAGAGTGCCCGAGCAGAACGCCCCGCCCCTCGTGACCTGGACCGAGGCCGGGTAGTCGCCGGTCGGCTGCCCCGCGACGATCGGAGCGCGCTCGACTCCGACGGCGGGCTCGGCCGCGGCGTCGAGCGCGCATCCGACCGAGGCGGAGGCGGCCGCCGCGGCGACGGCGGCCAAGGCGACGGCGGTGCCGGCGAGCCGCCGCGCCGGCCGCGGCTGTCGGCGAGCTGGTCGGCTCATGGTACGTCCTCCATCGACATCGCCGCTGGACCCGGCATCGGCACGACCGGCGTCAGTCGAACTTCATCTCGACGTTGCAGTAGCACTTGAGGCAGGCGTTGGCCCACGGCTTGAACGCCGCCGCGGCGACCCCCAGCGCGGCGATGCCGGAGGCCACCTCGGCGGTGGTCAGCGCCCCGAACGCGGCCAGCCCCGCTTCGGTGATCAGGCCGCCCAGCGCCGCGATGGTCGGCCAGGCGACCGCGATCGCCGCGATGCCGCCGGCCGCGCCCAGGTTGCACGCGCAACAGTTGCTCGCGCACGCGATGTACGAGTTGTTGGCGCCGCAGCTGCCGCAGCCGGGCCAGCGCGAGTTGGGATCGTTGAGGTCCCACACGTTGTAGCGGAAGGCGACCTCGGTCCCCTCGTCCGGCTGGGTCGGCTCGGTCGGCTCGGTCGGCTGGTCGACCGGACCGGCGTCGAGGCTCGGCGTGGCGGTGCAGTCGTAGCACGTGTCCTCGGTGCACACGGTGCCGCCGTCGCCGCCATGCGGCGGCCCCGCGTCCGGCACCGGCGCCGGCTGCGCGTCCAGCGGGACGGCGGCGAGGATGTCTCCGGCCTCCGGTTCGCTCGAGACGTCGGCGGCGCAGGCACTCAGCGCCGCCAGGTAGATCGCCGACACCGCTCCGGCGACTCCGCGGTGGAACACGCTCTTCATGGGAACCTCCTTGTCGTTGGTCGAGGCGCGACGCTCGCGCACGCGCGCGTCTCGCCGAGCAAGCGCCGTGCCCTTCGCCGCGCGCTCGGCTTTTGCGCGCTTCTCGCTCTCGCGCCGCGCATCCGACTGGGGCGGGATGCAGCCGGGCGCATGGCCCGGCAGGCGGTCCGCGCGCGCGCTGGTGACTGCCACCAGCATGACCGCTGCGGCCGGGGCCGGTAGCGTGAGATGCTGCGCCGGCACGGTGACCTCGCGCGCATCAGAGCCTGGCCCGGGTCCGGTGCGCCTCCTCACCGCGGCGTTCGCCCTGGCCTCGCTGTCCAACTTCCTCCACTCGCTGTCGTTCAACCTGTACCTGCACCTGTCGGGTTTCCTGGCCCAGCTCGGCGCCAGCGAGGTCGAGATCGGCGTCATCTTCGGCGTCACCGCCGCCACCGCGATCGCGGTTCGCCCGGCCATGGGCCGTGCCATGGACACGCGCGGCATCCGCCTGGTGATCGTCGCCGGCGGCGCGCTCAACACCCTCGTGTGCGCGCTCTACACGACGGTGACCGCGCTGGGGCCGTTGCTCTACGCGGTGCGCATCGTCCACGGCGTGGCGGAGGCGATGCTGTTCGCGTCGCTGTTCGCCTTCGCCGCCGAGATCGTGCCGCCGGCGCGCCGCATCGAGGGCATCGCGCTGTTCGGCGCGTCCGGCATGCTACCGGTCGGCCTGGGTGGCCTCCTGGGCGACCTCCTGCTCCACGGCGGCAGCTACGGCCCGCTGTTCACGGTGTCGTTCGCGTTCGCGCTGGTCGCGCTCCTCCTCTCGCTCCCGCTGCGCGATCCGCCGCGCGACCCCGGACCGCCCCCGCGCGGGATCGCCGCCGCGCTGTTCCAGCGCGATCTGGTGCCGCTGTGGCTGTCGGGCGCCGCGTTCGCGACGGCCCTGGCCGCCCACTTCACCTTCCTCAAGACCTTCGTCCTCGCGAGCGGCACGGGCTCGGTGGGCCTCTTCTTCTCCGCCTACTCGGGCGCGGCGATCGCGCTCCGCGTCGGCTGCGGCAAGCTGCCGGAGCGCGTCGGCCCCAAGCGCGCGCTCTACCCGGCCATGGTCTCGATGTTCGTCGGCCAGTGCGTGCTGGCGGTCGCGTCGGGCTCCGCGTCGGTGGCGGTGGCCGGCGTGCTGTG
Source organism: Kofleriaceae bacterium (assembly GCA_035262925.1). GTDB lineage: Bacteria > Myxococcota_A > Polyangia > Haliangiales > Haliangiaceae > DATFRY01. The sequence continues at coordinate 25,919 of DATFRY010000399.1, read as the reverse complement.
CGGCCTGGGCCACGGCTTCGCGTTTCCGATCCTGCTGGCCCTGGTGGTCACGCGTGCGCGGCCGACCGAGCGCGGCGCGGCGCTGGCCATCTACACCGCGCTGTTCGACGCCGGCATCCTCGCCGGCGGCCCGCTCCTGGGAGCGGTCATCGCCGCCGCAGGGTACAGGGCCATGTTCTTCACCGCCGCCGGCCTGGTCGCGACCGCCGCGGCGGTGCTCGCGGTCCTGGATCGCGCCCGGCCGGCGGCCGCCGCCGGTCGCTGAGTCGGCGAGTCAGCCGGTCAGCTGCCGAACACCTGCTTGAACATGGTCATCAGCTCGGCCCAGGACTTCCTGTCCGCGTCCGCGTTGTAGGCGATGCCGGGCATGCCGTACTTGCTCGCGTCCGGGTTGGTGAAGCTGTGGACCGCCTTGGGGTAGACGATGACCTTGGCGTTGGCACCCGCGTCCTTCATCTCCTTCTCGAAGGCCTCGATCTGCGTCTTCGGGATCATCGAGTCGGAGCCGCCGATCTGGGCCAGGATGCGCGCCTTGATCGCGCCCTTCTGGGCTGGCGACCCCTGCGGCGCGAGCGGCCCGTGGAACACGGCGACCGCGTCGAGGTCGGCTCCGCCGCGCGCCATGGCCAGCACCACCGCGCCGCCGAAGCAGTAGCCGATGGCCGCGATCTTGTCCGGGTCGACCTGCGGCTGCTTCTTGAGCGTCTCGAGCGCGGCGTTGAAGCGCGCCGCGATGACCTTCGGGTCCCTGGTCGCCTCTTCCATGAACTTCTTGGCGTCGTCGGGGTGCTGGGCGACCTTGCCCTTGCCGTACATGTCGAGCGCGAACCCGACGTAGCCGGCCTTGGCCAGGCGCACCGCCTGGTTGCGCGCGTGCTGGTTGTGCCCCCACCACTCGTGCACGATGACGACGCCGGGGCGCTTGCCCTTGGCGGCGTCGTCATAGGCGAGGAAGCCCTGCAGCGACGTCTCGCCCTGCTTGTACACGATCGCCTGCGTCTTGACCGCGGCGAACGCGGGTCCCCTGGAGAGCGCGAGCAGCGCGCCGATCACCGCGAGCGCGAACGATATCCGCTTCATGACAACCTCCTTCTGGGTGCCATAGCAGTACCACGCGGCGATCGGTCGCCCAGCGGATCCGTGGATCAGTTGACGAGGTCCACGGTGACGACCTTCGGATCGCACACACAGCGGCCGACCATGCCGCCGCAGCTCTGGGAGTTGGCGTTCACACATGCACCGCCGTTCTGCGCCAGCCCGAGCTTGCCCTGAGCCTGCTTGCACTCGAGGCTGCAGTCGCTGTAGTTGCCGGCGCCGGCGTAGCTCCCGCCGGCCAGACACATGTTGGTCGTCGCGGTCATTCCGGCCGCGTCGCCGGCGATCTGCTCGTCGAGGCCGTTGGTCCCGCACAGGTCGAGCTTGGTGTTGGCTGGATTGCCGTTGCAGGTGCCGTTGTTCCAGTCCTCGACGCAGCCGCCGACGAACGGGTTGTTGACGTTGGTGTAGCTGGGCAGGCCGTCATTGGGCGTCAGGTCGGGCACCCAGGACGGGACGCCGTCGAGATCCTGCGCGCTCACCGTCGCCGGCGGGGCGCAGCGCGAGACCAGCTCCGGGCCCTGATCCTCGACGCCCGCGTCGCAGACGATCGCCAGGTCCTCGCGGGTGAGCTCCGGGTCCGCGGCATCGCTCGCGCTCGCGCACGCGGCGGTGCCGGCGAGCGCGACAGAGACGAGCAAGAGATCGACGCTTCCACGCAATCCAGGCAAACGATCGACAGTGGCCATGTTCCGTCCTCCGGTCGGGCGCTGGCCATCGTGCAAGGCACGGACCGCGCCGCGCGGGGGCCAACGCCGCGATCGCTCGATCGCGGCGGCGCCGTCGGCTGCCTGCTCGGCCCCGAGCTGCCTGGTGCGGCACGCGGCAGCGCGGAGCCGGGCTACTTCGATCCGGGCTACATCGAGATCGATCCCTTGCGGAACTCGGAGCGAGCCAGGTGCACGTTGATGCAGACCGGCTTGCCGCCGGCGGCCAGCTGCTTGGCGCGGTCGAGCACCTCGTCGGTCCGGGCCGGATCGTCGAGCACCAGCCCGACGCCGCCATAGCCCTCGGCGACCAGGTGGTAGTCGCTTCGGCGCAGCACCGTGCCGACCTCATCGCCCAGGATATCGACCTGCTCGCGCGCGATCTGCCCCCACGAGCCGTCGTTGCCGACCACCGCGATCGGCGCCAGGCCGTGGCGCGCGTAGGTGTCGAACTCGGCCAGGCTGTAGGCGCTCGAGCCGTCGCCATAGATGAGCCACACCTCGCTGCCCGGGCGCACCAGCGCCGCGCCGGCGGCGAAGCCACCCCCGACGCCGAGCGTGCCGAACACGCCCGGGTCGAGCCAGCTGAGCGGCGCGCGCGGGCGCACCACGTACGACGCGGTGGCCACGAAGTCGCCGCCGTCGACCACCAGCACGGCGTCGTCGGCCATCTTGTCCTCGAGGCGGAGGAAGAAGGCGAGCGGGTTGATGAGCTGGCCGGCCTCCGACCGGCCCGACGCCTGGACGCCGATCTCGGCGTCCCGCTCGGCCTCGCGCGCGCGCAGCGTGGCGAGCCACGGCGCCAGCCGTCCCTCGGCCCCCGCCCCAGCCCCCGCCCCCGATCCGCCGCCGGCGCCGGTGCCGGCCAGATCGACCAGGAACTCGCCCGGGTGGGTCTGCACCGCGATCTGCGGCCGGCGGTTCTTGCGCAGCTCGGACGCGGACAGGTTGGCCGCGACCAGCGTGGCCTTCTTGCCGATGCTGCGCCCGTAGGACAGGCGGAAGTCGAACGGAAAGCCGCACACGATGACCAGGTCGGCCTCCTTGAGCGCCTTGCCGCGGTGGTGGCGCAGCTGGATGGGGTCGTGGCGGCCGAGCAGGCCGCGCGCCATGCCGCCCAGGAAGGTGGGAACGCCGAGCTGCCGCACCGCCGCCGCCACGCGCTCCGGGTCGCGCACGTTGACCAGGGCCTGGCTGCCGATGACCAGGACCGGACGCTCGGCCGTGGCCAGCTTGTCGGCCACCGCGCGCACCCGCCCGACGGCGTCGCGCGACGGCGACGGCAGGCTGGCCACCGCCTGCGACAGGCTCGGCACGCGCAGGTCGGTGCGGAGCGCGGCGCCCGGCGTGCGCGGCCCGTGGAACTGGCGGTAGAGGTGGCCGCCCAGGTAGAGCTTGAGCACGCGCGCGCCCAGCCCCTTGGCCTGCTCGACGCCGCTCTCCTTGAGGTACCAGCCGCGCACCAGCTCCTCGCGGTAGAGGAGATCGACCGGCACCTCGAGGAACACCGGGCCCGGCACGCCGGCGGTGGCGACGGCGAACGCTCGGTCGACCGCGGGGCCAAGGTCGGCCATGGTCTTGATCGACGCTGCCCACTTGGTGAGCGGCCGCAGGAGCGTCATCTGATCGATGTCCTGCAGCGAGCCGCGGCCCTTGAGCACGGTCGCGGTCGCGCCGCCGATCAGGACCAGCGGCGATTGCGCCATCTGCGCGTTCTTGATCGCCGTGATGGTGTTGGTGACACCCGGTCCGGCGGTCACCGCGGCCACGCCCGGCACGCCGGTCATGCGCGCGACCGCGTCGGCCGCGAACACCGCGTTGCCCTCGTCGCGGACGTCGACGACCCGGAGGCCGCGCTTCTTGCTCTCGACCAGGATGGGCGAGATGTGGCCGCCGCACAGGGTGAACAGGAAGCGCACGCCCTGGCGCGCCAGCGCGTCGGCGATGATCGCACCGCCGTTATCGGGTGCCGTCGTGGAACGCATGTCTACTCCTACCACAGAGCGCTCACCGCGCGCTGCGCCCGACCGTCACGTGCCAGACCGCGGGCGAGACCCGGGCCATCTCGGTCTCCACACCGAGGAACAGGCGGATGATCTCGGCCTGGGTGCGCGCGTGCAGGGACGGCTGGAGCGAGCGGAACGCGCCGCCGCCGGCGACGGCCAGCGGCAGGAGCAGCTGATCGGCCAGGTGGTGCCCGACCGGGGCGCCGCTGGCCAGGTACTCGAGCGCCTCGGCGGCCGCGCGCCCGGCCACCACCTCGGCCCGCACGCCGCGCTCGCCGAAGCCGGTGAAGACCTCCGTCACTCGCTCGCTCTCGATCTCGATCGCCACCGCGTTGCCCGGACCGCGCGACGTGACCGTCTCGGCGACGAGGCAGCTCTCGTCCCAGCCGAGCAGCTCACCGACGACGCGCAGCTCGCGCTCCGCGATGGCGCGCGGCAGCGCGGAGACCACCGCGCGCGCGCGCCGGCCGCGCACCTCGCCGCGCTCGACGAGCTCCATCGGCGCCAGCGCCGCGCACGGCACCACGGTGGCGCGGAAGCGACCGCCGCCGGCCGGGTAGAAGCCGTGCGCGTCGAGCGACACGTCGACCCGCGCACCCATGCGACGCACCAGCGGCAGGAAGACGCGCTCGAGGAAGTCGAACGACGGCGCCATCGGGTTGTGCGTGCCTCCCTCGAGCGCGAGCGTCGACGGCGCGGCGGCGACCAGGAGCGGCGGCAGCACGGTCTGCAGCACCAGGGTGGCGCTGCCCGCGGTGCCGACCGAGAAGGCGTGGTGACCCGGCTGCACGCTGCCCGGCCGGAACACCACCTCGCCCGACCCGATCGCGGCGCCCTCGACGGAGGCGCCGGCGATGGCGGCGGCCGCCTCGAGCGCGGTCAGGTGCTGGCGCAGGAGGCCGGGCCGGCGCCGGCGCGCGCGCACGTTCACCATGCGGAACGGCTGGCCGGTCAGCGCGGAGAGCGACAGCGACGTGCGCAGGACCTGGCCGCCGCCCTCCCCCGCCGATCCATCGATCCTCAACAAGCCGCTCGATCAACACCGCCGCGCCCGCGCGTGTCAACTGCCGCCGGGGCGCGGCGGTCGGCGATGGCCTGCGATCCGCCCATCGATCAGGACAGCAGGAGGACCAGTCCCACTGCGCCGATGAACAGAGCCAGCGCGATGCACGCGATCGACCCGCGCGGATAGCGAGTGGCCAGCTCGCGCACGCGATCGATCGCCCGCCGCCAGCTCGCGGCGATGACCGGGCTGGTCGCCGCCCACCAGTCGCGCAGCGAGTCCCAGCGCCAGGTCAGCGGGCGATCGCCCGACGGAGACGCGGCCTGCATCAGGTGCTGGCCGACCAGCAGCGTGCGCAGCTGGCGCTCCACCTCGTCCATCGTGCCGGGCCTGTCGTGCGGATGGTGCGCCACCATGCGGTGGACCAGCGCGTCGAGCGGGGGCGGGATGTCGCTCCGGTGCGCGCTCGGCGGCAGCGGGTCCTGGGTCTGGAACGCGTGCGCCACCTCCTCGACGGTGCCGACGAAGGGAGGCTGCCCGGTCAACAGCTGGTACAGCGCGCAGCCCAGCCCGTGCATGTCGGCCAGCGCGTCGCCGGCGGTCGCCGCCTCGTCGGGCGAGAGCGCAGCGGTGCCGAGATCGAGCAGCTTGATGCGCAGCCCGCTCGGCTCCGAGGCGTCGGGACAGATGTGGATGCTGCGCGCGCCCAGCGCGCCGTGCGCGACCCCGCACGCGTGCGCGGCGGCCAGGATGGCGGCGCTCTGCGCCCCGATCTCCAGCACCTGCTCGAGCGAGAACAGGCTGCCCCCGGTCAGGTGCGCGGCCAGGGTCTCTCCCTCGAGGTACTCGGTGGCCAGGTAGGCGATGCCGCGCTGGTCGAAGCCGAAGTCGAGCACCAGCGGGATGCCGGGGTGGCCGATGCGCGCCGCCACCATCGCCTCGGCGAAGAAGCGGTCCTCCGCGTCCACCGATCCGACCAGCGCGGGCTGCAGCACCTTGATGGCGACCGGAAAGCCGAGGGTCGAGTGCTCGGCCAGGAGCAGCGCGCCGCGCTCGCCTCCCGCGAGCGGTGCGACCACGCGGTAGCTGCCGAACAGGCCGTCGCCCGGATCCTCGGCCGAGGGGCGCACGTCGATCGCGGTGGCGTCGGTGGTGAGGCTGGTCAGGTCGCGGCCCTCCGCGGTCGCCGCCGGGAACGGCGGGCGGCTGCCCGCGGGCTGGCGCGTGCGATCGACCAGGATCGCCTGCTCGACCGGGTCGGCGAACACCGTGCGATCGTCCTCGGGGCGATCGGGAGCCCCGGGCGGCCTGGCGCCGTCGACGACCGACGCGGGCAGACCGTCCAGGACCTCGGTCGCCACCGTCACGTCGCCGGTGAGCTCGGTCAATTCGGTGGGCATCGGGCGATGCAGATCTGCCGTGATTCCGGTACATCAGCTGCAAGTACGGGGCCATCAGGGCGCGGGAGCGTGGCGCGCGCCACGCGCAGCGATCGCCGCCGCTTATCTGCGCAACCGACGGGGACACGAGGTCGCACCGGAGGTGGCTGGCCCCAGCAACGCCCGAACCCCCGTCCCCAGGCCCCACGAGCACCCGACGGGGTGTTCGCCGGGCCGGCGCGTCCTCAGCCAAGGCACCTGCCGTCGGTTGCCCCTTCGAGCCGCCCTCCGCTACGCGCGCAGGATGTGCTCCAGCAATTCGGCCACAGCGGGCGCTCCGGGCCCGGGCCAGCCGATGAGGTCGAACAGGAGGCCGCCGCGCAGGCCATCGGACACGCGCCGACATGCGCGGCGGCAACCGTCCTTCGGCGTCCGCGCGAAGACCACCGCGAAGCGCGCGTCGGGAAGCCGCAGCGCCTGGTCCGAGTCGCGCAGCCGCGTGACCAGCCGGAGCTCGAGCTCCGCCGCCCAGGCCGCGAGCTCTTCACTGTCGTGCACGCGCTCCGGCCGCAGGACCGCGAGGACCATGTCGACCTCGGGATGGAAGAGCTGGACGAGCGCCGACGGGTCCTCGTCGCTGACCAGTCGGAGCATCGAGCTCGCCGGCCAGTGGGCCGGGCGCCCGCGCCCGCGCGCGCGCCGGCCGCCGCGCCGCTCGCTCACCCGGTACATCTCGCCCGCCGCGGCGCCGCGCGCGACCAGGAGCTCGGCCAGCGCGACCCGCTCGGCCTCGTACGCGGCCATCGACTCCGACAGCGCGGCGAGCAGGCGGTCCTGCGAGAACGGCTTGACGAGGAAGTGCGACACGCGCGCGAGGTTGATCGCCGCCAGGAGATCGCCGGCGCCCGACTGGCCCGACATGGCGATGCGCCGGCACAGCGGGCTCCGCTCCGCGCAGTGGGCCAGGACCGCGCTGCCGGTGCCGTCGGGCAGGCGCTGGTCGACCAGGGCGGCGTCGAAGCGCTCGTCCTCGACCAGCGCGAGCGCGTCGGCCGCGCCGACGGCGCCGATCGCGTGGTAGTGGCCGCGCAGCATGCGCACGACCATCTCGACGGTGTCGGGCTCGTCGTCGACCACCAGCACGCGGTAGGCGCCGGCGGGCAAAGGCGCGGCGCGACCGTCAGCCACCATGCCCCGCCTCCGCCTCCGCCAGCCAGGCATGGACCGCGGCGCGCTCGACCTGGCGGCCGACGTCGGCCAGGTCGTCGCCGGCCGGCAGCTCGGCCATGGCCAGGGCCAGGCGGGCGCCCAGCACGCCGAAGGCCGCGTCGCGCAGCTCGGCCGCCAGCGACGCCGCCGCCGAGCTGGCGATGCCGGGCACCAGCACCGCGAGCGCACGGTTCTCGATGTGGAGCCAGCAGTGCGGGACCCGTCGCTCCAGCACCCACTGGATGGCAGCCTCCTCCTCGCCGCGCAGCGGCTGATCGGCCACGCCGACCAGGAGCGCGCACGACAGCGCGTCCTCGCGCACGGCGTCGGTCATCGCGCGCAGGCTCTCCCACGGCAGCGCCACCGGCGGCGGTCCGGCCGGCTTCGACTCCGCCTTGCGCGGCTGTCCCGGCGGCGGGGCGCGGCCCGGCGGGGCGTGCGGCCGCCGGGCCAGCGCGTCCTCCACCATCGATCGCAGCTCGTCGGGCATGAACGGCGCGACCAGGAAGCGGTCGATGCGGCCGCGGTTGATGGCCGCGACCATGAGCTCCGGGTCGGCGTCGGCGCTCATCAGGATGCGCGCCGTGCGCGGGCTGGCCTCGGCGGCGCGGGCGAGGAGCTCGACGCCACGGTCGTCGGGCAGGCGCTCGTCGGTGAGGATGACGTCGACGGGCGCCTCGGCCAGCGCGCGCAGGGCGGCGTCGACGGATCCTGCCGTGCGCACGTCGGCCGCGGCACCGAGGGCGCGGGAGATGAGCTCGAGCATGTCGGCGTCTCCCCCCACCGCCAGCACCGAGGGCCGGTGCGGCCGCGGCAGCTCGAGGTCGAGCGCGACCTCGGGGTAGAGCGCGGCCAGGAGCGCGATGACCGGCTGGCTGGACACAGCCAGGCCGGCCGAGCGGGCCACGTCCTCGACGTCGAGCTGGAGCTGGCGCGCGGTCGGGTACCTCTCGTCGCGGTCTGCCGCCAGCGCGCGGCGCAGCACACCCTCCCAGCCGGGCGGAAGCGCGCGCAGCCCGACGAGGCTCGGGACCTCCTGGTGGCCGATGACCTGGGCCGCGTGCATCGCGTCCGCCACCCGGTAGAGCCGCTCCCCGGCGGTCATCTCCCACAGCATGATGCCGAGCGAGTAGATGTCGGAGCGCCGATCGAGGGGCTCGTGGCGGGCCTGCTCGGGCGAGAGATAGCCCGGGTCGGCGCCCAGCGGCAGGGCGCCGGGCTCGTCGGGATCGATGGCGGCGCCGGCCAGCCCGAAGTCGAGGATGCGGGCCGCGCCGTCGGCGCCGATCAGCACGGCGTGCGGCGACAGGTCGCGGTGCACGACGCCGAGCGGCGCGCCGCCGTCGGCGCCGAGCTCGTGGGCGTGGTGCAGACCCTGCGCCACGTCGAGCGCGATCGCCATCGCGACCTCGATCGGGACGACCAGCCCGACCACCTCCGCCTGGTGGAGCAGGTCGCGCAGGGTGCGGCCCTCGACGTGCTCCGTGGCCAGGTAGAGGTCGTCGCCCGCGCTGCCGACCTCGAGCGTGTGGACGATGTTGGGGTGCGACAGCCGCGTGGCGACGCGCGCCTCGCCGCGGAAGAGCTCGCGGAAGCGCCCGTCGCGGGCCAGATCGGGGCGGATGCGGCGCAGCGCGACGCGGCGCGTGGCCCCGTCGGGTCCCTGCTCGCGCGCGAGGAACACGTCCCCCATGCCCCCCGATCGAAGTCGGCGTATGGGGGTGTATCGCCCGCTCAGCAACCCGTTGCCTCGGCTCGATGTTGCCGCGCCCCGGCGGGGGATACAAGCCGGGGGCGGGCAGCCCGCCGCTCCGGCTCCTACCTGTCGCGCTTCTGGCGCCCGAGGATCGCGTCGAGATCGTCGCTGCGTATCAGCTTCACGCCGCTGGTGGTGAGATGCACGCCGCTGTCGTCCAGCCGGCCGGCGGCGAACGACATCGTCGGCGTGCACAGCGCCGCGCCGACCCGCCCCTCGCGATCGCAGCAGATGATGCCGCCGGTGTCGCCGGTGACCTGGGCCAGCTCGTCGACCGCGAGCCAGGCGGCGCGCGCCGCGGTGGCGCCCTGGCGCATGGCGTCGACGCACACGCGGCTCATGGTGACGCGCATGATCGCCTCGCCGCTGCCGGTGGCCGATGCGGCGCCGCCGCGGTCGTCGGCGTAGGTCCCGCAGCCGCACAGCGGCGAGTCGCCGATGCGACCCGGCCGCTTGAACACCGTGCCGCCGGTCGAGGTCGCCGACGCGACGTGGCCGTCGCGATCGATCGCGCACGCGCCCACCGTGCCGCCCGACGTCGAGCCGCCCGCACCCTCGCCTCCTGGCGCGCCCGCCCGGCGGCGCCGCTCGGCCTCGAGGCGCTGGCGCGCGCGCTCGGTGACGAGCGCACCGGGCTCGGCCCGGCGAAAGCCGCGCTCGGCGGCGAAGGCCCACGCCCCCTCGCCGCACAGCATGCCGTGCTCGCCGTCGTCGAGCACGGCACGCGCGATCGCGATCGCGTCGGGCGCGTCGGCCATGCATGCCACGGCGCCGATGCGGACCGTGCGGCCGTCCATCACCGCGGCGTCGCACTCGACCGTGCCGGCGCGCGACAGCGCCGAGCCGGTGCCGGCGTTGTAGAGCGGGTCGTCCTCGAGCACGCGCACCGCGGCGCAGGCGGCATCGACCGCGGAGCCGCCCGCGGCCAGCACCGCCAGGCCGGCAAGGGCCGCGCGCGTGCAGCCGGCCCGCGCGTCGTCGGCGCGGCCCGGATCGAGGTCGCCGGCGCCTCCGTGGACGACGATCGCTGGGCGGATGGCAGACATGCCTCCGTGCTTAGCACGGTCCTCAGGCCGCCCGCACGGGCCCGCGGCGCTCCGCCTCGCGCAGGAGCTCGGCCATGCGCCCGTTCATGTCTGCCTCCTCCGCATCCGTCCGGTGGTCGTATCCGAGCAGGTGGCAGAGGCCGTGGGCCGCGAGGAAGAGGAGCTCGCGCTCGAGGCCGCGGCGGGCCTGGCGGGCCGCGGTGTCGACCGAGATGACGATGTCGCCGAGCACGTGCGGGTGCAGCCCACCGCCCTGCCCCTCGCGCTGGGCGAACGCCAGTACGTCGGTCGGCCGGTCGCGCCTGCGATAGACCCGGTTGAGCTGGCGGATGGTGTCGTCGTCGGTGAGGCGCAGGGTCACCTCGAGCTCGGCGGCGCCGCCGTCGGACAGGCCGGCGGCGCGGACCATGCGCGCGAGCCGCCGGTCGAGCCGGCGCAGCCGGGCGCGCTCGAGCCGGCCCCGCGCCGGCGGATCCACCAGGAAGTCGACCACGGCGGCGTCACTCTCGCCGGAGCGCGCGCTCCCACACCCGGGCCGACACGAACAGGTCGAACAGCGCGGGGTCCAGCTTGGCTCCCTTCACCTCGCTGGCCAGGATGTCGAGCGCCTTGGGCACCGGCACCGCCTTCTTGTAGGGCCGGTCCGACGCGGTCAGCGCGTCGAAGATGTCGCTGATCGTCATCATGCGCGCGGCCGGCGGGATCTCGGCCGCCTTGCGCCCGTGCGGGTAGCCGGTGCCGTCGAGCTTTTCGTGGTGCGCGCCCGCGATCTCCGGCACGCTGCGGAACGTCCGCCCCCACGGGATCGTGCGCAGGAACTTGTAGGTGTGGACCACGTGGCTCTCGATCTCGCGCCGCTCCCCCTCGGTCAGCGAGCCGCGCGCGATCTGCAGCGCGGTGGCCTCCTCCGGCGTGAGGTAGGGGCGCGCGTCTCCCGCCGGCCCCAGGAAGGTGCGCGCCGCGATGTCCTGGATGCGCTCGAAGCCGCCCTGCTCCAGCACGGTCGGCTGGTTGGCCTTGAGCACGAAGCCGATCATGTCGTCCAGCTCGCGCAGCCTGGCCTCGATGTCTCCGTCGACCGACATCATGGCTGCGGTCATCTCGTCGCGCGACGCCTCCACCGCGCGGAGCAGCTTGCGCTCGAGCCGCTCGGTCTCCAGGGCCTGGCGGATGAACTCGAAGCGCGCCTGCACCAGGGCGCGGTCGTGCTCGTAGAGCTTCATCGCCTTGATGAGGACCGGCTCGCGCACGCCGACCTTGCCGAAGTCGTGCAGGAGCGCGGCGTACTCGATCTGCTTGCGGTCGTCGCTCGACAGCCGGAAGTCGGCGTACGGGCCGGTGTCCTCGCGATCGGCCACCTGGGCCAGCTCGACGGTGAGGCTGGCGACCCGCTCGGAGTGGCCCGACGTGGTCGGATCGCGCGCCTCGATCGCGGTGACCGACGCCTTGACGAAGCCCTCGAACAGGGTCCGCACCTCGTCGTAGAGCAGCGCGTTCTCCAGCGCGATGCCGGCCTGCGACGCCAGGCTGGTGGCGTACTCGGTCGACACGTCGTCGAACGGCAGCACCTTGTCGAAGTCGGCGGCGGCGGCCAGGCGCGAGACCGCGCGCGGGTGCTTGTTGATGAGCTGGATGACGCCGATGACCTGATCGCGCGCCGAGATCATCGGCACCGTGATCATCGAGCGGGTCTGGTAGCCGTGGCGCTGGTCGAAGCTGCGGTCGTGGACGAAGCCCCACGGGTTGTTGCCGGCGCCGGGCGGATCCAGGCGGTAGAGGTCCGGGATGCTGATCGCCCGCTTGGCCAGCACGCACGCGCCCACGATCGACGACGGCGACACCGGCATGGTGAAGCCCAGCGACTCGATCGCCACCGAGTCGTTCTGCGACTCGATGAAGCGCAGGCGGCGCGGGGCCGCGCCCGCCTCGGCGGCGTCCGGATCGTCGCCCTCCACCACGTAGACCGACCCGGCGTCGGCGCCGGTCACCTCGCGCGCGCGCTTCAGGATCACCCCGAACAGCGCGCCGACGTCGCGCTCGCGCGACAGCGCGCGGCCGACCTCGATGAGCATGTCGTTCTCGTAGTGGGCCTGCTCGAGGGCGAGCTCGAGGTGGGCCAGCTCGAGGCTGCGCCGGTCGGACTCGCCGCGCGCGCCCAGCGCGATGACCAGCGCCGCCGGCGAGGTCGGCACGGTCAGGACGGTCATGCGCAGCGCGGGATCGCCGGCCTGGTCGGCCGGCGCGTCCGCCAGCTGGTCAGCCCGCCCGACCAGGAACAGGGTGTAGTTGCCGCAGCGCGCGCGCGCCAGGTGGGGGGCGAGGCGGTCCGCGTCGCGCCACAGCGCGGGCCAGGCCAGGACGCAGATGACGGGGCCGCGAGCCAGCTCGAGGTACCCGTCCTCGCTGGCCGGGTGCACCGTCCAGCCGGTCAGACGCGGATCGGCGGCCAGCGCGGCCACCACGTGCTCGCGGCTCTCGATGCTCGCGCTCGCCACGCTCGCGCCCATCAGCTCGCGCCCGACACGAGCCGCATCCTATCACGTCAGTCGGTGTCCGGATGGGGCGGCGCCGTCGACGGCTCCGGAGGCGCGACGGGCGCGGGCGCGCGGCCGCCCTCGCGCGCGAAGCGCGCCGCGGCGCGGTCGGCGGCGAGCGCGGCGTCGCGGCGGTCGTAGGCGCGGATGATCTCCTGCACCAGCGGGTGCCGGACCACGTCCGCCTCGGTGAAGTACGAGAACTCGATGCCCTCGACGCCGGTCAGGATCTCGCGCGCCTCGCGCAGCCCGGAGCGCACGCCGGACGGCAGGTCGCTCTGCGTGATGTCGCCGGTCACGACCGCCTTGGACCCGAACCCCAGCCGGGTCAGGAACATGCGCATCTGCTCGCTGGTCGCGTTCTGCGCCTCGTCGAGGATGACGAAGCTGTCGTTGAGCGTGCGGCCGCGCATGAACGCCAGCGGCGCGACCTCGATGATCTGCTGCTCCATGAGCGCGCGCGCGCGATCGAAGTCCATCATCTCGTTGAGCGCGTCGTAGAGCGGGCGCAGGTACGGGTTGACCTTCTCCTCGAGCGACCCGGGCAGAAAGCCCAGCCGCTCGCCCGCCTCCACCGCCGGCCGGGTCAGGACGATGCGCTTGACCTGCTTGTCGAGCAGGAACCGGATGCCCTGCGCCATGGCCAGGTAGGTCTTGCCGGTCCCGGCCGGACCGATGGCGAACACGATGTCGTGGTTGCGCACCGCATCGACGTAGCGCTTCTGCGACAGACCCTTGGGCGCGATGGGGCGGCCGCGGCGCGGCACCAGCACCGTGTCGGAGAAGATGTCGCGCAGCTCGGCCTTGCGGTCCGCCTTGAGCACGCGCACCGCGCGCACGATGTCGTCGGAGCCGAGCGGCGATCCGCGGCGGGCCAGGCCGTAGAGCTGCGTCACAACGGCCTTGGCCAGCTCGACGTCGGGCGGCTCACCCTCGATGGTGACCTCGTTGCCGCGCACGTGCAGGGAGGCGCCGGCCTGGCGCTCGATGAGCTTCAGCCCCTGGCCCCGTTCACCGCACAGGGCGCGGAAGGCATCTGCATCGTCGAAGGCGAGCTTGTCGCGGCGCGGTTCGGGGGCAGGCTTCAGGCTCAAGCCGAGGGGAACTCCTTCCGAGCAAGCTGTAGCAGCCCGTGTCCGGCTTGTCTATCCTGGCGCGCGATGACGGCTACCGACGGACGATCGGCGCGACCGGGAGCCAGCCTGGCCGAGCTCTGCGACATCATGCGGCGCCTGCTGGCTCCCGGCGGCTGCCCGTGGGACCGCGAGCAGACCCTGGAGTCCTTGCGCCCCTATCTGATCGAGGAGGCCTTCGAGGTGCTCGAGGCGGTCGAGACCGGCACGCCCGCCGAGCACTGCGAGGAGCTGGGCGATCTATTGATGAACATCGTCTTCCACGCGGCGCTGCGCGAGCAGGAGGGCGCCTTCACCATCGACGACGTGGTGCGCTCCATCTCCGACAAGCTGGTCAGGCGCCACCCGCACGTGTTCGCCGAGGCGCAGGCCGACAGCTCCGAGGCGGTGCTCGCGCAGTGGGACGAGATCAAGCGCCGCGAGCGCGACGAGAAGCGGGCGGCCGGCGGCGCCGGCGATGCGGTGCCGCGCACGCTGGCCGGCGTGCCGCTCGCGCTCCCGGCGCTGGCGCGGGCGCAGCAGGTGTCGGCGCGCGCCGCGCGGGTCGGGTTCGACTGGCCCGACGCGGCCGGCTGCCGCGACAAGATCACCGAGGAGCTGGGCGAGCTCGACCGCGCCGTCACCGACGGTGACCAGGCGGCCATCGAGCACGAGATCGGGGACCTCCTGTTCGCCGCGGTCAGCCTCGCCCGCAAGCTCGGCTGCGACGCGGAGGGCGCCCTGCGCGCCTGCACGCGGCGCTTCACCGCTCGCTTCGAGCACATCGAGGACCGGCTGCGGGAGCGCGGGCGCACGCCGGCCGAATCGAACCTCGCCGAGATGGACGCGCTGTGGGACGAGGCAAAGGGGTTGACGCGCGGCTCGGAGCCGCCGTGACTACACGGGCAACTTTTTGACTCTTTTTTGAGCAAACCACCGCCAACCAACGGCAATCGTTCTGACTTCGGCTGTCACACACAGAGATCTCCGCACGTTTTTCCACAGGTCTTGTGGGTTCATCGCGCGGCCGGGCCCAATGAAGACCCGCGCTTGACAGTGCCCGCGCACGCGCGGTAAAGGTCACGGCTCTTCGAGGAGCTGGTTCCGTGGCCAATCACAAGCAGGCAGAGAAGCGCACCCGGCAGCGAGCCAAGCGGCAGCTGCGCAACCGCCTTTCCCTCGGCGCCATGCGCACGGCGCTCAAGAAGGCGCGCGCCGCGCTGGACGCGAAGTCGGGCGAGGCCACCTCGCTGGTCAAGCAGGCGGTCCAGCACATCGACAGGGCGGTGACCAAGGGCGTCCTTCACCGCCGCAACGCCTCTCGCCTGATCGCGCGCCTCACCCGGCGCGGCAACACCACGACCGCCGCGTAGCGGTCGAGCGCGGCCCGGCGCGGCCAAGGCCATGGCGATGGAGTGACGTCGCCGCCGCGGGGCCGCCGCCTCAGGGGCGCTCTCCGCGAGCAGTCCATCGCGCGCGCGCACGTCGCCGCTGCGGGGCCGCCTCAGGCTGCGCCCAGCGCGAGCAGTCGATCGACGACGCGCGCGAGCAGGACCCTCTCGGTGAGCCCGCGCCCGAGCGTCTTGCCCGCCTCGCCCTCGCCCTTGAGCGCGCGGTCGGTGGCGGACAGGGCGGAGACGGCGCGGCCCAGGGCCGCGTCGGTGTAGCGCCCCGCCTGGCGCCCGAGCTTGTCGACCACGAACGGAGGCACGCCGAGCGCGCGCCCGAGGTCGGACTTGCCCATCCCGCTCTCGCGGCCCGTGCGGTAGAGCGCGAGCTGGCGCATGTGGCGGGCCAGCATCGAGACCACGCCGATGGCGCTCTGCCGCTGATCGACCAGCGCGGCCAGCGCGGCCAGCGCCCGGCGCCGGTCGCCGGCGCCGATGGCGTCGGTCAGCTCGAAGACCGAGCGCTCACGCGTGTCGGCCACCAGATCGTCGACGTCGTCCACCGCGATCGGGCGCTCGCCGGCGTAGAGCGCCAGCTGCTCGAGCGCGAGCGAGAGGCGCGAGAGGTCCGCGCCCACCACCTCGACCAGTCGCTCGCGCGCGGGCGGCGCGATGGCCACGCCGCGCCGGCGGGCCTCGTCGGCGACGAAGCCGCCCAGGTCGCGCGGCGCGGTCAGCTCGTGCAGGAACCCCTTCTTGCCGGCGGCGGCGAAGAACTTGAGCCGCCTGTCGACCTTCGACGTGGTGGCGACCAGCACGGTCTCCGGGCTGGGCGAGTCCAGGTAGGGGATGAGCTCGGCGAGCTCGGCGGCGACCATCTGGCCGAGGTCGCGCACCAGCACCAGCCGGCGCGCTGCCATCATCGGGAGCGTGCGCGCGGCCATCACGATGCGCGCGGCGGTGGCGCCGCGCCCGTCCACCTGGTCCTCGTTGAAGCCGCGCAGCTCGGCAGGCACCGCGGCGGCGCGGATGGCGGACAGCGCGCGGTCGAGCAGCAGCGGCTCGGCCGAGCTCAGGATATAGACGGGCGCGAGCTTGCCGGCGGCGGCGTCTTCGGCGATACCCACGGGTGGAGTTGTAGCCGGCCGCGGGCCCGAGATCACGTCATGACCGCCCTCCTCGTCACCGCCGACGCCGCCATCGTCGATGGGATCGCGTGCGGACCGACCGCCGTGCTCGCGCTGGACGGCGAGATCGTGCGGGTCGGCGCGGCCGACGCGCTGGCGGCCGATCCGCGCGCCGCCGGGGCGCGGCGCGCCGAGTGGAGCGGCCGCGCCATGATCCCGGGCACGGTCAACGCCCACAACCACAGCTTCCAGTCGCTCCTGCGCGGCATCGGCGACGACCTGCCCTTCCTCGAGTGGCGCGAGCGCGCGCTCTACCGCTACTCGCCACGGCTCGGCCCCGAGGAGATCGGGACGGCGGCGCTGTTCGCGTTCGGCGAGATGCTGCTGCACGGCGTGACGACCGTGTGCGACTTCTTCTACATCAACCGCCAGGCCAACGACAACGCGTCGGCGGTCATCGCGGCGGCGCGGCGATTGGGCATGCGCGTGGTCCTGGCCCGCTGCTTCTACGACTGGGACGGGGCGCCGGCCGCCTTCCGCGAGGACGTGGCCACGGCGGTGCGCAACTTCGAGGAGCTGGCCGCCGCTCACGCCGGCGACCCGCGCCGGCTGGTCTCGGTGCAGCCGGCCCCGCACAGCCTGCACGGGGCGTCGCGCGCCATGATCGAGGCGGGAGCCGGCTGCGCGCGCGACGCCGGCACGCCGTGGCACATCCACCTGGCCGAGGAGAACTACCAGGTCGACGAGGCGCTCGCGCGCTTCGCGGCCCGCCCGCTCCACGCGGTGGGCGGCATGGGCGTGCTCGACGACCGCATGATCGCGGTGCACGGCTGCTGGTTCGACGACGGCGAGCGCGCGCTCATGGCCGAGCGCGGGGCCAGCCTGGCCTACTGCCCCGCGTCCAACATGTTCCTGGGCGACGGCGTCACCGACGTGGTCGATCTGCGGCGGCGCGGGGTCGCGGTCGCGCTCGGCACCGATGGCGGCTGCTCGAACAGCCGCGTCTCGGTCCTGGACGAGATGCGCAGCGCGGCGCTGCTTCAGAAAGTCGCGCGGACCGACGGCCAGGCCATCAGCGCGGAGGCCTGCTTCGCGATGGGCACCGAGCAGGGCGGCGCGGTCCTGAAACTTCCGGTGGGCAGGATAGCGCCGGGATTTCGGGCCGATCTGGTCGCTCTCGATCTGGCCGATCCATCGCTCTGGCCGGTGCAGGCGCTCGCAAAGAATGCCGTCTACTCGCTGTCGGCTCGCGCCGTGTCCGATGTCGTGGTAGACGGTGATATCGTCGTGGAAAATCGACGTCTCGTCAGGATCGAACACCAGGAGATCGAAAGGCGTGTCCGCGCCCTCACCCGCGACTGGAGCTGATGCGTCGGCCGCCCGCAAGGCAGAGCGCGCTGCCGCGAGGCGCAGCGCCGGCGAATCCACATTTCACGTGTCGCTCGAGAGCGGCCGCTGGCGCCACCTCACCTGGATCGTGGCGTCGGCCGCGGTGGGCGTGCTGCTCCTGTGGAAGCTGGGCGTCGTCGGCAAGGCGGTCGGCGTCCTCCTGCTCGCCTACGGCGCGCTGAACGTCTACCGCTTCGTGCGCACCCTGCTCAACCCGGCCGGGCGCATCGAGGTGCTCGACGACGGCGTGGTCCTGCCCATCGGCCTGTGCACCAAGGGGACCACCACCGTGCCGTACGACGAGGTGCGCCACGCGTTCTTCCTGCGGCGCGCGGTGCCCTGGTCGCGGACCGGGCCGATCCTGGTGATCGAGGCGGGGGACCGGGCATTCACCTACCCGCGCGACTGGTTCACGTCCGACTCCGACCAGCGCCGCGTCGCGCTGGCGCTGAACCGGCGCCTCGGCCGCATCTGAGCGTTGCCGGACGGGGTGCCGCGGCCTCGCAGACAGCTCGCCGCCCCGGGCGTCAGCGCCGCGCTGGCGCTCCTGGCCGTGGCCGGGCTCGCGGCCCAGGCCCGCGGCGATCGGCCGCGGCCCGAGGCGGACGAGGCGCGCGGCGCGCTGCGCGACGGCGACCATCACTACCAGATCGTCATCGCGGCGGGCTGGCGTCCGCTCGAGCCGCCGGGCGGCACCCTGACCGCCTACGCCGCCGACGGCGGGCGCGGTACGCTGGCCATCACCCGCGTCGCGACCGGGACCCGCGCGGCGCGCGATCCGGACGACCTCGCCGGCCAGGTGCAGCGCGGCGTCGAGCGCTCGACGCGGGGCTTTCACCGCGTGCGGCGCAGGCTGTCCCGCTCGTCGCGCGGCGCGGCGCTCGATCTGTCGTACGAGCGCGCCGGCCCGTCCGGCACCGAGCTCGTGCTCTCGCGCTACCTCTTCTCCGCCCGCTACACCGTGGTGGTGTCGATCGGCCTGCCCCACGGCGCCAGCCGCGGCGAGCGGCGCGCCGCCGAGGCGATGGTGCGGAGCTTCGCGCCGTACGAGTGATCGCCGCCGACGCTGCCGGCGACGCCGCCGGCGCCGGCGCGGCTCACTCCACCACCCGGTCGATCGCCACCACCACCTCGACGTGCGCGGTCTGCGGCATGAGGTCGATGGGCTGGGCCCAGCGGGCCGCGTAGCCCAGACGGTCCAGCTGATCGAGGTCGCGGGCCAGCGTGGCCGGGTCGCACGAGACGTAGACCACGCGCCGCGGCCCCAGCGCGGCGATCGGCTCGCACAGCGGCCGCGCTCCCTCGCGCGGCGGGTCGAGCGCCACCAGATCGAACCGCTCGCCGGCGGCGACCAGCTCGCCCGTGACGTCCTCGACCGCGCCGGCGCGCCAGTCGACCCGCGCATCGCCTGAGGTGTGCCCCGGGCTCCGGTCCACGGCGAGGACGCGGGCCGCCCCGTCGACCAGCACGCGCGTGAGGTTGCCGGAGCCGGCGTGGAGCTCGAGCACGCGCGCGCCGTCGCGCGGCCGCGCCGCCCGATCCACCGCCGCGAGCAGCGCGACATTGCCGGCGCGCGAGGCCTGCGCGAAGCGGTCGGCCTGCCCCCACTGGCCCGGCTCGATCTCGACGGCGGCGGCGCCGAACACCTGCCGCCCCAGGATCACGCCGGCCACTCCCCCCTGCTCGACCAGCGCCTCGGCGGCGCCGCGCCGGCAGGGCCCGCGCACCGCCACCTGCACCTCGCCGCGCGAGCCGGCCAGGAGATCGATCTCGCCGCGCTGGAACAGGCCCGGGGCCAGCAGGCGGTGGACCGGCTCGAGCGCGCGCTCGAGGGCCGGCTCGAGCTGCGGGCAGGCCGGCACCCGGACGACCCGGTGCGAGCGCGGCGCGTACAGCCCGACCACCGCCGCCGGGCTCGACGGCGGGCGCACCCAGTGCAGCCGCGCGCGCCGGCGCCACTGGTAGGGCTCGACCGGCGCCAGGGTGGGCAGGAGCTCGAGCCCGCGCCCGATCGCGCGGCGCAGCGCCGATGCCGCGATCTCGTGCTTGGCCCGCACCTGCGCCGCGTAGCGCATGTGCTGCCACGCGCACCCGCCGCAGCTCCGCTCGCGGAAGAGCGGGCACGGCGCGTCGGCACGCTCGGGCGCCGCGCTCAGCACCTCGACCAGCTCGGCGCGCGAGTACTGCCGGTGCTCCTCGACCAGCCGCGCGCGCACGCGCTCGCCCGGCGCCGCGCAGGGCAGGAACACGACCCGCCCGTCGGCGCCGCGCCCCAGCGCATCGCCGCCCGCGGCGAGCGACTCGACCGTCAGCTCGACCAGGGCGGGCTCGGCCGCGCTCATGGCCCGATCACCTCGACCGGCGCGCCGCGGCCCGCGCCGAGAAGCTCGGCCGCGCTGCCCTCGCGCACCGCGATCTCGACCGTGCCGCCCGAGCCGACGTAGGCGAGGACCTCGCCGCGGGCCACGTCCTCGAAGGTGGCGCGCAGCGGCCCGACCTCGCGCCCCGCCACGCGCACGCGGCTGCCGGCCGGCACCGCGCCGCCGTCCACATCGGTGACGAGGTTGCCGAACACATCGACATGCACGACCCGGTGCGCGCCCGCCGCACCGGCCGCGCCTGCCCCCGGCAGGCGCCCGGTCAGCGCCACCGCCGGGCCGGCCCGCTCCGGCGGCGCGCCCGCGGCCAGGCGAGCCGCCGCCACCGCGAACACGTCGCGCCCGTGAAACGTGGAGGAGACCCGGTCGGCCCGAAATCCGGCCGCCGCGATCTCGTGGACCGCCGACGGGAGCGGGGCCGCCAGGTCGAAGATGCCGTTGTCCGGCCCCACGAACACCTGCCCGCCGGCCGCCACGACGACGCCCCGGCGCGCGCCGCCCACCCCCGGATCGACGACCGCGACGTGCACGGTCCCGGCCGGGAACCAGGGCGCCGCGGTGGCCAGGACATGGGCCCCGGCGGCGATGTCGTGGCGCGGCACGTCGTGCGTGATGTCCACGACCGTCACACCCGGCGCGAGCCGGTGCAAGACGCCCTTCACCGCGCCCACGTACCCGTCGGCGGTGCCGAAGTCGGTGGTCAGGGTCACCAGCGCCAACGCCACGCGGGCCATCGTATACAATGCCGGCCGATGGACAAGGTCTACCCGAGCGCGCGCGAGGCCCTGGCCGACGTGAAGGACGATGCAGTCATCATGTCGGGCGGCTTCGGCCTGTGCGGCAACCCCGAGAACTGCATCCGCGAGCTGGCCCGCCTCGGGGTGGTGCGGCTCACCATCATCTCGAACAACTGCGGCACCACCGAGAAGGGCCTCGGCGTGCTGCTCGCCGCCGGCCAGGTGCGCCGCATGGTGTCGTCCTACGTCGGCGAGAACAAGGTGTTCGAGAAGCTGTTCCTGAGCGGCGAGCTCGAGGTCGAGCTCAACCCGCAGGGCACCCTGGCCGAGCGCATCCGCGCCGGCGGCGCCGGTGTCGAGGCGTTCTTCACCCCGACCGGCTACGGCACCGTCGTGGCCGAGGGCAAGGAGACGCGCGAGATAGGCGGACGCCGCTGCGTGCTCGAGACTGCCCTGCGCGCCGACTACGCCCTGGTCAAGGCCTGGAAGGGCGACCGGCGCGGCAACCTCGTCTACCGCAAGACCGCGCGCAACTTCAACTCGATGATGGCGGCGGCCGGCCGCATCACGGTCGCCGAGGTCGAGGAGCTGGTCGAGGTCGGCGAGCTCGACCCCAACCACATCCACACCCCGTCCATCTACGTCCAGCGCATCTTCAAGGGCACGGACTACGAGAAGCCGATCGAGCAGCGCACCACGCGGAAGAGGACGGCCTGACCATGCCTGCAGCCACCACCACCACCGCCACCCCCCGACTCACCCGCGAGCAGATCGCCATGCGCGCCGCCCAGGAGCTGCGCGACGGCTTCTACATCAACCTCGGCATCGGCATGCCGACCCTGGTGGCCAACTACATCCCGCCCGGCGTCGACGTGGTGCTGCAGTCGGAGAACGGCCTGCTCGGCATCGGGCCCTTCCCGGTCGAGGGCGACGAGGACCCGGATCTCATCAACGCCGGCAAGCAGACGGTGACCGAGCTCCCGGGCTCGGCCTACTTCGACTCGTCCGAGTCGTTCGCCATGATCCGCGGCGGCCATATCGACATGTGCATCCTCGGCGCCATGGAGGTGTCGGAGAAGGGCGACCTCGCCAACTGGATGATCCCGGGCAAGATGGTCAAGGGAATGGGCGGCGCCATGGACCTGGTCGCCGGCGCGCGCCACGTCATCGTGATGATGGAGCACACCAACCGCGAGGGCGCGCCCAAGATCCTCGAGCAGTGCTCGCTGCCGCTGACCGGGGTGGGCGTGGTCCACCGCATCATCAGCGACCTGGCGGTCATCGACATCACGCCCGAGGGCCTGCTCCTCCGCGAGTTCGCGCCCGGCGCCAGCCCCGAAGAGGTCGAGAAGGCGACGGGAGCGCGCCTGCGCCGGGCGCCGGACGTGCGGCCCATGAGGCCCATGGGGTTGTGAGAGGAGGCGGATGAAGCAACGCAAGCAGCGCACCGCGACCGACGCGGACATCGAGATCCGCGGCGCCTACGCCCCGCGCGATCTCGACGCGCTGGGCGGCCTCGACTACGAGCGCGACCTCGGCGACCCGGGCGTCTTCCCCTACACCCGCGGCGTTCACGGCTCGCTCTACCGGGCCAAGCTGTGGACGATGCGCCAGTACGCCGGCTTCGGCACGGCAGCCGAGTCCAACCAGCGCTACCACTACCTCCTGGCCCAGGGCAACCGCGGCCTGTCGGTGGCGTTCGACCTGCCGACCCAGATGGGGCGCGACTCCGACCACCCGCTGGCCGCCGGCGAGGTCGGCCGCGTCGGCGTGGCGATCGACTCGATCGAGGACATGCGCGTGCTCCTGCGCGGCATCCCGCTCGGCGAGGTGTCGACCTCGATGACGATCAACGCGACCGCGGCCACCCTGCTCTGCCTCTACATCGCCGTGGCCGACGAGCAGGGCGTGGCGCGCGGCCAGCTGGCCGGCACCATCCAGAACGACATCCTCAAGGAGTACACCGCGCGCGGCACGTACATCTATCCGCCGGCCGGATCGATGCGCCTGGTCACCGACACCTTCACGTTCGCCAGCCGCGCGGTGCCGCGCTGGAACACGATCTCGGTGTCGGGCTACCACATCCGCGAGGCCGGCTCCGATGCGGTCCAGGAGGTCGCCTTCACGCTCGCGGGCGGCATGACCTACGTCGAGGCCGCGCTTGCCGCCGGCCTCGCGGTCGACGACTTCGCGCCCCGCATCTCGTTCTTCTTCAACGTGCACAACAACTTCCTCGAGGAGGTGGCCAAGTTCCGCGCCGCGCGCCGCATGTGGGCCCGCATCATGCGCGACCGCTTCGCCGCGAAGAGCGAGAAGTCGCTGCTGCTCCGCTTCCACAGCCAGACCGCCGGGGTCACCCTGCAGGCGGAGCAGCCGCTGGTCAACGTGTGCCGCGTGACCCTGCAGGCGCTGGCGGCGGTGCTCGGCGGCACCCAGTCGCTCCACACCAACTCCTTCGACGAGGCGCTCGGGCTGCCCACGTCCGAGGCGGCGACCCTGGCCATCCGCACCCAGCAGGTGGTCGCGCACGAGTCGGGGATCGCCGACTTCGTCGACCCGCTGGGCGGCTCCTACGCGGTCGAGTCGCTGACCGACGAGATCGAGCGCCGCGCCCAGGCCTACCTCGACCGCATCGCGGAGATGGGCGGCATGATCGCCGCCATCGAGCAGGGCTATGTCCAGCGCGAGATCGAGCGCCGGGCCTACGAGCACCAGCGCGCGGTCGAGTCGGGCGAGCGAGTCGTGGTCGGCGTCAACCAGTACCGCAGCGACCAGCACCAGCCGGTCGAGGTGCAGCGCGTCGACGCCGCGCTCGAGCGCGAGCAGGTCGAGCGGGTGCGGGCGCTGCGCGCGCGCCGCAGCCAGGCCGAGACCAGTCGCGCCCTCGCCGCGCTGGGCGACGCGGCGCGCGGGACCGCCAACCTGCTCGATCCGATCCTCGGTGCGGTCGTGGCGCAGGCCACCGTCGGCGAGATCGCCGACGTCCTGCGCGGCGTGTTCGGCGAGCACCGCCCGCAGCGCGCCCTGTAGCTGCTCAGGCGCGCGCCGCCGGGCAGACAGCCCGGGGCAGGCTACCTGGCCCAGACCTGAACGAGGGCGCGGCCGCCGCCGGGCAGGTTGCCGTAGAGCAGCTTGATCGATCGGATCGAGCGCGGCCCGTTGGGAAAGATCAGAGTGCGCGACCTTTGCCCCTCGCGGAAGTAGTGGTTCAGGCGCGGCGACCAGGCCCTGCCATTGGAGTACGTGATGACCACGTCGTGCAGCACGAAGTCGCTGTTCCTGGCGACCAGCGTGATCCGCGAGAACTGCCCCTCGCGCCGGCCGACCGGGATGAAGTCGTGATCCTGGTTGCCGCTCACCCACTGCTCGCCGAGCAGCACCCAGCCCTGCCGCTCCCAGTATCCGTTGCCGTAGTCCGGCGCCGGGCGCGGCGGGTTGGGGCGCGGGGCGGGCGGCGGCGGGTTGTAGCGACCCGCGCGCACGAAGCGGCCCGGAATGAACACCCAGCCGTTGTAGCGGCGCTCCCAGCGCGCCGGCTGCCAGACCAGCCCGCGCCGGGGCGCCTGCCAGTGGCCCGGGATCCAGGCGTAGTGGCCGCGTTCCCATCGCCAGTAGCCCGGCGCCCATTCGTAGCCGGCAGGACCTCTGGTGCGCGCCTCGTAGCGCGGCGCCGGCGGCGCCGTGCGAATGACGACTTCACCCTGCTGCGCGGAAGCAGACACCTCACCCGCGAGACAGCCGAACGCGAGCGCTGCAACGAGAGTCAGACGTCTGAGCTCGATGAACCTCATGAAGGCTCCTCCTTGGCGCGGATAATAGACCGCCAGTGCGGCGATCCATTCAAGCCGCGGGCCGAAACCTTCTCGTCTGGCCTTCTCAGCCGTTGGGCGCTGCGGCGGAGGGACCGAGGTCGCCTCCGCCTGCAGAACCCGCAGACCCGATCGCGCCCTCGAGCAGCTTCACGACAGCGTCGGGATCCTGCACCTCGACGATGAGCTGGTCGTAGCGCTGTCCGATGAGCTCGATGACGACGGTCTTTGCCGGATCGTGCACGTCCCAGAAGATGCGCTTGTCATCCTGATAGAACGTGCCGGCGATGATGAGCCCGGGGATATGCGTGCCGGGCGCGCTGACGCCCTTCCACACCCCGCGGGCCACCTGCGGATCGAAGCGCACCGAGCGCACGCTGGCCAGCGGGAGGTCCAGGCGGCTGCGCATCGCCCACAGCCGGTCGAGGCCCTTCACCTGGAGCCTCAGCCTGTCACCCCTGACGGTGACGTCTACCATCGCGCGGCCCTCGGCATCTCGCTACGTGGATCGTAACGTCACGCGGCCGTCGTGAACAGGGCCAGGCCGCTCGCTCCGGCCAGCGCGCGTCGCCGCTCGCCGCGCCGCACCAGGTGCCGGCCGAGCGCCCGCACCAGGCGAAGCTTCTGATCGGCCAGCACTTCGGTGCCGTCGACCCGCCGCGCGTACATCTCGATGACGTCGGGATCTCGCAGGACCAGCGCGAGCCAGTCGAGCCAGTGCTCGGTGTCGTACAACAGGCGCGCGAGGCGCCGGTCGAGGGCCAGCTCGCGCCCGACCACCGCGCGGCGCAGCGCCCGCCGGTAGCCGCCGAAGTCGAACCGGCGCGCGCCGAGCGCGCGGTCGATCGCGTCGCCGGCGATGACCGCCTGCTCCATGGCGACCGCGATTCCCTCCCCGGTCAGGCCGTCGATCCCGGCCGCGTCACCGACGGCGACGACGCGCGCGGCCGCGACCGGCTGGCGCGGGTCGTAGCCCCACACCGGCCATCCGCGGGTGCCGCGCGCCGGCAGCGCGATGCCGTGATCGGCCAGTCCGCGCCGGAGGAGGTCGACCAGCTCGCGGCCGCCGCGGCGGCTCGACTCGGCGCGCGTCGGGTAGTGCATGAGGCCGAGGTTGGCCAGCCGCCCCGGCACCGGGAAGATCCACAGGTAGCCGCGCAGCCCATGCGCCATGGGCGTGAAGTCGTAGAGCATGGCCGGCTGCTCGCCGCCCGCGGGCAGCGGGACCTCGACCTGGAACAGCC
>DATFRY010000398.1:0-25474 GCA_035262925.1 Kofleriaceae bacterium | reverse complement strand
ATCAGGACATCGCGGCGCCGCGGCGGCCACGTCCGCGACCAGCGCCGCGTCCGCCACGGCCGCGTCCGCTCGCTGTCCCGCCGCCCCGTGCCCACGCCAGCGCCCCGCGGCGCTACGGTCGCGCCGCCTGGAGGGCGCGCGGAAACCCGGCCGGCGTGGCGCGCAGCGCGACGATGAGGAAGTCACCCTCGGTCTTCAGCGCCGACACGTTCACCACCGGCGTGAGCCGCTGAAGCATCCGGCGCAGGCGCAGGTTGTTGGCGATCTTCGGCACGCGCATCAGATCGAGCACGATGATGTCGTCGCGCGCGTCGATCAGCGCCGGCGGCTTCTTGGGCATGAAGTTGGCCAGGTTGCCCGGCTTCGACAGATCGAGCGCGCCCGACTTGATGAGCCCCGAGATCGGCGTCTCCGACCTGTCGAGCACCTTCATCTCGACGCTCGAGAGCCGGAGCTGCAGGCGCAGCTCCTCCGGATCGATGCGCAGCTCATCGACCTTGATGGCCGCGCTCACCCGCAGCCGCGAGCCCATCAGCTCGAGCGTGGCCCCGAAGTGCACCGCCGGCGGCCGCGCCGCGATGGTGACGTCGGTCGGCGTCTTCTTGCCCGGCGGCGTGTGCTCCACGAACCAGCGAAGCGCGTCGAGCGGCACCGCCACGCGCAGGCCGAGCGCGTGGCGGGCGACGCTGATCATCGACATCGGATTCTTGATGACGAACCGGCTGGCCGAACGGAGCGCGGAGCGGAGCGGAAGGGCCATAGGGGTCGAATCCTACACCAAGCGGAGCATCAGACGCGCTCGATGACGGTCGCGATACCCATGCCGCCGCCGATGCAGAGCGTGATGAGCGCCGTCGCCTTCTGCGCCCGCTCCAGCTCATCGAGGGCCGTGTTGAGCAGCATCGCACCGGTCGCGCCGAGCGGATGGCCGAGCGCGATGGCCCCGCCGTTCACGTTGACCCGGTCTTGGTCGATGCCCAGCTCCCGGATCGTGTGCAGCGGCACGACCGCGAACGCCTCGTTGATCTCCCAGAGATCGATGTCCTTGACCGACATCTTCGCCTTGTCGAGCGCCCGCTTCGACGCCGGCGCCGGCGCGGTCAGCATGATGACCGGCTCGGCCCCCGCCGTCGCCATCGCGCGGATGCGCCCCCGCGGCTTGAGCCCGGCCTTCTGCCCGAACTCCTTCGACCCGACGAGCACCACACACGCGCCATCCACGATGCCGCTCGAGTTCCCGGCCGTGTGCACGTGGTTGATCTTGCCCGCCTTGGGATAAACCTTGAGCGCCAGCTGGTCGAGCGTCTCGCCGTTCGGCCCCACCGGCATCGCGCCCATCTTCTCGAACGACGCCGCCAGCTGCCCGAGCCCATCGAGCGTGGTGTCGGGACGCGGATGCTCATCCTTGTCCGTCAGCGGCTTGCCATCGTCATCCACCACCGTGAACAGCGACTTCGCGAACCGCCCCTCCTCGATCGCCCGCGCCGCCTTGGCCTGGCTGTCGATCGCGAACCGATCCACATCGTCGCGGGTGAAGCCGTTCAGCGTCGCGATGAGGTCGGCCGAGATGCCCTGCGGCACCATCGCGACCCGCTTGCGCAGCTTCTCGTTGAGCCCATCGATCATCGCCCCGTCCGTCCCCATCGGCACCCGCGACATCGACTCCACCCCGCCGCCGATCGCGCTCTCCTGGAACCCACTGCCCACACCCATGGCAGCGAAGTTGACCGCCTGCAGCCCCGACCCACAGAACCGATTGACCGTGGTCCCGGTGACATCCTCCGGCCAGTCAGCCGCGATGACCGCATTGCGCGCGATGCAGGCGCCCTGCTCCTTGACCTGGGTGACGCAGCCGACGACCACGTCCTCGACGAGGCTCTTGTCGAGGGACGTCCGCTCGGCCAGACGGTTCAACGTCTGAGCCAGAAGCTCCTGCGGATGCACGCCCGAGAGCGCGCCCTTGCCGGCCTTGCCGCGTCCCCGCGGAGTACGAACCGCGTCGAAGATGAACACATCGCGCATTGCAGATCTCCTCTACCCGGTGGCAAAAAGTCCCCGGAGATTGCGCGATTTCACGCCATCTCGCAAGCGGCGCGCGGCCGCCGGCGGCTCACCTGGCGCCATTCAGGACACATCCGCAGCGGCCGGCGCCGGTGCGCGCGGGACGACGAGGCGGAGGACGCGGGGCAGGACCTGGATGCGGAAGCGATCGCCGGCGGGGAACTCCTCGCCGTCGATCTGGGCGGCCGGCTCGGCGTGGGCGCCCGGCTGCATGACGGTCAGGATGAAGTCGCGGCCGGGCACGGGGCGGGCGGGCTCGATGCCGAGGCGCGAGAGCTCGTACTCGCCGATCGGGCTGCGGCGCAGGGTCGAGATGGCGCGCGAGGTGAGCTCGCCCAGGCCGCAGATGGGTACCATCTCGAACAGGCCGTCGTCGGCCAGGCCGTCGGGGGCGAGCACCCACTCGCCTCCGTAGATGCGCGTGTTCTTGACGATGACGTCGATGACCGAGCGGTAGTGAAACGTGTCGCCGTCCACGACTGCCTCGAGCTCGAAGGTGGCGCGACCGGTGGCCGAGCGGGCCAGCTTCTTGAGCAGCGCGCCGGCGTAGACCAGGTGGTCGCGGTAGAAGCTGCGCACGAGCGGGATCTCGGACACGCGCTCGCGGTCGCGGTTGCGCTCGGCCAGGACCGCCGCGCCCAGCCCGATGCTCATCGAGTCGAAGTAGAGATCCGAGTGAGTGACGCGGTCAGCTTCGTCGAGGCGCTGCACCACGCCGACGTCCATCTCGGAGATGACCCCGCGCCCGATGACCGCGATGTTCTCCTGGAGCGCGTCGAGGCCGGGGCGCAGGCCGAACGACTTGCCCTGGTCGTTGGCCGTCCCCATCGGCAGCATCCCGAGCGCCACCTCCGCGGCCCGACTCGACCCCAGGATGCCCTTGGCCGCCTCGGCGAAGGTGCCGTCGCCCCCCATGGCGATGACCAGCCGGCAGCCGGCCTGCTCGATGGCGCGCCGCACCTCGCCGACCGTGCCGGCGTCGGGCAGGGTGGGGATGAACTCATGGGACACGCCGGATGCGTCGAGCAGCGCGCGGGCCCGGTCGATCCACGCCTGCGCCTTGCCGGACTGGGCGGTCGGGTTGGCGACCAGGACCGCCGGCGGCACCGTGGGGGGCACCACGGCATCGTAGCACCTGCCCTCGTGGACCCCCGGCGCCGCAGGAGCTATAAGCGTCGCATGTCCGTCGTGACCTCGCTCGACGAGAAGCTCCTCGAACCGACCCACGAGCACGCCATGCTGCGGCAGACCGTGCGCGACTTCGCGCGCGCCGAGGTCGAGCCGCAGGCCGAGGAGCACGACCGCGCGGGCAAGCTCAACGTCGGGCTCATGCGCCGCATCGGCGAGCTCGGCCTGCTCGGCATCACCGTGCCGGAGGAGGGCGGCGGCGCCGGCCTCGACGCCACCGCCGCGGTCATCGCGCACGAGGAGCTGGCCTGGAGCGACCCCGGCTTCACGCTCGCGTACCTGGCCCACGCGATCCTCTTCGTCAACAACTTCTACTGGGCGGCCAGCCCCGAGCAGCGCGCGCGCTACCTGCCGCGCGTCATCGGCGGCGAGTGGATCGCGGGCATGGGCATGACCGAGCCGGCGGTCGGCACCGACGTCCTGGGCATGAAGACCGTCGCGCGGCGGCGCACCGGCGGCTACGTCATCGACGGGCGCAAGACCTTCATCACCAACGGCCCCGAGGCCGACGTCTTCATTGTCTACGCCATGCTGGACGGCGAGGTGACCACGTTCGCGGTGGAGCGCAGCTTCCCCGGCTTCTCCACGGGCGAGAAGATCCCGAAGATGGGCATGCGCGCGTCGACCATGTGCGAGCTACTCTTCGACGGCTGCGAGGTGCCGACCGAGAATCTGCTCGGCCGCGAGGGCGGCGGCGTCACGAACATGATGCGCAACCTCGAGATCGAGCGCCTGACCCTGTCCGCCATCAGCATCGGCATCGCGCGCCGCTGCCTCGACATCATGAGCCGCTACGCGATCGAGCGGCGCGCGTTCGGCAAGCCCATCGCCGAGTTCGGCCAGATCCAGCGCTACCTGGCCGAGAGCTACGCCCGCACCGAGGCCATGCGCGCGCTGGTCTACGGCGTGGCCCAGCGCGTCGGCCCCGACCGCCGCAACCGCCTCGGCACCGACGCGGCCAAGCTGTTCGCCGCCACCGCGGCCAAGGAGGTGGCCGACGCGGCGATGCAGGTCCTGGGCGGCTACGGTTACTGCACGGAGTTCCGCGTCGAGCAGTTCCTGCGCGACGCCAAGCTCATGGAGATCGGCGGCGGCACCCTCGAGGCGCACCAGAAGAACATCGCCCGCGACCTGACCCGCGCCGGCGCCGGCTGATCGCCCGCGGCCGCCCCCGGCCGCACCGGGATGGTACGCTGCGACGAGGATGGCGACCTCCCGGGACACCAGCGCCGACGCGGCCCAGGTGCAGCTCGACATCTACCGGCGGATGGCTCCCGAGGACCGACTGCGCATCGGCCTCGAGCTCACGCGCATCTCGCGCGACCTCCTCGCCCAGGGCATCCGTGCCCGTCACCCCGAATATTCCGACGACGACGTGAGGTGGGCGCTCATCCGCGCCTGGATCGGCCAGGAGAACTTCCAGCGCGCCTATCCCGGCTGCCCCCAGCTCGACCCGTGACCCAGGAAGAGGTCATCGGCCTGGTCATCGACGCGCTCGAGCGCCGCGGCGTCGCGTAAATGGTCGCGGGATGCTTCGCCAGCAACCTTCACGGCATCCCTCGCTCAGCGGAGGAGAAAGACGCGGCCGATGCCGGTGCTGCCGGGCGCGCCCACGAGCACGTCGCTCTTTCCATCGCCGTCGATGTCCCCGTCACCTGCCACGCTGGCACCCGCGCGGTCGAAGGAGCGCGGTGGCGTGGGCGCATCGGGGTACCCCTCCGGGAACGGGTCGAACGGGAGGCCTTCGGAGCCCCGATAGATCGCCGCGATGTCGCGAAGCGCGAAGTCGCCCGTCCAGCGCCCGCCCGTTCCGCTGATGAGATACGCAGCTCCGCGCTGATCGTCGAGGTGGTAGTCGCCGACCAGGATGTCGCGGTGGCCGTCGCCGTCGAGATCGCCGGCGGCAGCGATCGGCTTGGCGCCGCCCGGAGTGCGGAGGACGACGTCGGCCGCCGACACTGGCATCGAGGGATCGAATCCTCCCGCGCGTCCGTAGAACAGGAAGCCCGCGACGTCGCCGTCGGCAGGTTCGTCCGACTGCTTGCCGCCGAACGCGACGTCGTCGAGGCCGTCCTCGTCGATGTCGCCCAGCGGGGCAATGTGCCCGGCATCGAGACCATCGCCCGTGAAGGTGGCGTGGCCGGGCAGGGTCGTCGCATCGAGATCGCCAGCGAGTCTGTCGCCCCCCGGGATGAGGTAGGCCGCGGCCGCCCCGTTGTACCACTCCGGTGCCTGATTCCCGTAGGCGTCGGCGATGAGGAGCTCGCTGTCGCCGTCGCCGTCGGTGTCGCCAGCGCTGGCGAGCTCGCTGGCAAAGCCGAAAGCGTCGGCGCGCCCGCGCAGCGTGGCGTTCGCCGCCGCGACCGTGCTCGTCATCGGCAGGCGCGTCGGGCCACCATAGAACAGGTATGCGCGGCCGTTGCCCGCCTCCGGCGGCAGCTGTCCCCGGGTCGGGTCGCTGCCGACGACGAACTCGCCGTAGCCGTCGCCGTCCAGATCTCCGGCCGAGGCGACGGTGACGCCGAAGCCGAGGCAGCGCGTCTCATCGACGATCGTGCTCGAGACGCTCGCGATCGGTATCGCGCCGGACAGGCGTGTCGGGCCTCCGTAGACGAGATGGGCACGCCCGAGCACGTCCTCGTCCGGGAGCGGAGTGCTGGGCGGCTCCAGCAGCTCGTTGCGGCATAGCCCAATGTTCGCCGATCCGACCAGGAAATCGGCGTACCCGTCACCGTCGACGTCCCCGGCGGGGGCGACGTCGAGCTCGCCATCGATGCCGCCCAGCTGGAGGATCGCGTCCGGCTCGAGGGTCGCCTGCGCGGCCCAGGTCGCGTGGCCGTACACGACATAGATGCCTCCGCGCGACGGCTGGGTCACGAGGTCGGGTGTGTATGCGAACGACCCGAAAAGGACGTCGTCGAATCCGTCGCCGTCCAGGTCGCCGGCAACGACCGCATCCGATCCCAAGCTGTCGGGCCCGCAGCCCACGGAACAGTCGCCGATGATCGTGCCGTTCACGATGTCGGCCGATTCGTCGAGGCGGAACGTCCCACCGCCGGTGGGCGGGGGCGACGTCTTGTAGGCGAAGAGCTCGGCGTCGGTCTCGCCGCAGCCGACCAGCGCGGGCCCGACGACGGCGCACGTCAACAGGAACAGGAGCTGCCTGGTGGTTGCCATGGTGGTTGCCATCGTGTACCTCCTGGCGATGAGTGCCCCGTTGCGCGCGATCCGGCTCACCGCAGATCGAATCCGGCAGAGAGGTGGACGCCGAGCCACGCGCCGCGCAGCTCGACCGGAGGCGCCATCGGGATGCGGCCGACGACCGTGAGAGTCGTGTAACCGGCCTCGAGGCCGACGCCCATGCTGGCGCGGCCGAGCGGGAAGCGCGCGTCGGCGATCGCGATCGGTCCGCCCCACGCGGCGTGCAGCACGCGCCCTTCGATGGTCATCGGGGCGCTGGACCGGCCGGACAGTCGCGCGAGCCCGAGCCGCATGCCGAGCCCTGCCTCGACCACGACGGCGCGGCCGCGCGCCCGCGCGACCAGGCGCGGTGCCGCCGATGCGAGGAAGACGCCCACATCACCCGCGTCCACCGGGACGAATCCGCCCTCGGCCACGAGGTCGCTGCCCGCCGCCGCGTGCGCGCCGATCGGCCAGATCACGGCCACGCCTCCGCCAAAAGTCGTCGCCTGCGCGCCGAGGCTGCGCGCGACACCGAGACCCTGCAGGGTCGCCGCGTCCATGCCGGTGTCGATGTCCCCGTCCATGTCATCCAGCTCGGCCGGTGCGGCGCCGGCGACCACCGGCAGCGGCGCCGCGGCGTGCGGCGCCGACCGCGGCGTCCACGACCAGGTCGACGAGACGACCGGCCCGGGCGCCAGCTCGATGCGGCTGGCCGCCACCGCCTCGGCGATGGTCAGCGCGATGAGCCGGGCGCGCGCCGCGGCCGCGACCCCGGACGTATCGACACGGAAGCGGAGCACGCCGCGCTCGCGATCGACCACGGTCACGATCACCTCGCCAGCGTCGCAGGCCACCTCCACGTGAGGCACGCGAGGGGCCACCTGGCCCTCGGCGGCGAGCGGGCCGAGCTCGACCTCGACGATGCGCCGGATGGCGCCCGCCTCCCCTCGCACGCAGGCGGCCAGCACGAGCTCGATCGGCTCGGCCCGGGCGCGGCCCGCGAACGTCAGCAGCAGGAGCGCGATCGCGACCCGCGTCGCCCTCAATCGAGCCCCCCGAAGCGGCGCACCGCCTTGAGGCGGCGGCCGTCTGGGTAGCGCTCGAGGTACGCCCCGGCGGCGACCGCGGCGCGCTGTCCCTCGCCCGCGCGCGACCAGGCCTCGACCTCGCGCGCCAGTGCATCCTCCGCCAGGGGGCCGGCCGGCGCCAGGGAGCGAGCGGAGGCAAAGGCCGCGGCGGCCGCGCGCGGATCGCCGAGCTCGTCGAGCAGCACCCGACCGAGGGTGAAGGCTGCGATCTGTCTGCGCGGATCCGCCGCGTGACCGTCGACCACGCGGCGAAGCGGGGCGACCGCGCCGCTTGGATGGCCCGACAGCCGCGCGACATCGGCGGCGAGCAGGAGATCCTCGACGTCGTCGCGGACCTCTGTCGGATCGTAGCGGCGATATGCATCGTCGTACTCGCCGCTGGCGGCGAGGGCCCGCCAGCTCGGGGGCGACCGCCCTTCCGCTCGCCGTGACGGCGGCGGCACGCGCGGCGCGGTCGCTCGCTGCGGCGGCGGCGCCGGTACCGCCGCCGGCGCGGCCGCGGAGCGCCCGGACTCGAACCGGCGCCGCTGACCGGCGGCCAGCTCGACCGCGGCGCTTTCGCCCTCCACCCGGACGCGGCCCCGCTGCACGGCGACCTCCACGCCGACGGTGCCGCGCTCGACGGAGAACTCGGTGCCGAGCGCCACGACCTCGACCGCGCCCGCCCGCACGTGGAACGATCGGTCGTGCGAGGGCGCGACCGAGAACATGGCCGCGCCCCGCACGAGCTCCACGACGACCCGCCCGCGGTCGATCTCGAGCGGCACCACCTCGGTGCCCTCCGCGAGCGCGACCGCCGTCGATCCATCGGCCAGCCGCAGAAGGTCCGGCGCCGGCCGCGCCGGACTCGGGCCGGCCGAAGGGTCCGCGCCGCCCATCGACACGCCGACCGCGATCGCCGCCGTCGCGAGCGCGCCGGCGAGCACGAGCCCGCTCGCGCGCAGCGCGACCCGGCGACGGCGACGCCGCGGCAGGCCGCGCAGCGCCGCCTCGACCTCGCGCGCGCCCCAGGCCGGGTCCAGCTGCGACGCCAGCTGGCGAGCTCGCTCCACCCGCGCCACCCGGTCACTCACCGTCGAGCTCCTTCTCGATGCGCAGCTGGGCGGCCGCGATGCGGCGCTTCGCCGTGGCCAATGAGCACTCGCACAGGATCGCCACCGCCTCGAGTCGTTCCCCCTCGATGTAGCGAACCGACCACGCCAGCCGCTGATCGACCGGCAGTCGATCCAGCACGCGGTACAGCTCACGCACCAGCACAGCCTGCTCGGGCGACGCCGTCGATGCCGCCAGCAGATCGGGCGCCCCATGCGCCTGCGGGCCGAAGAAGTCCCGCCACCAGCGCGAGCGAATCCGCCGCCGAGCCACCCGCACGGTGATTGTGGCCAGCCAGGGCCTGATGGCGTCCGGCTCGCGCACGGTGACAAGCCCCACGACCGCCTTGAGGAAGACGTCCTGCACGACGTCCTCGACCTCGCCGCTTCGCCCGAGGATGCGATAGGCGACACCGGCCACGTAACCGGCGTGCGAGCGAAACGCCTCCTCGAGCGTCGGCAGATCCGGAGCGGGTGGGACAGCGCGCAAGTGGACCGGTCTGGCCACGGGGGTCCACACATAGTGCCGCCCAGGCGGCAAAACGGCTCAGCGAAAGAAGGCGACCCCTACATCGAGTCGCTGGTCAGGTAGTCCTCGAACGCCTTGAAGTTGAAGTCGCGGCCGAGGAAGTCCTCGACGAGGTCGGCGGCGTCGCGGGTGCCGCCGCGGGCGAGGATCTTGTCGCGGTACTTGAAGGTCCACTCGGGGTTCATGAGGCCGTGCTGGTGGAACGGCGTGAGCAGGTCCTTCGCGATGACCAGCGACCACATATATGTGTAGTAGAGCGCGGAGTAGCCGTTGAGGTGGCCGAAGTTGGTGTGGAAGCTGGTCCCCTCGACGAACTTGAAGGGCGTGTACTTCTCCTGCAGCCGGCGCACCTCGCGCGTCATGTCGATGGTGGCTGGGTCCATGGTGTGAAAGCGCAGCGACACGCTGGCGTAGAACATCTGCTGCTCGGTCTGCAGGCCGATGCCGAACTTGTCGGCCTTGCGCATGCGCTGGACCAGGTCCTCCGGGATGACCGCGCCGGTCTCGAAGTGGCGGGCGAAGCGCTTGAGCGTGTCGTGGCTCCAGGCCCACTCCTCGAACATCTGCGACGGCGCCTCGACGAAGTCCCACTCGGTCGCGACGCCGCTCTGCTCGATCCAGCGCTGCTGCCCGCCCAGCACGTGGTGCATGAGGTGGCCGAACTCGTGGAACATGGTCACCACGTCGTCGTGCTCCATCAGCGCCGGCGGGTCGGTTCGCGGGTTGGGGAAGTTGCACACCAGCACGCCCTCGGGCAGCTGCACCCCCTTGACCCCGCTGCGCAGGGTGAACTGCGCGGCGTGCTGGTACTTGCCCTCGCGCGGGTGCATGTCGAGGAATATGCGGCCCACCTTCACGTCGCCGCGCATCACGTCGAACGCGCGCACGTCCTCGTGCCAGACCTCGGCGCCGGCGGCCGGGCGGTACTGGATGCCGTACATCTCGGCGGTGATGTCGAGCAGGCCCTGCTCGACCTGCTTGTACGGGAAGTACGGCCGCACCTCCTGGGCGTCGTAGCTGTAGCTCTGCGCCTTGACCCGGTTCTCGAGGAACGACTTCTCGTAGTCCTCGACCCGGTTGGCGGTGCGGTCGGCGTGCTTGCGCTTGTAGCGGAGGAGCTCGGCGTAGTCGCGCTCGGCCCGCTTGTGCGCGGTGCGGGCCACGCGCTCGATGAAGTCGGCGGCGTTCTTGCCGCTCTTCATCATCTTGTCCTCGGTGGCGTAGTCGGCCCAGCTGGCGTAGCCGAGCAGCTTCACCTTCTCGCCGCGCAGCTTGAGGATGCCGACCAGCACGTCGCCGTTGGTCCTGTCGCCGCGCGCGCGGCTGGCCACGTAGAGCTGCTTGCGCAGCTCGGGCGACTCCGCGTAGGTCATGAAGGGGATGTAGTCCGGGTAGTTCGTCGTGATGAGGATCTCGCCGCTGTCGTTCGGCTTGTGGCTGGCGATGTAGTCGGCCGGCAGGCCCTTCATGTCGCCCGCGTCCTTGAGGGCGATGTGGCGCACGTCGTCGACGATGTTGCGCGAGAACTGCTGGCCGAGGACGACCAGCTCGTCGTCGATCTGCTTGATGCGCGTGCGCGTGGCCTCGTCCCTGTCGACGCCGGCGCGGCGGAAGTCGCGCAGCGCGCGCGTCACCAGCCGCGCCGTGTCGGCGTCCATGCCCGTGGTGTGGAGGGCGCTGAAGGCGTCGAACAGCTCGCGGTCGAGCCTGAGCTCGTTCACGAACGCGGCCGCCTCCTGCTCGCAGGTCTCGGCGGCGTCGCGGATCGACTTGTCCGGGTGCACGCTGTGGATCAGCCCCGCCAGGGCCGACGACCGCTCGATGTCGACCAGCATCTGGTTGTAGGGGACGAGCGTGTTGTCGACCGTGCGCGCCCCTTGCACGGCCAGGATCGCGGGCAGCGCCTCGCGGGCGCGGCCCAGGCCGGCCCGACACTCGCGCGCGAACCTGTCGAGCGGCGACTCGGTCGGCGTTCCGGCGCCCGCGGCGGCGCTGCTGGCGTTGTCGGTTTCGGCTTGCGGTGTCGTCGGCACGGCGGGCTCCGTCTGGGTGGTTGTGCCCGAGCATGCCGCGACGGCGGCAGCGGCAAGGGCGAAAGCGGCGCGAGACCTGCGCGGATTCATTCGTTCCGTAGCATGGCCCTTCTTCACTCCCCGCGGGGATGGGACAGGCCGGCGCGAGCGCCGCGCGCGCTTGACCGCGGAAGGGGTGCGGCGTAGCGTCGGACCGGCCCGCGCGCCGCGGTCCGAACCGAGATGAATTCCAGCGAGATAGCCGTCCCGCCGCTGCCCATCAGCGCGACCGATCAGCGCTGGGTGGGCGTCGCGCTGGCCGATCTCGACGCGCTCCTCTGCGATCACCTGCACTGCGAGCGAAAGGCCGCGCAGTCGGCGCTGTCGCTGGTGCGATCGTATCCCGACCGCCCGCAGCTGTCGCTCGCGGTGGCGCGGCTGGCCCACGAGGAGACCAGCCACGTGCTGCAGGTTTCGCAGCTCCTCGCTCGCCGGCGCATCGGCCCGCGCCCCGACCACATCGACGACTACGCGCGCGCGCTCAGGGCCCACGTGCGCAAGCGCGAGCCGGAGCGCCTGATCGACAGCCTGCTGGTGTTCGCGCTCATCGAGGCGCGCAGCGCGGAGCGGCTGGCGCTCCTGGGCGAGGCGCTGGCCTCGACCGCGCACGGCCCCGAGCTGGCGCCGCTCTACCGCACGCTGGCCGCGGCCGAGCTGCGCCACCGCGACCTGTTCGTGCGCCTCGCGTTCGCGAGCGCCCCGGCCGGGACCCGCGGCCGCGTGCGAGCCGCCGCCGAGGTCGCCGCCCGCCTCGCCGAGCTGGCCGCCGCCGAGGCCGCCATCGTCGCGGGGCTACCACTGCGCGCGCGGATTCACTGAACGCGATCGCAGTGGGCGCCGGACGTCCACATGGACGTCGACGTTGACGATGACGTCGACGTCAGCGTTGTCCTCGACGGCGCCCTGGACGTGAGGGCCACCGTTGTCGCTGACGACGCTGCGCCGGGGCCGCGCGTCGAACATTGGTCCGCGCGCCCGCACCGTCGTCGACGACTTCGACAAAGGTGGCCCTCACGTCCAGGGCGCCGTCAACGACAACGACAACGACAACGCCCACGTCGACGTCGACGTTCGCGTCGACGATGACGTTTCGTCGTGGTCGATGCGTCCTACGGCAGGAGCGGGGCGAGGATCGGCGTGAGGATCGCCAGCTTGTCCTCTCGGACGGTCTGCCAGTCGTCCTCGAGGATGCCCCCTGTGTCGCCGGAGTCGGGGTTGAGCGACCAGAACGTGAAGCTGAGCCCGTTGTCGCCGATGTACTGGGCCATGGCCTGCAGCCACTGCTGGTCCGACTCGGTCTCGTACTTGGTGCCGAACTCGCCGACCAGGACGGGCGCGGTGTCGCTCTCGGCCAGATAGCCCCAGGTGTCGCCCCACACGGTCGGGAGGTTGGCCGGATAGGTCGGATCGGAGAACCACGGCTGCGCATACAGGCTGGCCGGGTAGTCGTGCGCCGAGTAGACCAGGCGCCCGGGCACGGCGAGCTCGACCGGCGCCTCGGCGGCGCCGCGCAGGTTGCCGCCCCACCAGTAGTACTGGTTGTCGAAGCTCTCGATGCCCTCGACCACGATGAGCATGTTCGGCGCGGCGGCGAGGATGGCGTCGCCGGCGCGCCCCGCCGCCGCCCGCCAGTCGCTGGCCTGGTTGCCGTCGCCCCAGGTGGCAGCGCCGTGCGGCTCGTTGTGCAGGTCGCACGCGATGACGACCGGGTTGTCGGCGTAGCGCGCGGCCAGCGCCGCCCAGTCGGAGATCCAGCGCTCCTCGGAGTAGGCCTGCGTGTACCAGAGCTCCGACTGGCCGCTCGAGTCGGGGCGGTGGCGGTCGAGGATGATGCGGAGGCCGCGGTCTCCCGCCTTGGCGATGAGCGTGTCGAGGATCTCGGGCGGGGTCAGACCCATGAGGTCCGGGTTGAGGTTGAAATCGATGCCGCCCGCCGTGGCGCCGTCGTCGAAGATCTGGCTGGCGAACGGCACGCGCAGCGTGTTGAACCCGAGCTCGACCACCTGGTCGAGGATCGAGTCCATCGAGCGCACGTTGAGGCCATGCGGCGCGAGCTCCTGGGTCTCGAGGCCGAACCAGTTGATGCCGGTGATGCGCACGGGATCGCCGGCCTCGTCGAGGATCTGGCCGCCGACCGCGCGCAGCGGGCCGCCGATGGTGCCGCCGCCGCTCCCATCGCCGCCGCCGTCGTCGCCGCTGCCGTCGTCGCCGCCACCGCTGCCGTCGCCTCCGCCGCCCGGTGGCGTCGCGCCGTCATCGTCGCCGCCCTCGCCGGCGCCGGCGCCCGAGTCCGAGCCGCAGGCTGGCTGGAGCGCCAGGACCAGCGGCAGGCAGGCGGCCAGGAGGAAGCTGTGCGAGGCGGACAGAGCGCGGGCGAGAGGAGACATCAGCGAGCCCTTTCTGTTGGCACCGTGAGGAGGGAGGGGCACGGCCGGGCGACCGGGTCACGCCCGGGACGCCGATTCTCGGAACCTGATACGCGGACGGATGTCGTAGCCATCGCGCTCGCTCGCGCGTGCCTCCGGCGCGGGCGTCCTCGCGCGGGAAAGGCTGCGCTCATGCTGCCACGGACCTGGGTCTGCCTCGCGACCGCTGTCGTTGCATTCTCGCATACCGCCGCCGCCGATGGGCCGCCCCGGGCGCTGCACGACGCCACGGTGGTGACCGACGGCGAGCTCGTGCGCGGCGCCGAGGCGACGGTGTTCGTGGCCGTGACCGGCGCGGTCAGCCTGACCGAGAGCGATCCGGTCGCCGGCGCCGAGGTCGAGGTGGCCGTCGCGCCGACAGCGGCGCCAGAGGCGTCCGGCACCGCGGTGTCGGCGGCGACCTCGACGTCCGTGTCCGCGCGGCCTGCCACGACGGGGGCCGCGGCGACCGCCCCGCCGACGCGGGCGACCCCGGCGCGGCCCGGTGCGCGGCTTCTCGCGCGCGGGCGGACCGGCGCCGACGGGACCGCGGTGCTGCGCTTTCGCGTGCCGCCCATCGACCCGGGTCCGCACCGACTGCTCGTGACCACCCGCTCGCGCCTGGGCAGCGACGTGACCGAGCGCGCGATCGAGGTGAGCGATGCCCTCCACCTCCACCTCCGCACCGACCGCGCCGTCTACCGCCCGGGCCAGACGATCCAGTGGCGGGTGACCGCGGTCAGCGCCGCCGACGCCCACCCGGCCGCCGGAGAGCAGGTGGACATCGCGGTGCGCGATCCGCGCGACACCACGATCTGGCGCGGCCGACAGACCGTGCCGCCGAGCGGCATGATCGCCGGCGACATCCCGCTGGCCGACGACCTCCTGACCGGCAGCTACGAGCTGAGCGCGGCGGTGCGCGGCGTGTCCGAGACCGAGCGGGTCGCCGTGCGCGAGTTTCGCCTCCCCGCCTTCGAGCTCCACATCGAGCGCCCGCAGGACGGGCCGCTCGAGCCGGGCAGTCCGCTCACCGGCCGAGTGACCGCGCGCTACCGCTACGGCGAGCCGGTGCAGGGCGACGTCGAGGTCGAGCTCGAGCTGGTCGGGGCCGCCGCGGACCGCGCCCGCGATCGCCGCGCCGCCGCCGACGGCCGCGACGACGTCATCCGCGGCCGGCTCGACGCGGCCGGCGGGTTCGCCTTCACCGCGCCCGTGCCGGCCGGCGCCGACGGCAACGGATCCCTCGAGCTCCGCGCCGCGGTCGTCGACGGCGCGGGCCGGCGCGAGCGCGCGGCGCTGCCGGTCGCGCTCGGCGGAGACGACGACCTCCGCGTCGCGCTGGTGCCGGAGCGGCGCGAGCTCACCCGCGGCGCGCTCCACTGGTTCACCGCCGTCACCACCGACGGGGCCGGCCACCTCGTCCCGGCTCGCGTGCAGATCCGCGCGGGCGGCCGCCGCATCCCGCTCGACTCGCCGGGCGCGGTCCGCGTCGCGCTGCGCGCGCCCGACGCCGACGCCTGGAAGCTGCGGGTGTCCGCGGTCGGCGCGCGCGGCGACGCGGCCGCGCAGTCGCTCGCGCTCGAGCTGGGCCGCGGCCCGGTCCTTCGCCTGCGCGACGCCGTGGTCGCGGCCGGCCGCGCCGTCGTCGTCACCGGCACGTGGCGGGGCGCGCGCGGTCCGGTCCTCGCCACCCTCCTGCGCGGCAGCGCCCCGATCGCGACCGCCACGGCCCGCATCGACGCCCACGGCGAGCTCCGCGCCGAGCTCGTGCCGCCGACCGGCGCGTTCGGGCTGGTCACCGTCCGGCTGGTCGAGCTGGGCTGGGACCGCGCGCGCGGCGCGTCCGATCGCGCGATCGAGAGCCTCGACGCCTATCTCCGCCCCGCCGAGCTGGCCGTGTCGATCGCCGCCGAGACGCGTCACCGCCCCGGCCAGCGCGCCGAGCTCGACGTCTCGGTGCGCGACGCCGCCGGCCGCGCGGTGCCGGGCGCCGCGCTGGCCGCCTCGGTGGTCGACGAGCGCGTCCTGGCGCTGGGCGAGCCGCGGCCCGATCTGACCGACGCGCTCCGCCGCCTCGATCGCGTGGAGGACGCCGCCGAGCTCGGCCTCGCCTTCGCCGATCTGCTGCGCGCGACGGCGGCCACCGGCCCGGACGCCGATCGCGAGAGCGCCCCGCGCGACGCCGCCGCGCTGCGCGCCATCCTCGAGGCATTGCCGCCCGCCCTCCGCCGGCCCGATCTCACCGTCCCCGCCGAGGCGCGGTGGCGGCGCGAGTCGGAGCGCATCGAGCGCGCGCTCGAGCCGGCCCTCGCCCGGCTCACCGCCGCGCGCGGCGCCATCGGCGCGCCCGACGCGGATGGGCGCTGGCAGTACGGCCGCCAGCTGTGGCAGCTCCTGGTCGAGGCGGGCTGGCGCCCCGCAGATCGCACCACCCCGTGGCGCGAGCCGATGACCTGGGCCTATGCGCTCCAGGTCGACCCCGCGTTCGGCTTCGAGCGCA
This sequence comes from Kofleriaceae bacterium, assembly GCA_035262925.1. GTDB lineage: Bacteria > Myxococcota_A > Polyangia > Haliangiales > Haliangiaceae > DATFRY01. Next base: position 9,357 of record DATFRY010000398.1, on the reverse strand, counting down.
TGGCGCCTCGCGTGGCCGACGCCCGCCTCGAGCGCCTCGAACTCGCCCTCCGCGGCGCGCGCGCGGTCGCGCGCCCCATCCTCCTCCGCCGCGGCACCGCCGGCCTGCGCGACCTGGTCGCGCGCGGCGCGCTCGCCGAACGCCTCGTGGCCGACCCGTGGGGCACCGCGTTCCGCGTCGAGCGCGGCGGCGACGCCGATGGCGCCGGCGCGCACCTGCCCAGGCCACGCAGAACGGTGGACCTGGTCTCGGCCGGCCCCGACCGCGTGTTCGGCACCCGCGACGATCGGCGGCGCGAGGACGTGTTCGAGCGCATCGACGTCGGCGGCATGGGCGCCGGCACGATCGGCTACGGCGAGGGTACCGGCGCGGGGGGCTTCGGCAGCGCGCGCTCGGCCCAGGTCCAGGTCCTGACCGGCGAGGAGCCGGCGCTGCGCCAGCGCTTCGACGAGACCGTGCTCTGGCGGGTGGGCGTCCCGACCGGAGCCGGCGGCGCCGCGCGTCTCTCGGTCCCGCTGGGCGACAGCATCACCGGGTGGAAGGTCGCCGTCGAGGCGCTCACCGCAACCGGCGCCAGCGGGTCCGCCGAGGCGCGCCTGGAGACCTTCCTCCCGCTCCACCTCGACGCCGAGCTCCCGCCGCGCCTCGCCGTCGGCGATCGCTACCGCGTGCCGATCGCGGTGGCCAACCACTCGGGCCGCGCCCGGCGCATGCAGATCACCGCGGCGCTGGGGGGCGCGCTCCGCCGCAGCACCGCCGCGCGCGAGATCGAGCTCGCCGCCGGCGCCACCGGCGTGGTCCACGTCGACGCCGAGGCCGTGCGGGCCGGCAGCGGCAGCGTGCGGCTCGCGCTCCTGGCCGACGGCCGCGCGGTCGACCAGGTCGAGCGCGCCATCGCGATCGATCCGCCGGGCGAGCTGGTGCGCGCGCTCGAGACGGGCGACGTGGTCGACGGCGCGGCGCGTCTCCACTTCGAGGTGCCCGCGGCCGCCGCCGCCGCGCCCGCCTCTCCGGGCGGGCTCGTGCGCCTGTTCCGCGGCGCCGCCGACCAGGCGCGCGACGGGCTCGACGGCATGCTCGAGGAGCCGCACGGCTGCTTCGAGCAGACCTCGAGCACCACCTATCCCGACCTGCTCGTCCTGCGCCTCCTGCCCGACGGGCCGCGCACCTCCGCCGCCCGCGCGCGCGCCCGCGGCATGGTCGGGCGCGGCTATCAGCGCCTCCTGTCATACGAGGTCAAGGGCGGCGGCTTCTCCTGGTTCGGCGAGTCGCCGGCCAACCAGGTGCTGACCGCGTACGGGCTCATGGAGTTCGTCGACATGGCGCGGGTCTATCCGGTCGACCCGGCCGTCATCGCGCGCACGCGCGCGTGGCTGCTCGGCAAGCAGCTGGCCGACGGATCGTGGCGGCCGGATCGCGGATCGATGGAGACGGTCGCGCGCCTCGAGACGCCGCTCGAGACGACCGCGTTCATCGCCTGGGCGCTGGCCGAGTCGGGGGCGCGCGGGCGCGGCATCGACCGCGCGCTCGCCCATCTCCGCGCCCACCGCACCGCGCTCGCGCGCAGCCCGTACCTGCTCGCCCTGTGGGCCGCCGCCGAGAGCGCGCGGCCCGGCCGCACCAGCCCGGCCCTGCCGCTCCTCCTCGCCGCCGCCGAGGCCTCCGCCGGCGGCGGCCTCCGCTTCCGCGCAGCGGGCACGACGCTCCTCCACGCCAGCGGCCAGTCCGCCGACGTGCAGGTGACCGCGCTGGCCGCGACCGCGCTGGCCCGCGCCGGCCGCACGTCCGAGACGCGCCGCGCGCTCGACTGGCTGTGGCGCTCGCGCAGCCCCAGCTACGGCTGGGGCACCACGCACAGCACGGTGCTGGCCCTGCGCGCCGCCGCGCTGGCCGCGCCGCCCGCGCCCACCTCGGGCATCCTGCGCGCTCGCCTCGACGGCCGGCCGATCGGCTCGATCGATCTGGCCTCGATCGATGTGCCGTCCCTGCGCCTGCCCGCCGCGCTCGCGCCCGGACGGCACGAGCTGGTCCTCGACGGCCACGCGCCCGGCCTCCTGCGCGCCGACCTCCGCGTGTCGTGGCGAGAGCGGCGCGCGCCCGCGGCCCGGGGCGCCGGCCTGGCCGTCGCCCTCGACGCGCCCTCGGCGCCGATCCCGCTCGGCGGCCGCGCCTCTCTCACCGCGTCGATCGAGAACCTCACCGCGGCCCCGGTCGCGATGCCCATGGCCGTGCTGCCCATCCCGCCCGGCTTCTCCGCCGACCCATCGGCCATCGCGGCGCTCGAGCACACGGCAGGCGTCTCGCGCGTCGAGGACCGCGGCGACTCGCTCGCGGTCTACCTCGTCGATCTGGCGCCGCGCGCCCGCGTCGAGCTCGCCTACCGCCTCGACGCGAACGCCGAGTGCACGGTGCTCCTCCGCCCCGCGACCGCCTACGCCTTCTACTCGCCAGAGCTGCGCGGCCGTTCATCGTCCGGCCAGCTGCGCGTGAGCCGCGCGGCGGCACCGCGCGTGAGCCGCGCCTTCCGAGCCGCGACGAACCGCGATGAACGCGCCCGCCGTCTCGACGCGCGGTGATCGATCGATCTAGCGGCCGCCCGCGCCGCCCGGACCTCGACGCCTCGCCTCGCGAGCTCGCGCCGCGCGCGCCGCACGCCGCGCGTTGTCCGCCGGCGCCGGCGGCACCGTCACGGCGTCGACGCCGCTCGCCGCGGCCCCCTGATCGGCCTCGATCTTCTCGGCCTCACCGTCGAAGCGATGCTCTTCGCCGCGCGCTCGAGCCACCGACGAAGGTTAGCGGAGGACGGGCCGAAGGCCCAACCGGACGGTACGTTCCCTGGCAGACGACGCGCACGCCGCGCGAACAGGGAGTCGGGCGATCGCAGCCCGAAAAAGCACGGCTGACCCCGTCGGTACAGAGGGAGACTTCGCTGCGAACGAAGCGACGCAGTGAGGTAGGACTGCGTCACTGGAGGAGGTCCTCTTTACCGACGGGGCCGGCCGGCGCCCGGGCGCTCGGGGAGTCCCCCCCGAGACTTCACCCGCATCGCTTCCGGGCAAAATCCACACTACTCGCGTCGGCGCCAGAAGCTCCAGGGCCTAACGCTTTCCTCACTCTTCTCTTGGCTTTAGCCACCCCTTGCGGGTCAACTTGCGCCGAGCACGGACCGCACCGCGGGGAGGTCCTTCTCTTTCACGCCTCCCGCCCGCACACAGCGCACACGGTCGTCCGGATCGACGAACACGTGAACCGGGATTGGCGCCGCTTCACCCAGGCCGATCGCGCCGAGCCACTTCGGCAGCGAGTCCGGATCGGCCAGGCGCACCGACTCCGGGGCATCCGGGTGTCGCTCACGATATTTCGTCACCACGTCGTCGCTGTCATCGACCGACACGAACACGAGGTCGTAGTGGACGCCCTTCGCGGCGAGGTCCTTGTGCCACTCTGCCAGGTGCGGCATCTCCTCGATGCACGGCTTGCACCACGTGGCCCACACATTGATCCAGCGCCACGTGCCCTTGCCCGGCAGCTTCCCGCCGCTGGCCAGCGCCGGCATCGCCAGCCTCGGCGCGGCGTCGGCCGACGGCGCCGCCACATCGCAGAACTCTGCCGTCGTCACCGGCTTCTCCGCGCGGGCCTGAACCGCGTCGACCCGCTCACCCACCAGGGGTGCCTCCTTCTTGTCGCCCGGCTCGTGGCCGCAGCCGCTCGCGCCGCACAGCCCCGCGGCCACCATCACCGCCGCGGCCGCGCGACCGACTCTCACAACGTGCAATCGATCCATGCGATGAACGCGCTCCGGTTGATCTGTTCAGCCTTGCACTGGTCCGGGTCGCCGCTCCGGCGCCACTGACAGAACTCCTTGTCGAGCTGTGCGAATTCCTCGCCCAGCCAGAGGAGCCCGACCTCCTTGTCCAGATCCGGATCATTGAACATCTGCCGGAGGTGGCCCATCACCTGCTCGGCGCGGCTCTTGCTCAGCTCGCGGTTGGTGCCGACCGAGCCCTCCGGCGAGGCGCGGGCCACGACGAAGAAGTAGCTCGCCCCGCGCTGGTCGCTGAAGATCTTGTCGATGAGCCCGCTGTCCTCCGGCCCGAGGTCCGACTTGCTCTTGTCGAACTCGATGATGCCGCCGCGGTCCTTCATCGGCTTGAACAGCGCGTTGAAGTCCGACCCGCTCATGGTGGCGACGCTCCTGGCCTGCACCGGCTGGCAGCCGCGCACGCCCTCGCCGCCGATGAGCCCGCAGCTCTGCAGCACGCGGCGAAGAATCCGCTTGAGCTCGGGGCTGCAGTAGCCGACGTCGGACGCCGATGCGGTCGCCGCCTTGCCCTTCTGACCGTTGCCCCTGGCCTGGCCGCTGACCTCGGCCTGCTCCTCGGCCACCCGTCCGGCCGCCGAGTGGGTCCAGCTCGCCACCGCCGCCGTCGGGATGGCGAACGCCAGCACGAGCACACCGGCCCGCGCCGCGTTGACCGCCGTGGTGCTCATCGCCCACCTCGCTTTCGCAGCGTGCCCGCGCGCGACTGCTCGATCATCCGGCTGAGCGCGAACTCCATGCCGAGATCGATGTCCTCGTCGCACAGCTTGACGCCGCCGACATAGAGCTGCGGGGTCAGGACCGGCAGCTGGTTGCGCACCGCCCATCGCAGCGACTTGTTGAGCCTGGACTTGACCGTGGCCGACCCGATGCAGCGCGCCAGCTCCGGGAACTGCTGCGCGGCCAGCTTGCGCGCGCCCTCGTCGCTGTCGTGGGCCGCCTCGCTGATCGCCTCCTGCTGGGCGAACGCCCACGCCACCACGTCGCCGGCGCGATCGCCCGCACACAGGGTCGCCTCGCTGATGGCGCACGCGCCCGGGTGCTTGCGGTCGTCGACCATCCAGTTGCACTCGCTGTCGAGCGGGAACAGGACGGCCGAGCGGTCGAGCTCCGGCCGCAGCCCGGACGCGTCGAGCCGGCTCTCGAACGCACGACACGCCGGGCACAGCGGATCCAGCACCTCGACCGCCGGCACGCCGCCGCGGTGGCGATCGACCGGCACCATCACGCCGTACGCGTCGGCCCCCTCGAGGAGGTCGCCGCACGCGCCGACGAAGACCGAGTGATCGGGCGCCATCGCCACGTAGGCCGCCGCCGGGACCGCGACCAGCAGCACGCCGAGGCCGAACGCCGCGGCCAGGTAGCCGGGCGAGACCGGGCCGGACGCGCGCCCACCCCCCTCGCGCGCCTCGCGGCCGCGAACCTCATCCCGGTGCGAGCCGTCGTCCCCGCGCGAGCCGCCGCCCGACGACGGCGACACCGACGACGCCGCCGACGACGGCGCCGCCCCGAACAGAGGCGCGGTGCGGGTGCCGCCGGCGCTGCCCGCGACCGCACCGCCCGTCGCCCACGCGGCGTCGCGGTCGTGGTCACGGTCTCGGTCGCGGTCGCCCCGCGCGCGGCGGTCCGCTCGCGTCGAGATGCGCTCGATGTCGCCCGATCGGCGCAGCTGCTCGGCGCGCCGCCACAGGCACAGCGCTCCGAGCAGGACCAGCGCGCTGGAGAAGTAGATCCCGATGCAGAGCTTGCACGCCGCGTCGAGCTTGCTGAACGCGACGATCGCCATGATGATCGACGTGCCGGCCGGCAGCAGCGCGGCGACCGCCAGGAACGCGGTCGCCCGGTGGTCCTCCTGCCGCCGCGTGAGACAGAGCTCGGCCGCGAACAGGAGCAGGAACGCGAACACCGACATGGCCGGCAGCGAGATGGGCAGCCCGCCCCACACCGCCTCGCGCATCACGGACGAGTAGTGGCTCATCATCGTGACGTGGCAGTCGCTCACCGCCTCGGCCGCCTGCAGCCCCGGGATGAACGAGCAGTTGGCGGCGTGCACCTGGCGGTCCAGGTGGCGCGCGAAGTCGTACGTCGAGAAGCTGGCGAAGAACAGCCCCAGGGCTGCGCCCGCCAGCACCAGGATGGTGTAGAGGTGCGGTCTGCGCTCCATCGTCGGCTCCGCTCCGGCGCATCGCAGCGGCCGGTTCCCCCACGGTACACCATCGGACGCCGGCTCGCTCCGCGCTCGCGGGCTGCCCGTGCGCTCCTACAAGGTGCGAGGCGCGGGCGTCATCAGAAGCTCCGGGACCACGAGAACGCGGTCAACCCGGCCGCGGTCAGCCCGACGCCGAGCCCGGCAGAGGCCAGTCCCGCCCCATCGTGGTCGAGCGCGATCAGCGTGCCGCCCAGGCCCAGCGCGATCGCGCCGGTGGCCACGAACGTCCAGCCGAAGCGGCGCATTCTCCCCTGCCGCTGCTCGGCGGCCTCCTCGTCCGGCGCGGCCGCCTCCGCCTTCTCCGCCTCCGCGCCGCCGGGCGCCAGGCTCGCCGCGCTCTCGACGCTGGTCGCGTCCTCCTCGGTCAGGAGCTTGACCACCGCCTTGATCGACGTCGCGATCGCGTCCTCCACCGTGCACACCGGGCAGCTCTGCGCCACCTGCGACACGAGGTGGCCGCTCTCGGTGTCGATGAGCGACACCACGACGCTGTAGGTCTGCCCGGCGCCCTGGATGCGCGCGACCAGCACGCGGCGCAGCCCCGTCCGGGTCAGCACCTCCTTCATGCACGGCCCGAAGCTGCAGCCGCTGATGTAGTTGGTGCCGGCCAGCTGCTTCTGCACCTCGTGCGAGCGCACGACGCGCAGGCCGACCGCCGCCAGCGTCTCCTCCACACTCTGCTCGAACTTGTCTCCGGCCGCCTGCGACACGCCATAGGTGGCGACCTCGAGCACGCCGATGGTCTCGCCGGCGTCGGGCGCCGCCTCCTCGGCGCGCGCGGGCGAGACGCGCGCCGTCCAGACGGTGCAGGCCAGGATCGCCAGCGCCGCGCCCCGGGGCGGGCCTGGCCGGGTCACACGCGCGTGCGACATGCGGGGAGGGCCTATCCCTCGTCGATCTGCTGCACGAACCGCTTCATGAGGCCGTCGATCATGAGGTTGCGCTCGGTCGCGTCGTAGCGCCCGTCGCGCCACCCGCCCTGCAGCTCGTCGTAGCGGCCCTGGGTCTCGGTGATGACCTTCCTGTACTTGCCGACCCGCTTGATGATGTCCTTCTGGTTGCGGAAGAAGTAGGACACGAGCGCCGCCCCCGAGGCGACGGTGAGGACGAGCCCGAGCGGCCCGCCCAGCGCGTAGCGGAGGCCGATGCGCAGCGCCAGCACCGTGGCCGCCCCGATCGCCACCTTCTTGGTGCCGCTCCCGTCCACCACCGAGTCCTTGGCCAGCGCGAAGGCGGTCTGCCCGCTGGCGATCAGGAGCGCGATGAAGTTGCCTTTGCGCGCGGTCCAGCCCCGGTCGTAGTACTCGCGGATCGCGACCTTGAGAAAGCTGTCGAAATCGCGATAGATGCTTCTCGCGTGGTCCTGTTCGACCTGAGGCTCTTCGCCGTTCATTCGGGCAGCATACCACCCGGGCGCAGGGAGCGCCCCACGGCCGCCCCCGGGCGAGCGCGCGAGGACGCCGCCCGCGCGGCGTGCAAAGGGGCGTCCGGGCGACCGCCGACGGCCGGAGCTGTGCGTTGACAGCTCACATGTCCTCGAACACAGTCAGGTGCATGAAGCGTGCGGTCGCGCTCGCGTTCGGGGCGCTCGTTCTCTGGTTCCACGCCGGCACGGCGCACGCGGATCTCAAGAGCGCGCAGAGCAAGTTCGTGCACGGCGACTACCAGGGCGCCGAGGCCGAGCTCAAGCGACTGACGGGCAAGCAGGGCGAGAGCGGCAAGCTGGTCCTGGCCCGCGTGGAGATGCGCACCGGGCGCTACGCCGAGGCCGAGAAGCTGGCCCGCGGCCTGGCCCGCTCGCCCGATCCGGCGATCGCCGGCGACGGCCACGTGCTGCTGGCCGAGATCCTGCGCGAGACCGGGCGCTACGCCGAGGCGAAGCGCGAGGTGGAGCCGCTGGCCGCCCGCCAGCCGGCCGCGCGCCGCGCCCGCTACGTGCTCGCGCTGGTCTACCGCGATCTCGGCGACCCGCGCGCCGAGACCGAGTGGAAGAAGTTCCTGCAGGAGTTCGACGGCAACAAGCTCGACCTCAACGACCCCGAGACGCTCTTCTACCTGGCCGAGGCCGCCCGCTACACCTCCGACTTCGAGTTCGCCAACGGCACCTACCGCGAGGCGGTCGACCGCGACAAGACGCTGCACGAGGCCAACATCGAGTGGGGCTACCTCTTCCTCGACAAGTACGCGCCGGGCGACGCGGAGCAGAGCTTCGATGAAGTTCTCAAGATCGATCCGCGCAACCCCGACGCCCACGCCGGCATGGCCGCGGTCAAGCTGGAGCCGAGCTACGACCTGGCCGCCGCCACCGCGCACCTGACCCGCGCGCTCGAGGTCAACCCGCGCCACGTGCCGTCCCTGCTCCTGCGCGCCGGCATCGAGATCGATCAGAACCAGTGGCAGAAGGCGATGGCCACGCTGAACGAGGTGTTCGCGGTCAACCCGCAGGACCTGGAGGCGCGCTCGCTGCTGGCGACCATCCACTGGCTGCGCGACGACACGCGCGCGTACGAGGCGGAGAAGAAGAAGGTCCTCGCCGTCAACCCGACCTTCGCGCGCTTCTACCACGTCGTGGCCCGCTCGGCGGTGCGCGAGCACCGCTACCGCGAGGCGATCGAGCTCGAGAAGCAGGCGGTGACGATGCGCCCCACCTACTACGAGGCGATGGAGGCGATCGGCGCCGGCTACCTGCGCCTCGGGATGGAGAAGGACGGGCTGGAGTGGCTGCGCAGGGCCTGGAAGGGCGACCAGTACAACATGCGCACCAAGAACACGCTCGACCTGTTCGAGGACTACATCCCGCGCGAGTACAGCTTCGCCACCACCAAGGACTTCAAGCTCCGCTACCACAACGACGAGAAGGCGCTCTACCGGCGCTACGTCGAGCCGCTGCTCGAGACCGCGTTCGCCGACATGGTGAAGCGCTACGGCTTCACGCCGAAGACGCCGGTCGTCATCGAGCTGTTCCAGAACGCCGACCACTACAGCGTGCGCACCATCGGGCTGCCCAACCTGGGCGCGCTCGGCATCTGCTTCGGCCAGGTCATCACCGCCATGTCTCCGTCGGTGGGCGACATCAACTGGGGCATGGTGCTGTGGCACGAGCTGTCGCACGTCTTCGCCATCCAGCTGTCCAACTCGCGGGTGCCCCGCTGGTTCACCGAGGGGCTGTCCGAGTACGAGACGGTGATGGCGCGGCCCGAGTGGCGTCGCGAGAACGACGCCGACGTCTACGCCGCCATGGTCGACGGCGTGCTGCCGTCGATCGGCGAGCTCAACTACGGCTTCATGAAGCCGGACATGCAGGAGGTGGTGGTCGCCTACTACCTGT
>DATFRY010000397.1:0-4503 GCA_035262925.1 Kofleriaceae bacterium | reverse complement strand
CGCGCCGCCGCCGCGAGCCCGCCGTCGATCGGGGAGCTGCCCCCGGTGACGTGGCCCGCGCGCGGAGGCGCGCATCACGACGAGCGCGGCGACCTCCCCGATGTCGAGACGACTCCCTTGCCCTGGAACCGACGGCGGTGTCGCCGGTCATCGATCGAGATCGAGCGCCGCGTGGCGAAGGACGGCGATGGTCGCGAAGGTCGCGGCGCCCGGGGCCGCGGTTCTCTCATCGCCGAGATCGGCGGCACGGCGGTGGTTGCCGCCGCGGAGGTATATCGACGCCGACCCCGTTCGGCCGCGCGCCGACGATCGGCCACCGCAGCGCGGCCCGACGCCCTGCCTTCGCGGGGGCGGCCCGGGCCATCGAGCCGGCGCGTCGCCCGGCAAGCAGGCGCCGCTCGAGGTGCGCGGCGTGGAGTCTATTCCCGCGCACGGGCGGGCTCGCACCCGCGGCCATGCGGCGGCAACTGCAGGAAGCCGCGCGTGATTGCGTCGCTGCGTGCGGCACGCGGCGGCCTCCAGGGTGCCTGCGGCGGGCCCACCCACCGGCGGTGCGCGTTATCATCGGCACCGTGCCGCGATGTCCTGTCTGTTCTCGCCGGCTTCGCGGCGGCGCGACCTGCCCCGGCGACGGGGGGATCGCGGCGGAGGAGCGCGCGCGGGACGCCGGACGGGCGCCGCGGATCCCCGGATTCGACATCGCCGAGGTGCTCGGCGCGGGCGGGGCCGGCGCGGTGTGGGGCGCGAGCGGGCCGACCGGCGCGGCCGCCATCAAGGTCGCCCACGGCGCGGGCGAGATGTGGCGGGTGCGCTTCGCCCGCGAGGCCGGTGCGCTGGCGGCGCTCGGTCCGCCCCACGCGCCGCGACTCCTCGGCCACGACATCCTCGCCGACGGGCGGCCGTGGATCGCGATGGAGCGCATCCGGGGCGCGAGCCTGGCGGCGGAGCTGACCGCGCTGGTGGCGCCGCCCGATCGCCGCTACCTCCTCGCGGTGGCCGACGCGGTGCTCGCCGCCGTCGAGGCGATTCACCGTCGCGGCGTCGTGCACCGGGACCTCAAGCCGGAGGACGTCTTCACCCGCGCGGTCGCCGGCCATCGCGTCGCGACTCTGGCCGACTTCGGCCTCGCGACCGGCGCTGCGGTCCCGGCAGCGATCGCGTCGGGCTGGGCCGTGGGCACCCTCGGCTACATGGCTCCCGAGGTGCTGGCGGGCGGCGCCGGCGACGAGCGCGCCGACATCTACGCCCTCGGCGCGATCCTCTACGAGCTGTGCGCGCTGCGCCCACCGTTCGCCGGCGACGCGGCTGCACTCGAGCGCGCCCACCTCGCGCTGCGGCCGCCGCCGCCGGGCCTGTTCGCCCCGATCCCGCGCGACCTCGACGCCCTGATCCTGGCGTGCCTCGCCAAGGAACCGGATCGCCGCCCGCCCGACGCTGCGACCCTCCGCCGCGACCTCCGCGCCAGCCTCGATCGGGCCGCCACGCCATCGACCCCGCCGCCCGCGGTGTCGGTGGCGCCCTTTGCGGCGGACGACACGGCTCCGCCGCATCCGCCCCCGCCCGGCGACTCCGCGCCCGCGCTTCCGGCGAGCCGCGACGCCGCTGCAGATCCTGCGATCGGCCCCGCAAGGTCGGCGACGGCAGGCGATGCGGCGGTTCGCGATCGCGGTCTTTCGGCCGCGACCGCACCGGCGATGGGCGGCGCGACCGCGGATCGCGGATTCCCGGCCGTTAGAGCACCGGCGATCGGCAGCGCGCCCGCGGATCGCGGAATCGCAGCCGCCACCGCGCCGCCGCCCGGCGCACCCGAAGCGATGGATCGCGGCGGCGCGCCCGCCCCCCTGGTCGACGTCGGCGCCCCGCCACGCGGCGCCGCGATCGTCGCGAGCGACGGGGGCGAGCTGGTCGCGCTGGTCTGGATCGAGGCCGGCGCGGGCCCGGCGAGGCTCGCGGCCGACCTCGCGCGCACGCCCGGCCTGCTCGCCCGCCAGCACGGGCGCACCTGTCTGGCGGTGTTCGCCGCGGCGCGGTCCGATCAGCCCGCGCGCGCCGCGCTGTCGGCGGCCCAGCGCCTGCTGGCCGCCTGGGGCGGACGCGCCGCCGTCCACGTCGATCGCGTCGAGCTGCGCCGGCGCGACGGACGGCCGCCCGCCTTTCACGGCGAGTCCGTCGACCGCCCCGAGGCGTGGCTCCCGTCCGGGCCGTGGAACGGCCTGCTGCTCACCCGCGATCTCATCGACGCCATCGGCGACCTCGCCGTCGTCCCCGCCGGCCCGACCGGCTTCTTCGCCGCCGCCGGCGCGCTGACCGCGCCGCCGCCGCCGCTGGTCGGCCGCGCGGGCGTCGTGGCCGCGCTCGAGGCCAGCGCCCGGCGCAGCTTCACCGCCCACGAGCCGGGGCTCGCGCTGCTGGTGGGCGGCCCGGGCATCGGCAAGACGCGCCTGCTGGGCGAGATGGCGGCCGCCGCGTCTCGACTGGGCGCGGCGTGCATCGCGATCGACGCGGCCGATCATTCGCGCCGCGATGCGCTCGAGGGCGAGGCGCTGCGCGAGCGCGCCCGCCCGCAGCCGCTCATGGTCCTGGTCGACGGCGCCCATCTGGCCGACGACGCGCTGCTCGACTCGCTCGAGTACGCCACCCTGGGCGGCGCCGGCCTGCCGATCTGGATCCTGGTGGCGGCCGACGGCGGCGCCCTCGATCAGATCCGGCCCCGCTTCGGCGAGCGCGCGGCCACGAGCGAGCGGCTGGAGCTGGAGCCGCTGTCCGACGACTCGATGCGCGAGCTCGCCGCGTCGCTCCTGCTCCCCGCCGACTACCTGCCCGCGGCCGTGCTCGATCGCCTGGCCACCCTGGCCGGCGGCAACCCGGGACTGCTGAGCGAGCTCGTCCGCGCCCTCAAGCGCGAGGGAGCCATTCGCCCGCGGCCCGATCGGCGAAGCTACGAGCTGGCCATCGGTGCGATCGAGCGGCTCCCGGCCACGGCCGCCGGCCGCTGGGAGGCGTCGCGCGCGCTCGACGCCCTGCCGCTCGAGCTGGCCGCGTCGGCGCGCGTGGCCGCCGCGTTCGGCCCGGTCATCGACGAGGACGAGCTCGACTTCGTCGAGGACGCGCTCGAGCGCGACGGACAGGGGAGCTTCTTCGCCGCCCGCGTCGCGCTCGCGGGCCTGGCCACGCGCAGCCTGGTCGTCGAGCGCGGAGGCGGCAGCTGGGCCTTCGCCAGCCCGCTGGTCCAGGACGCCATCTACCTCGCCATGCCGGCCGGCGAACGCGCCCGCATCCACGGCCACGCGCTCGCCTACTGGCGCGGGCGCGAGGGCGGACGCGCGCTGGCCGCCGTCGCCCGCCACGCAAACCTGGCCGGCGCGCGCGACGAGGCGCTGGCCGCGGCCACCGCGCTGGCCGAGAGCGCGGCAGCCGCCCACCGCGCGGTCGAGGCCGAGCGCTGGTACTCGGTCGCGCTCATGGTCGTCGGCGATCAGGCCGCCCGCATGCGCGCGCTGGTCGGCCGTGGTCGCGCCCGCTGGCGCCTGGACCGCGGGCGCGAGGCGCTGTCGGACCTCGCCGCCGCCCGCGCGCTCGCCCGCGAGACCGGCCGACCGGCGGAGCTGGCCTCGATCCTCCTCGACGAGGCCATGGTCCTCGACTGGTACGGCGACGTCGAGCTGTCGGCAGCCTGCGTGGAGGAGGCGCGCCCGATGGTCGACGGCGCCGACGACCCGGGGCTGTCCGCGCGGCTCCTGGTCGCCGGCGGCCGCAGCCTCTGGCGGCAGGAGCGAGTGAACGAGGGGCTCGAGCTCCTGAGCGCGGGCGCGGCGGGCGCCACCGACGTCGAGACCCGTCTCATCGCGCTGCTCCTCTCCGGGGTCGCCCGCTGCTTCGTGGGCCTCCTCGACCAGGCCGACGCGAACTTCGCCGAGGCCGAAAATCTGGCGCGCGCGCACAACGACCGGCTCCACCTGTGCGCCGTGCACGTCAACCGCATCATCCTCTCGATCGCGCGCGAGGACTCCGCGTGCGGAGCTCGCGAGCTGCGCCAGGCGGTCCAGCTCGCGCGCGAGCTCGGCCATCCGCACGTCGAGCGCAACGCCACCCACAACCTGGCCGAGCTCCTCCACCTCGAATGCAGGGACGGCGAGGCGCTCCCCCTCGCCATTCGATCGTTCGAGCTCCAGCAGCGCTACGTGTCACAGCCGGGTCCCGAGGATGCGCTGCTCCTCTGCCGGATCGCGATGGCGGTCGGCGATCGCGAATCGGCCGCGCGCCACATCGCCTGGGTGGCGGCCCATGCGCCGGCCTCGGACGCGCCGCCGACCTACGCCGTGTTCGCTCGCGCGCTCGAGCTCACCCACGGTGGCGGTGCCGCCGCCGAATGGGACGCGGTGGTGGCGGCGGCCGGCGCTGCGGCCATGCGCCCGGTCGAGCACCTCGAGATCCTCTGCCTGCGCGCCTCCTGCGAGCAGGGCCGAGGCCAGAACGACGCCGCGCGCGCGACGTTTGCAGCGG
>DATFRY010000396.1:0-6369 GCA_035262925.1 Kofleriaceae bacterium | reverse complement strand
GGGAGTGCGCGGTCATCGGCGCCGACGACGAGGACGGGCTCATCAAGCCGCTGGCCTTCGTGGTCCCGAACATCGGCCACGAGCCCGGGCCGGAGCTCGAGCGCGGCCTGCGCGAGTACGTCAAGAAGGAGCTCGCCCCGTACAAGTATCCGCGCTGGATCGAGTTCCTCGGCGAGCTGCCCAAGGGACCGCACGGCAAGGTCCTGCGCTACAAGCTGCGCGAGAAGGTGCTGTCGTCGGCGCGCTCGCGGCGCGCCGAGACCATCAACATCTGAGCGACGCGGCGCGCGCGGGGCGGCCTGTCCGCGCGTTGCACTCTTGGGGCGTCATGACCCAATGAGAACTCGCCGCATCGATACCTCGCAGTCTCAGTGGTTTGTGGCGGCAGCGCGTCGGAGCATTCGCCCGCCGGATGCGCTCGTCAGACCTGCTAACTACACCTAACGATTTCGCTGGATTCACCAGAAACCAAACGATTCTCTCCGGCTACGGAGCTCTTGGCCTGCTTTGTGCTGGTCCATGTGGTTGACCGGCCGCGGCCGGACCACGACCCCCTCGCCTGGGAGCTCCGACGGTGCGAAGAAGACTCTCCAAGCCCGCCAGCTTCTCCTCCGCCCTGCAGCGACTGGGCATGGCGTTCCCGCCTCCATTCGTGGGCCGCGCGAGCGAGCTGGCCCGGCTCGGGGACGCGCTCGGTGACACCGCTGCGCTGGTCGTGCTCGGCGCTGTTGGTACCGGAAAGACGCGGCTCGTGCTCGAGCTCATCGCCACCGCCGATCTGCCGGGCTCCTACGTCCGCTGCTGGGCCGGCGACCGTCCCGAGGCGGTGAGGGCGCGCGCCGAGCGCGCGCTCGGCGCGGTGCCGGGGGCGCTCGACCGCTTCCTGCGGGCCGAGGCGCGGCTCCTCGTGGTCGACGACGCGCACCACATCGCCGGCGGCGCCGCCGCCGCGTTCGGCGATCTGCTTCGCCGCCCGGGCAGCGGGCGATTGCTCCTGGTCGGGCGCGAGGAGCTCGGGCTCCCCGCCAGCGGGCCGGCCCACTTCGAGCTGGCGCTCGAGGGCCTGTCGGCGTCGGCCGCGCGCGAGATGTGGGCCCACCTCGAGGAGACCTACGGGCCGACGCCGGCCGGCTCGTGCGACGAGGCGCTGTGCCGCACGCGCGGCCTGCCGCTCGCGCTCCGCCGCGAGTACGCATGCGCGGCGGCCGGCAAGGGCGCATGGATCATCGACCGGCTGGCCAGCGACGTGCGCCAGGCGCTCGAGGCGGTCGCGGTGCTGGGCGTGCCGGTGGCGCCGAGCGGGGTGACCGCGCTGGTGCCGGGCATCGAGCTCGAGCCGGCGCTCATCGAGCTGGTCTCGCGCCAGCTCATCGATCCGCTCGAGGACGGCCGCTTCGCCGTCCACGACGTCGTGCGCGACCAGGTGCTGGCCGGCATCGCCCCGGAGCGGCGCGCCGGCCTCGAGCGCGCGGCCGCCGAGCTGGCCCTGCGCGGGGCCGGGGACGACGGAGCGCTCGGGCTGTTCGACCCGGTCGATCGGCTGCGCCTGGCGGTCCATCACCTGGTCGCGGCCGGCGACCGGGCGGCGGCCCAGGCCGCGCTGGTCGAGCGCGGAGCGATCGCGCTGGCTCGCGCGGGGGGCGGCGAGGTGCTGGGGCTCATCGACTTCCTGCGCGGCGAGCAATCCGCGCGCGCGACGCCGGAGCTGGCCTCGCTCGCCGCGATCGCGCTGGCGCGCCGCGGTCAGGTCGCGGCCGCGCTCGCCGTCGGCGGACCGGCCGATCCGGTCGATCGCGCGGAGCTCTGCTTCCGCGCCGGCGACGAGGCGGCGGCGCGCGCCGCGCTCGAGCCCCTGCTCGCGGCCGGCGACGGCGGGGACCTCGGCGCCCGGGCCGCGGTCGCGCTCGCCCGCATCGAGCTGGCGCGCGGCGGTGCGGGGCGGGCCCGCGCGCTCATCGAGGCGGCCTTCACGCCCGGTCTGGGCGACGCGGCGCGCGCCCAGCTCCACCTGATGCTGGGACTCCTCGAGGCGCACGCCGGGCGCGAGCCGTCGGCGCGAGCCGCGCTGAGCCGCGCGATGGAGCCGGCGCGCGGCGACGCGGCCCTGACCGCGCGCATCGAGGCGGTGCGGGCGCGCTGCCTCCTCAGCGAGGGGCGGGCGCGCGAGGCGGAGGCGGTGGTCGAGCAGGCGGAGCGCGCGGCCATCGACGCCGACGCCGGCTGGGCGGCCGACGAGGCCGCGGCGGTGCGCGGCCTGGTGCAGGCGGCGCGCGGAGACCTGGTCGCCGCCAGCGAGCTCCTGCTCGAGCTGGCCGCCGGCCGGCGCGCGCGCGGCGACGAGATCGGGGCGCTCGAGGCGGACATCGAGGCGGCCGGCGTGCTGGAGCGGCGAGGCGAGCTCCTGGCCGCGGCCGAGCTGGCCGAGGCGGCGGCGGCGACGGCGCAGCGGCTGGGCCTGGCCGGGCAGCGCGCCCGCGCCGAGCTCCTCGGCGCCTCGGTCGACGTGGCGGCCTGGCGCGCCACCGAGGCGCGCACGCGCCTCGGCCGCATGGACCTGGGAGGGATCGGCGCGCACGGCCTGGGGGTCGCGGTCGAGCTCGCGGCGCGCGCTCTCGAGCGCCGCGTGGGGGCCATGCTGGGCGGCGGCGACGACGGCGAGGCGCCGGCCGAGGAGGGCGACGACCTGCGCCAGCTGGTGTGGCTGGCCGCGGCCCGCGGCGACAGCCGCGCGGCGCTCAAGCTCGCCCGCGCCTGCGTGGCGGCGGCCGAGCGCACCGGCAACGCGGCCGACATGGCGGACGCGCTGGCCTGGCGGGCGCGCCTCGAGCTGGCCAGCGGCGATCGGCCGGCGGCCGAGGTGGCGGCGGCGCGCGCGGCGCGCGAGGCGGCGCACGCGGGCGCGACCTGGGCCCGCTGCCAGGCGCTGCTGGTTCTGGCGGCGCTGGGCCGCGAGGGCGGCGAGGTGGTGGCGGCGTCGAGCTACGCGCGCGACGCGGTCGAGGTGGCGACGGCGGCCGGGCTGCCGGTCGAGCGCCTGGTGGCCGAGCGGGCCCTGGCCGCGATCGCCGGCGCCGGCGAGGGCCGCTCCGGCTCGCGCGCCGTGACCGAGGTCGCGGGCGTGGGCGCGAGCCTGGGCGAGGCCGCGCGCGACGCGGCCACCCGCATGCTGGCCGACCTGGGCCTCACGGCGGTGCGCCCCTTCCGCGTGATCTCGGCCGACGGGCAGGAGAGCCGGGTGGCCGACGCCAGCCCGGACCGGCTGCGCATGACCGAGCGCGACCTGGTGGTCGACGGCGTGCGCGAGGTGATCGTGCGCAGCGGGCGCCCGGTCGCAGATCTGCGCCGGCGCAGCCTGCTCAAGCGGCTCCTGTTCCTGTTCGCGTCGCAGCCGGGCGCCATCTTCTCCAAGGAGGAGATCGTGCAGAAGGTGTGGTCGGTCGAGTACCACCCGCTGCGCCACGACGCGGCGCTGTTCACCAACATCATGCGCATCCGCCGCCTGCTGGGGCGCGACGGGGCCGAGCTCATCCGGGTGGGCGAGGACGGCTACCGCTTCACGCCCGGCAAGGACTTCCTCTTCGTCGAGCCGATCGCCGGTTGAGTCGCGCGAGCGCATTGCGGGCGATGCGGATCGGGCTCGCCGCGGCGGCGGCGGCCTTTGCCTCGCGCGCGGGCGCGGCCGCCGATCCGGCGCCGCCGCCGGCGGCCGCGCCGGCGATCGTCGACAAGCCGATCTCGTGGGGCACCGAGCGCGAGCGGCTGACCGTGGAGTACCGGCGCCGGCACCAGGACCCAGCGATACGCGACTCGGCGATCGAGCCGCGCATGGTGGTCCTGCACTACACGGGCGGCGGCTCCATGCGCTCGACGTGGCGCTACTTCGACCGCACGCGCATCGAGAGCGGGCGCCGCACCCTGCACGGCGCCGGCGATCTCAACGTGTCGGCCCACTTCCTGGTCGACCGCGACGGCACGATCTACCGGCTCATGCCGGAGACGCGCATGGCTCGCCACTGCATCGGCCTCAACCACGTCGCGATCGGGGTCGAGAACGTCGGCGACGGGGCGCGCTATCCCCTGACCGAGGCCCAGGTGCGTGCCGACGCGGCCCTGGTCCGCCACCTGGCCGGGCGCTTCCGGCTCACCCACCTCATCGGCCACCACGAGAGCAACGCCATGCGGCGCCACGCCTACTGGCGCGAGCGCGAGGCCGGCTACCGCAACAGCAAGTCGGACCCGGGGCCCGACTTCATGCGGCGGGTGCGCGCGCTGGTCGCCGATCTCGGGCTCGAGGGGCCGCCCGTCGCCGAGACGCCGCGCTGACGCGGCACCGACGCGGCCAGGAGCGGGCTCGGGGCGCTCGGCACGCCCGCCGCCGACAGGAGGACTACTTCTCGGCCTTGGCGCTCTCGGTGCTGACGTGGTTCAGGTTCCGGCCGTCGGCGCCGGCATCTGCGCCCGGCACCGCCGCCGGCGGCTCGCGCGGCGCGGGCGGCGGCTCGGGCGGCGCTGGCTTGGCCGCGGCCGGCTGATCGTGACCGCCGGCGAGCGCCGACTGGTCCATGCCCCACAGGAGATAACCGACCGACAGCCCGAGCACCGCGCCGAGGGTGGCGCTGAGCGCGGCCGTGCGCACGTGGCTGGGGCGGACGATGCGCACCAGCTCGGTGCGCTCGGCGGGCATCGGCGGGCGCGGGACGCCGCGCCGTCCCACCGCGCGGGTCGGCGGCATGCCGAAGTCGCCCTGCGGAAACCCGGCCAGCTCGGGCGGCGGCATGTGGGGCGGCCCGGTGCCGAGCCCGATGTCCTCGCGCGCAACCCCTCCGGCCAGGCGCGGCCGCGACGACTCCGACGGATCGAACTCGACCAGCGGTCCGCTGCCGGCCCCCTGGGGCGCGGGCTGGGCGGCGGATGCCAGCGCCTTGGCGGGCGCGGCGGCCGCGCGCACGCGCGCAGCCGGAAGCATGTCGGTCGGCAGGTCGGCGATGTCGGGGCCCGGGCGGCCGCTGGCCGCGCCGTGCAGGGCCGACATCCGCCCCGACGGGACCCGGCCGGGCATCTCGCGCACGCCGTGAGGCGCGTGGCCGGGGAGCGGCGTCTCCGACGGCGGTCCGCCCGGCTCGGAGCGCGGTCGCGGCACGCTGAAGCCGCTCCCATGGTTGTTGTCGTGGCCCTGGCCGTGCGGGGCCGCGACCTGCGGGCTCTGGTGCATCGGCACCGGGAACGTGGCCGGGCTGGCGGTTCGCTGCGGCGGCCTGGTCTGGCGCGCGATGGGGCCGGTGCCGCGCCCCGCCACCTGGCCGGGCACCGGGGGCCGCGCCGGAGCCGCCGCCACCGCGGTGACGTCGTCGTCGTCGGCCGTCGGCACCGCCGGCAGGCCTCGCTCCGCCATGGCCCGCGACGCACGTGCGCGCGAGCTGGCCGCCGACGGATCGGCCGACTCGGTGCCCGGCTCGTCGTAGATGAGGCACTCCAGGACCTCGCCGGGGTGTTGCCCGGCCGCGGCTCCGCGCGGCGGCCGTCCGCCGGCGCGGCTCTCGAGCGCCGCCAGGGCCCGCCGGCTGCCGTCGTCCAGCTCGTCGAACTGCAGCTTCATCCCGCGCAGCCCGTAGAAGTTGCCGCGGTCGCGGTGGCACTCGAGCACGCGGCCCGCGCCCCGCAGCATGGTCTCGCCCCCCGCCAGGGTCATGACGAAGCGGATCGCCTGGCCCGGCTCCTCCGGACTGCCGGTCGCGATGAAGAGCGAGTCGCGCTCCAGGTACGGATGAAAGGCGGCGACGAACTCCTCCGCCGTCGCGCACTGAGACACGATGCGGATGGCTCGCCGGTTCGAGCGCACGGACTTCACGGACGCTCGAGTTTACCCCGGATGGTTCGCCGAGGTCTCGCGCCCGGGACACCGCCGGGCGGGGCCGGAATTCGGTCCAGACCGCGCTTCAGCGGGCCAGCACGGCCAGGAACGCATCTCCGAGGGGCAGGCGGGCCCGCGGCGCTGCGGCCGCCGTCAGCTCGATCTCGCCGAGCGACGCCGTCCCGTGAAAGGTCCCGGCCCAGTAGACCGCGCCCTCGTCGGCCGCCAGGCCGCGCCCGTAGTCGTCCTCCGGGCCGCCGAGGGCGCGCGCCCACAGCCCGTCCCCGGCGGGCGACAGCGCGTACAGGAACGCGTCCTTCTTTCCGGCGCTGGCCAGCGGCCGGTCCAGGATGTCGAGCTGGCGCCAGAACCAGCCGGCCACATAGACGTTGCCGTACGCGTCGGTGGTCACCGCGGCGCCGATGTCCTCGTCGGTGCTGCCCAGCCGCCGCGACCACAACGAGTTTCCGTCGGGCGCGAACTTGGCGACGAACACGTCGGAGCGCCCCGCCGTGCGC
>DATFRY010000395.1:0-14841 GCA_035262925.1 Kofleriaceae bacterium | reverse complement strand
GCCGCGGTCGACGAGCGCGACTGGGGCAGGGTGGGGCGGACCATCGAGCGGCTGCTCGCATGCGGCGAGCCGCCCGAGCGCATCCTGGCCCGCGCGTGCGAGCTCGCCGCCGGCCGCGCGCCCTACGGCATCGACCACGGTCCGGCCGCCGCGGCCGACTGCGCGGCGCTGCTCGACGAGCACCCCGGCGAGGCCAGCATCATCCTCCTCGAGGCCGCGAACCTCCTGCTCGACGATCAGGTGCGCCAGCCGCTCCGCCCCCTGGCACCTCCCGAGGCGCCGCCGCGCGGCCCGCGCGGGCTCGACGAGCGGGCCACCGAGGCGGAGCTGCGCCGCCGCATCGAGGCGCAGGATCTGGCCGGCGCCGAGGCGCTGGTGCGCGGGGCGTTGAACGAAGGCGCCGGTCCGGGCGCGATCCTGCGCTGGCTCACGCACGCGGCCACCGACCACTTCCTCGACTACGGCCACGGCCACATCTACTGCGTGAAGGTGGAGGAGCTGCTCGCCCGCATCGGCTGGGCCAGCGCAGAGCCGGTCGTGTGCGGCCTGCTGGCCAGCCTGGTCAACGGCACGCGCGAGGACCGCCTGCCCTACATGCGCCAGTACTCCGCGCTGATGGAGCGGCACGCGGGGACGCTGGCGCGGCCGGAGCGACCCGCGAGCGGGGCCGAGCTCGACGTCGACCGGTTCGCCGCCGCGGTGCTCGACGGCGCGCTCGAGGCCGCGCTGGCCGCGACGGCATCCGCCCTCGAGGCCGGGGTGGCGCCCGACCGGATCGCCCTGGCGCTGGCCCTGTGCGCCGCGCACCGCCTGTGGCGCTTCGACGAGCGGCTCGAGCAGCGCGACGACGTGGCCGAGGGCTGGCTCGCCGCGACCCACGCGCTCACCCACGCCGACGCGGTGCGCGAGACCCTGCTCCGCCGGCCCTCCGGAGAGGGGCTGCGCGGACTGTTCCACGCCGCGCGCTTCATCCAGCACATGGCGCCGCTCGACGGTCCGGCCCGCGCCGCGCCCGAGGGACCGCCGCCCGACGCGGCCGCCCTGTGCCGCGAGGCCCTGGGCGGCCGCGCAACCCTGCCGATCTTCGTCGACCACCACCTCAAGACCAGCTTCGCCGCGCGCCGGGTCACTCGTGCGCTGCGGGGCGATTCGCTGTTCGCGGCGCGCCCGGACGCCGATCTGCCGCTCCGGGCGGCGGCCCGGTTCGTGGCCAGCCCTCTGTGCGAGCGCCGCATCGCCCGGCAGGCCGCCGTGGCGCGCGACTTCGTGCGCAGCGGGCGCCGCCAGCGGACGTTGCTCGGCTACTAGCTACTGGCTATTAGATGTATGCGGCCGGACGTGTTGTCCCATGGGGCCACCGCGGTGACGCGGGATCTTGTGCGCCAATGTACAGAGGTTCCCTCTTTGTCGGGATGCCGAACACTGCTAGGCTAGTGACCGTACACAGGTGGTGGGCCGTGTGACCCTGGGGGGGCGTAATGGAGGCGCGGAGTGGTGAAGATGGGGTGAGGGGCGACGATGCGCTGGACGGTCTTCGCGGCGAGACGCTGCTCGAGGGCCGCTATCGCCTCCTCAGCCGCATCGCATCCGGCGGCATGGCATCGGTCTATGTCGCCGAGCACACGCTGATCGGGCGGACGGTCGCCATCAAGATCCTCCACCAGCAGTACGCCGAGGACGCGGAGTGCGTGCGCCGCTTCCTCGACGAGGGCCGCACGATCGGCACCCTCGGGCACCCGCACATCGTCGAGTCGACCGACATGGGGCGCACCTCGACCGGCGCGCCCTTCCTGGTGCTGGAGCTGCTGGAGGGCAGGACCCTGGAGCAGGAGCTGCGCAACAAGGGCCGGCTCCCCGTCCAGCGCTCGCTCCGCATCGCCCAGCAGATCGCCTCGGCGCTGGCGGCGGCGCACGCCAAGGGCATCATCCACCGCGATCTCAAGAGCGGAAACGTCTTCCTGGTCAACCGCACCGACGGCGATCACGCGAAGGTGCTGGACTTCGGCATCTCCAAGTTCATGGAGGGGCGCGGCCACACGCAGAAGGGCAGGCTGCTCGGCACGCCCTGGTTCATGTCGCCCGAGCAGATCAACGATCCCGCCTCGGTCGACGTTCGCTGCGATGTCTACGCGCTGGGCGTGATCATCTACGAGATGCTGGCGGGACAGGTGCCCTTCGCGGAGGCACCGTTCCCGCTCGTCTTCACCAAGATCCTGCACGAGCAGCCGCCGCCGCTGCGAAGCATCCGCCGGGAGGTCACGCACGAGCTGGAGACGCTGGTGTCGACTGCGCTCGCCAAGTCCCCGGCCGATCGCTTCCCCACCATGGAGGTGTTCAGCGCCGCGCTGGCACGGCTGGTGGGTCCCTACTGGCTGGAGATGCGTGCGCGCGCGCGCAGCCAGAGCGACTTCGAGGTGGCCCGGACGCTGCGCGCGTCGGGGACGCCCACCCCCGATATCCTCGATGCCGAGCCGACCCACACCGAGCTCGAGCCGCGCGGCGCGCCGCCGGTCTCCGGTCCGCCGCCGCCGGCCATGCGCCCGCCGACGCGCCCGCCCACCGGGCCGGCCATCGGGCCGGCCATCGGGCCGCGCCAGCTCCCGCTGCCGCCGCCGCCCACGGCCGACGTCGACCCGCGCGCGATGGCGAAGATCATCTCGCGCAGCCAGACGGTGCCGCCGCCGCCGCGCCGCTCGATGCGCTTTCTCGGGATCGGGCTGGTCGCCGCGGCCGTCGCGATCGGGGCCATCGCCATGATCGCCGTGCTCTCGCGCTCGGACGGCCACAAGGAGGCCCGCGCGCCGGACCCCAAGGCCGTGCCGGCGGCACCGACGGCGACGGCGCCAGGGGCGCCGGCGGTCGGCGACGTGGCGCCGCCGGCCGAGGCGGCCGCGCCGGCGGCGGGCGAGAGCGCCGCGCCTCCGGCCAGCCAGACGCCGACCGGTGAGGCGCCGCCCGCCGCTCCGGCCGCGGCTGCCGCGACCCCGCCCGCGCCGGCGGAGTCGAGCACGGGCGCGAAGGTGCACCTCACGATCCGGTCCTCGGCGCGCGGCGCGACCGCGAGCTTCCGCGGCGAGACCTACCGCCTGCCGCTCGTCCACCGCGAGGTGGCGCGCAGCGACCAGGAGGAGACGGTCGAGGTGAGCGCGCCGGGGCGCCCGAGCAGGACATACACCGTCACCCTCGATCGCGATCGCAGGGTCGTGGCGGACCTCGAGCCGGCCGGCAGAGAGCGCAGTCGCGCCTCCGCCCCGTCCGAGCCGGCCGCCGAGAGCAGCTCGGTGCCGACGCCGTTCGCGGGCCCGAACCCGGGCAGCGAGAGCGCGGGCGCGACGGGCGGTACGACTCCCGCGCCGGCGCCCAGCAGCGAGGCGAAGCCGCCGGCCGCGCCGCCGGCCAGGAAGGCCGAGCGGCCTGCGGTCGCGGCCGTGGAGCCGGGCACCATCGACCAGGCGGCGGTGCGCAGGGAGATCGAGCGCATCAAGCCGCAGGTGCGGACCTGCCACGAGCGCGGCCGGATGGACAACCCGCAGCTGGCGGGACGCGTCGTGGTCAGGGTCTACGTCGACCCGTCGGGCAGGGTGACGCACACGAGGATCGCGAGCAGCACGCTCGGCAATCGGTCCGTCGAGGCGTGCATCGAAGAGCTGGTAGAGACCTGGACGCTACCCGCCCCGGCAGGAGGGGTGGCCGGGGCGATCAACTACGTGGTCAACCTCAAGTAGCCCGAACGTCGCAGCCGAACGCCGGAGCGCGCACGTCGGAGACGAGGAGCGGTGATGATTCGCGTCCTTCTTCTCGCTGTCTGTCTGTTTCTCGCCCAGCAGTCCATCGCGACCGCGGGACCGCCGCTCGAGGCGGCGCCTGGCAGCGCTGCGCCCGCCGCGCCCACCGACCCCGCCGCGCCCTCCGCGCTGCGGCGCGCCGGACAGGACGCGCAGCCGGCGCCCGACGAGGCCCCGGCGGCCGAGCAGCCCACCCCGTCGCCGCCGGCCGATGTCTCGCCCGCGCAGGAGACCCCGCCGCCGGCCGCGCAGCCCGGCGAGCGCGCCGGGCAGACCATCGAGGATGAGGTCGAGGCGGAGGAGCCCGATGAGCCGGCGGCCGGCGGGACGCCCCGCGATCTGGCCACCTTCGCCGAGTCCACCATGGGAGCCAGGCGCCTGCGCTTCGCGCTCAACGCCTTCGGCGACGCGTCGCTGATCGAGTCGATCCCGGACGCGCCGGACCGGGACGAGCGGTCGTACTTCCAGCTCGGCACCCTGGCCCTCCTCATCAACGCCCAGCTGGGATCGTCGCTCCTGGGCATCGCCGAGATGGCGTTCGACGCCAAGACCAGCGAAGGTCAGGACGTCCAGGACGTCAAGCTCGAGCGCCTCCAGCTGCGCTGGCAGACCGATCGCTACTACGTCACCGGCGGCAGGCTGCACACGGACATCGGCTACTGGAACGCGGCCTTCCACCACGGCGCGTGGCTGTTCCTGCCGGTCGTTCGTCCGCGGGTCGTGCGCGGCGAGGGCGGCGGAGGCCTCCTGCCCATCCACTGGATCGGGCTCGAGGCCGGCCTCATGCTGCCCATCGAACCGGGTCTGCTCATCGTGTCGGCGGGAGTCGGCAACGGCCGCGGCGACGCCGAGTCCTCCATCCAGCTGCGCAGCGACACCAACGACTTCAAGGCGCTCAAGCTGAAGGTCGAGTACCAGGGGCTTGGCCTGCCGGATCTGCGCGTCGGCGCCGCCGGGCTGTACGACCACATCGCGGCCAAGGACATGCTGGAGCGGCCCGCGCTGCCGGACGAGGAGATCGACGAGTACATCGGCAACGTCTTCGCCGCCTACCGCGGGGTGCAGACGACGATCATCGCCGAGGGGTACGGCATCTTTCACCACGCCGACGACCACACCTTCAGCACCACCGACGCGTTCGTCGTGGCCGGCTACCGCATCGGCCGCGTCACTCCCTACGTGCTCGTGGAACGCACCGACGCGCTCGGCAGCCGGCAGGACCCCTTCTACACCCCGGATCCCACCATGCCGACAGCGTCGACGCCGGTGGATCAGACCAACGCGATCGGCGGTGTGCGCCTCGACGTGAGCGTGTGGAGCGCGCTCAAGGCGGAGTACGGGATGCTCTACCCCGACGACGCGGATGGGCCCGACCACACCGTCATGCTCAACTGGTCGTTCGGCATCTGAGCTGACGCGGCTGGCCGCGAGCCGCGAGCCGATCCTGGACAGCCGCGAGCCGGCCGGGCTATCGTCCCGGCTGGCCGCTGCGAGCGGCCCACGGTCCGCGTGAAGGGCAGAGCCCGCTCGCAACAGACGTCCACCGACGATCGACCACCTTCCTGCCCGCCTGCCGCGGACCTCGGGCATGTCATGGAAGGAGGGTTCGACATGTCGAAATCGCTGCCCCCGCGGCCCGATCTCGCCTGGCTCCGCAAGCGCGCAAAGGAGGTCCAGCGCGACCTGCGCCGCCGCCGGCCGGGCGCCCGCCTGGCCGACGCCCAGCTCGCCGTCGCGCGCGAGCACGGCCTGCCCAGCTGGCGCGCGCTGGTCGAGCGAGTCCGCGCGCTGCGCGCCGCGCCGGCGCGGCCGCCCGATGTGCCCGAGGCCGCGGTCGCCGAGTTCCTCCGCAGCGTCGGAGTCGGCGATCGCGAGGCGGTCGCGTCCATGCTGCAGGGCGCGCCGGCCCTGGTCCACGCGGTCGGGCCCCATCCCTTCTGGGGCGGACGCGCGCAGGCGCTGCACGTCGCGATCGAGAGCAACCGCCACGCGATGGTGATGCTGATCCTGCGCGCCGGCGCCGACGTCGACGGCGTGAACGGCGGCTACATGCACTGGTCGCCGCTCATGATCGCCATGAGCGACCGCCGCCATCGCGCGCGCCGCGAGCTCCTGCGCCGCGGGGCCCGCGTCGGCCTGGTCGAGGCGCTCATGATGGGCGACGACGGGGCGGCGCTGCGCATGCTGCGCCGCGGTCGCGCCGCGCTGCCGGCCGAGGTGCCCAACGGGGGCAGCCTGCTCATGTTCGCCCGCACGCCGGCGGCCGTCGATCGCCTGCTCGCGCTCGGGGCATCGACCGAGGCGCGCGATCGCTGGGGCGCCACGCCGATGGAGGCGTTCTCGCGCCTCGGCCGCCGCGGCACCGCGCTGGTCCGCCACCTCGCCGCGAAGGGCATCGCGGCCGGGCCCGAGGCGTTCGCGCGCATCGGCGACCGCCGCACGCTCGCGCGCCTGGTCGCCGCCGACCCGGCGGTCGCGCGCGCCCCGGCGGTCATCAAGGCGGCGGCCGACTTCGGCCACCGCGCGCTGGTCGCGTGGCTGCTCGATCGCGGGGCCGACGTGAACGCGCGCGGCGGCGGCGAGACGGACGAGACCAGCCTTCACTCGGCCGCGTGGAACGGCGATCTCGCGATGGTGGAGCTGCTCCTGGCCCGCGGCGCCGATCCGCTGCTCCTCGACCGCAAGTACGACGGCACGGCGGCCGGCTGGGCGGAGACCTCGCTCGAGGTGACGTCGAAGGCGTCGTGCGCCGACGTGGCGGCCCGGCTGCGCGAGGCGGAGCGCCGCGCCGGGGCCTGACCGGGGCCGCCCCATCCGGGTATGCTCGGTCCCCTATGTCTGGATCGGTACCCGTACTGCCCGAGCGGGCGCGCGTCGTCGTCATCGGGGGCGGGGTGATCGGCTGCTCGGTGGCCTATCACCTCGGCCACATGGGATGCGGTGACGTGCTCCTGGTCGAGCGCGACCGGCTGACCTCGGGCACGACGTGGCACGCGGCCGGGCTCATGGTGACGTTCGGGTCCATGTCCGAGACCTCGACCGAGATGCGCAAGTACACGCGCGACCTGTACTCGCGCCTCGAGGCGGAGACCGGGCAGGCGACCGGCTTCCGCCCGGTCGGCTTCATCGAGGTGGCCGCCGATCGCGACCGGCTGGAGGAGTACCGCCGCGTCTCCGCCTTCAACCGCTTCTGCGGCGTGGACGTGCAGGAGATAGGTCCCTCGGAGGTGCGCGACCTGTTCCCGCTCGCGCGCACCGACGACATCCTGGCCGGCTTTTACGTCGAGGGCGACGGCCGCGCCGACCCGGTCGACGTGACCATGGCGCTCGCCAAGGGGGCGCGCATGAAGGGGGTGCGCATCGCCGAGGGCGTGCGCGTGACCGGCGTGACCACGCGCCGCCGCGCCGTCACCGGGATCGACACCTCGCACGGCCACGTCGAGGCCGAGGTGGTCGTCAACTGCGCCGGCATGTGGGCGCGCGAGCTGGGCGAGAGGTCGGGCGTCAACATCCCGCTGCAGGCGGCCGAGCACTACTACCTCATCACCGAGCGCATCCCGGAGCTCGGCCGCGCGCTGCCGGTGCTCGAGGACCCGGCCTCGTTCGGCTACTTCCGCGAGGAGGTGGGCGGCCTCATGATCGGCCTGTTCGAGCCGGTGTGCGCGCCGTGGCGGGTGGAGGGGGTGCCGGAGGACTTCTCGTTCGGCTCGCTGCCGCCCGACTGGGACCGCATGGGTCAGTACGTGGAGACCGCGATGCGGCGCGTCCCGATCACCATGGAGATCGGGGTGAAGAAGTTCTTCTGCGGCCCGGAGAGCTTCACGCCCGACCTGCTTCCGATCGTGGGCGAGGCGCCCGAGGTGAAGAACTACTTCGTCGCCGCCGGCCTCAACTCGATCGGCATCCTGACCGGCGGCGGGCTGGGCCGGGTGGTGGCCCACTGGATCCTGAACGGCCGGGCCGACGTCGACGTCACCGGCTTCCACATCGACCGCCTGCAGCGCTACCAGGCCAACCCGGCGTACCGGCGCACGCGCACCGTCGAGTCGCTCGGCATGGTCTACCAGTGCCACTACCCGCACCGCTCGATGCAGACCGCGCGCGGGGCCAAGAAGTCGCCGCTGCACGACCGCCTGGCCGCGCGCGGCGCCTACTTCCGCGACGTGTCGGGCTGGGAGGGGGCAGACTGGTACGCGCCGCCCGGCGCGGCGCCGTCGGTGGCGCTGTCGTGGCGCCGCCAGGAGTGGTTCGACTGCTGGGAGGCGGAGCACCGCGCCGCGCGCGAGGGCGTGATCCTCATGGACATGTCCTTCATGTCCAAGTTCCTGGTCGAGGGGCGCGACGCCGGCCGCATGCTCGACCACCTGTCGGCCAACCACGTCGACGGCGCGCCCGGGACGATCACGTACACGCAGTGGCTCAACCAGGCCGGAACGCTCGAGGCCGACCTCACGGTGACCAAGCTCGACGACGAGCGCTTCTGGGTGGTCGCCTCCGACACCGCCTATCGCCACGTCGAGACCTGGATGCGCCGCCACTTCGAGGACGCGCACGCCTCGGTCAGCGACATGACGTCGGGCACCGCCCAGCTCAACGTGCAGGGGCCGCGCTCGCGCGAGCTGATGCAGGCGGTGACCGGCGCGGACATGTCGAGCGATGCGTTCCCGTTCCGCGCCGCGCGCGAGATCGACATCGAGTTCGCGCGCGCGCTGTGCATCCGCATCACCTACCTGGGCGAGCTGGGCTACGAGCTCTACATCCCGACCGAGCAGGCGACCGCGGTCTACGACCGCCTGGTCGACGCCGGCGCCGCGGTCGGGCTGCGCCACGCCGGGCTCAAGGCGCTGGCCAGCCTGCGCATGGAGAAGGGCTACCGCGACTACGGCCACGACATCGACAACACCGACTCGGTGCTCGAGGCCGGCCTCGGCTTCGCGGTCGATCTCGCCAAGCCGGGCGGCTTCCTGGGGCGCGAGGCGGTGGTGGCGCAGAAGGCGCGCGGCCCGCTCACCAGGCGCCTGGTGCAGATCCTGGTCGCCGACGCCGAGCCGCTGCTGTTCCACGGCGAGGTGGTGCGGCGCGACGGCCGGCCGGTCGGGTACGTGCGCGCGGCCTCGTACGGCTTCACGCTGGGCGGCGCGGTCGGGCTGGTCATGGTCGACGCCGGCGAGCCCATCAACCAGGCCTACCTGGCGGGCGGACGGTGGGAGGTGGACATCGCGGGCACCTCGCACCCGATCACCGCATCGCTGCGGCCGCTCTACGACCCCGAGAACAAGCGAGTGAGGATGTAGCCATGGCGGATCAGGATCTCGACGGCAAGGCGCGCCGCCACCTGCGCGCGCTCGGACACGCCCTGCGCCCGGTGGCCCAGGTGGGCAAGGAGGGGCTGAGCGACGCCCTGGTGGCGGCGATCGACCGCGCGCTCGTCGATCACGAGCTGGTCAAGATCAAGGTGGGCGAGGCGGCCGGCGTCGAGCGCCACGACGCCGCCGACCAGCTGGCCGCGCGCACCGAGAGCGCGGTGATCCAGGTGCTGGGCAACACGATCCTCCTCTATCGCCCCGATCCGGACGAGCCGCGCATCGCGCTCCCGTAGCCGGCCGGCACGGCGCGTCACGCGGCCTGGCAAAGCGCGGCCAAAGAACGTACCGTCGGTTGGCCCTTCGGGCCGTCCTCCGAGGCCGCCCGACTCCGTATTCGTCGGGCCGGCGCGTCGTCAGCCAAAGAACGTACCGTCGGTTGGCCCTTCGGGCCGTCCTCCGCTAGCATCGTCCCTCGCCGTCATCGGGAGGTACGACCATGGGTCTCGCGAAGTGGACCGGCTGCGCTACCTCGGGCGCGCTCGCCGTCCTGTTCCTGCACGGAGCGGCGCTCGCCCAGAGCGCGCCCACGTGCTCGTTCGACGCGGCCGGCGCCGCGGTCACGGTCGCGGTCAACGGGCAGACCGCCAACATCAGCCGCACGTCGGCCGGCGTCATCCGCCTGAACGGCGTCGCGTGCAGCGGGGCGACCACCGCCAACACCGACCGCATCGACATCCGCGGCGGCGCGCTCAAGGACGTGGTCTACCTGTCGGGCGAGTTCGCGCCCGGGCGCACCGCCGAGAGCGACGGCAAGAGCGAGATCGAGATCTCGCTGACCGAGATCCAGAATCTCACCGTGATGCTGGGCGCGGGCGACGACGTGTTCGTGTACACCGGCACCGGCGTGGACCTGGGCGGCGACGGGGACGACGACCTGGTCGGCCGCATCCCGGGCATCGTCCAGGGCGGCGCCGGCAACGACACCATCGACTTCTCGCTGACCACGGCGTCCGCGGGCGGCATCACGCTGTCGGGCGGGGCGGGCGACGACGACCTCATCGGCGGGGCCAGCGCCAACGTGCTCGAGGGCGGCGCGGGCGACGACATGCTCGAGGGCAACGGCGGCAACGACCGGCTCGACGGGGGAGCGGGCGACGACGTGGAGCTGGGCGGCGCCGGCATCGACACGTTCACGACCGGCGCCGCGCCCGACGGCGCCGACTTCATCGACGGCGGCGACAAGTCGGACCAGATCGACTTCCACCTGCGCACCGGCGGCGTGACCCTGACCGTCTCCGCGGGCGGGGCCGACGACGGCGAGGCGGGCGAGGGCGACGAGGTCGTCTCGGTGCAGAACGCGATCGGCGGCGCCGGCGACGACTTCATGGTGGGCGACAGCGCGGTCAACACCTTCGAGGGCCGCGGCGGCAACGATCAGCTGTTCGGCGCCGAGAACCACGACCAGCTCCTGGGCGGAGACGGCGACGACTACCTGCAGGGCGACGTCGGGCGAAACACCCTGCGCGGCGGCCCCGGCAACGACACCCTGGTCGGCCACCCGTCGTCGGACGACCGCTTCTTCGGCGAGGACGGGGACGACGAGATCGTCGGCAACAGCGACGGGCACCTCGAGAACGTCGACTGCGGCCCCGGCAACGACACCGCCGAGGGCAACGACGAGGACAACTTCATCGCCTGCGAGGTGCTGTAGACCCACAGTTCGCTCGTGTCGAACTCGACCAGGCGAGCTGTGGGTCAGATGGGGTGCCGACGGAGTCGGCGGGGACCCCGTCGAAATCGACCGGCTGAGCGCGAAGCGCGAAGCCCTGACACCGGAGCTCACCGAGGCTCAACCGAAGTGAGCCCCGGGGTCAGTCGAGAGTGCTGTCGTCGAGAGGGCTGGTGTCGGGTCGGGCGTCCGTCATAGGCTGTCCGGGTCATGCCTCGCAAGAAGCGCCCCACCGACGCCGCCCTCCACGAGCTTCGCACGTTCGGGCTCGCCTATCCCGGCGCTCACACCAAGAGCCCGTGGCCCGGTCACCTCGACCTCGCGGTCAACGACAAGACCTTTGCCTACCTGAGCGTCGACGGCGAGCCGTTCGGCATCTCGTGCAAGCTGCCGCGGTCGGCCGCGGTGGCCCTGATGCTGCCGTTCGCCAGCCCCACCGCCTACGGCCTGGGCAAGAGCGGCTGGGTCTCGGCGTCACCGCCGGAGGGTGAGCAGGTCCCGGTGGACATGTTCAAGGAGTGGATCGACGAGAGCTACCGGGCCCAGGCGCCGAAGAAGCTCGTGGCCCAGCTGGACGGCGCGGTCGCCGCGCGCCCGGCCGCACCGGCCCGCCGCGCCGCGTCGGGGGGCCGCGCTGCGCCGGCGCGCAAGGCGGCGCCCAGGCCGCGCGTCTCCGGCAAGCGCTCCGGCGCCAGGCGTACGACGACCCGTTAGAGACAGTCACTTGCCAGGGCTCGGCGGCCATCGTACGAGTAGCGCGCCATGGCCAATCATCTCGTCCCGGGGGCCCTCCTCGTCGCCCTGCTGTCCTCGTGCGCGTCAGGTCCGAAGCCGGAGCCGGTCGTCGCCGAGAAGCCCGCCTCGCCGCCGGCCGCCGTCTCCTCGTCGGACCACGCCGCCGCGGTGGCGAAGGTCGCGGAGCTGACCGTGAAGGCTGACGCCGACCCGCTCCTCGCCCGCTGGACCGGCCCCTACGGCGGGGTGCCGCCGTGGGACAAGGTCAAGACGGAGCTCTTCCCGGCCGCGTTCGAGGTCGGCCTGGCCCTGCGCCAGGCCCAGGTCGAGGCGATCGCCAGCGATCCAGCGCCTCCCACCTTCGCCAACACCATCGCCGCGCTGGAGGACGCCGGGCGGCACGAGGACCGCCTCGAGACCCTGTTCGGCGTGTGGACGGAGAACCTCACCACGCCCGAGGTGCAGGCGGTCGATCACGAGTGGGCGCCGAAGATCGCGGCCGCCGGCGACGCCATCACCTTCAACGCCGTGCTGTTCGCGCGCATGCAGGCGGTCTACGACGCGCGCGAGGGGGCGGGGCTCACGGCGGAGCAGAAGCGCCTGCTCGAGCGGACCCACGACGACTTCGTGCGCGCCGGGGCCAGGCTCGACGCCGGGCAGAAGCAGAAGCTGGGCGAGATCAACCAGGAGCTCGCGGTGGCGTTCAGCGACTTCGGCAACAAGGTCCTGGCCGACGAGAACACCTGGATCGTCCTCGACAAGCCGGCCGATCTGGCCGGGCTGCCCGCGTCGCTGCGCTCGTCGTACAAGGCGGCCGCCGACGAGCGCAAGCTGGCCGGCAAGTGGGCGGTGGTCAACACGCGCTCCAGCGTGGATCCGTTCCTGACCTACTCGTCGCGCCGCGATCTGCGCGAGCGGGTGTGGAAGGTGTTCAAGAACCGCGGCGACAACGGCAACGAGAACGACACCAACGCCACCATCACCCGGATCGTGAAGCTGCGGGCCGATCGGGCGGCGCTGCTCGGCTTCCCCACGCACGCGCACTGGCGCATGGCCGACACGATGGCCGTCGATCCGAAGAAGGCGCAGGAGCTGATGCTGCGCGTGTGGCCGTCGGCGGTCGCGCGCGTGCACGAGGAGGTGGCCGACATGCAGGCCATCGCGAGGAAGGAGGGCGCCAGGATCACGATCGAGCCCTGGGACTACCTCTACTACTCCGAGAAGGTGCGCAAGGCGAAGTACGCCCTCGATCAGTCGCAGCTCAAGCCCTACTTCGAGCTGGGCAACATGATCGCGGCCTCCATGTGGATGGCCGGGCGCCTCTACGGCCTCCAGTTCAACGAGGTGACCGGCAAGGTGCCGGTCTTCCACCCCGACGTCCGCGTATGGGAGGTGAAGGACGAGGCCAGCGGCCGCTACGTGGGCCTGTTCTATGGCGACTACTTCGCGCGCGCCGGCAAGCGCTCGGGCGCGTGGGCCGAAGGCTACCAGCGCCACGAGGCCTTCACCGGCGCGGTGCTCACGCCGATCACGTCCAACAACAACAACTTCGTCAAGGGCGGGGCCGGCGAGCCGGTGCTCATCTCGCTCGACGACGCCGAGACGCTGTTCCACGAGTTCGGCCACGCGCTGCACGGGCTCCTGTCGGAGGTGAACTACCCGGGGCTGGGCCGGACCCCGCGCGACTTCGTCGAGTACCCGTCGCAGGTCCACGAGCAGTGGGTGCTGAGCCGCCCGGTCCTCGACCGCTTCGCCCGGCACTACAAGACGGGGAAGCCGATGCCGCAGTCGCTGGTCACCAAGGTGGAGGCGTCGAGCAAGTTCAACCAGGGCTACGCCACCGTCGAGTACCTGTCGTCGGCCATCGTCGACATGGCGCTCCACACCATCCCCGACGGCAAGGTCGATCCGGACGCGTTCGAGCGCGAGACGCTGGAGAAGCTCGGCGCGCCGCGCGAGGTGGCGATGCGCCACCGCCTGCCGCAGTTCAACCACCTCTTCACCAGCGACTCCTACTCGGCCGGCTACTACAGCTACCTCTGGTCCGAGGTGATGGACGCCGACACCCGCGAGGCCTTCGCCGAGGCCGGCGACGTCTTCGACAAGGCGACCGCCGACAAGATGCGCAAGTTCATCCTGGCCCCGGGCAACACCACCGACCGCGCCGAGGCCTACCGCCAGTTCCGCGGCCGCGATCCCGACGTCAAGGCCCTGCTCAAGAAGCGCGGATTCCCGACCGACTGAACCCGAGGAGCGCCGCTCGCTGCGGCGACGATGACTGGCTGCGCCTACTCGCTGCGCAGGGCGATCATGGGGTCGACGCGGGTGGCGCGCCGGGCGGGCAGCCAGCAGGCCAGCGCCGCGGCTGCGCCGACCAGCGCGCCGACCGCCGCGAAGGTGGGCGGGTGGAGCGGCGAGGTCTCGTAGAGGATGCCGGACAGCGTGTGGGCCAGGGCCGCGTTGACGGCCAGCGCGGTGGCCAGGCCGGCGACGATCCCGCCGCCGACCAGGAGCATGCCCTGGCGCAGGACCAGGCGCTGGAGCGCAGCGGCGCGCGCGCCCAGCGCCATGCGGATGCCGAGCTCGCGCGTGCGGCGCTCGACCGAGATCGACATGACGCCGTAGACGCCGATCACCGCGAGCAGGAGCGCGAGCCCGCCGAACACGGCCATGAGGAAGGTCATGAAACGCGGCCGCGCCACGGCGTCCCACAGGAGGCCGTCCATGGTGCGCACCTTCGAGACCGGCAGCGACGGATCGAGCCGGCGCACCGCGGCCTCGACCGGGCCCGCCAGCGCCGCCGGCTGATCGGCGCGTACCACCACGCTCATGGTCAGCGGCGCCGCGCCTCCGCTCTGGAGCTGCGGCGCGAACGCGAGCGGGATGTAGACCTCGGTGCCGGACGGCCGGGCCAGGCCCTGCTGCTTGACGTCGGCGACCACGCCGACGATGGTCTGGGCCGGGACCTCGTCCCCTCGCCAGGGCGAGAGCCTGAGCTGGCGGCCGACTGGATCCAGGCCGGGGAAGAACTCGCGCGCCAGCGTCCGGTTCACGACCACCGCCGTGCGGTCATCCGGCCGGAGCGCGCGGCCGGCGACCAGGCGCATGCCCATGGTCGCGAGGTGATCGCCTCCCACGAACGTCCAGTAGTCGACGACCGGCGCTCCCTTGCTGGTGTAGGGAGCCGCGTCCTCGAACCAGACGACGTTGGTCGTGAGAGACTGCCCCGGCGGCAGGCTGCTGGCCTCGCTGACCCCGGTCACGCCGGGGAGTTGCTCGAGCTCAC
>DATFRY010000394.1:0-3132 GCA_035262925.1 Kofleriaceae bacterium | reverse complement strand
GCGGAGCGCCGTCGCGCAATCCTCGAGCTGGGCCAGCGCCGGCTCGACGGACGCGCCCGCGGCGGCGACGTCCTCCGCGCCGGCCAGCGCCTCGACGGGGCCGGCGTCATGCGGGGCGCGCGGCCGAGCGCCCACTTCCTCGGCGATCACGACCGCGCTTTGCATCGCCCTGGCGCACAGCTCCGCGGCGCGCGCGTCCTCGGAGCCGCCGGGTGCCGGCTCGAACTCGCCCTTCTCGCCGGCGACCTCGGCCAGGCGCGAGGCGTCGGCGAGCGCGTGCAGCGTGCTCGTGAGCCGGTCCTCGCCTTCCTCCGATTCGGGCGGGCCGCTCGCCTCCGACATGAAATCCCACGCCTCGCGCAGGGCCGCGCCGGCCTCCGTGACCGAGACGGTCTCTCGTCCGGCGCGCCCGTTCCCGGCCTTCAGCGCCGCGCCGATGGATTGGCACATCGTGCCCAGCGAGCGCGCGACCGTTCGGCGCACGGCTTCCTCGGCGGCGACCGGCGTCGTGAGCGCGGCCGGGTCGAGGCAGCGCGTCAGCGGCGAGCGGCGCTCGGGCAGGATCCGCTCGACGAAGCGCGTGAACCTGTCGATCAGCGGCAGCAGGACGGCGACGCCGATGACGTTGTACGCGGTGTGATACGCGGCCAGCAGCGTCACGCCATCGATGGTCCGAGACGCCCAGCCGAGCAGGCGCGTGGTGGGCGTGAAGAGCGCCAGCGCGATCGCCGCGGCGATCAGCTTGAACAGGATGTAGGCGACGGCCAGGCGCTTGGCGGTGCTGCTCGCGCCGATCGCCGCCATCGCGGAGCTGGTGGCCGTGCCGATGTTCTGGCCGATGACGAGCGCGCAGGCCTGGTCCAGCCCGACGGCCCCCGCGAAGTGCGCCGAGAGCGTGACCGCGATGGCCGCGGTGGATGACTGCATCACCGCGGTCATCACCAGGCCGAGCACGACCAGCGCCAGCACGCCGTAGGCGCCGGCCCAGAAGCCGACGCCGGAGACGGCGGGCAGGTCGGCCGGGTGCAGCTTCTCGGCCAGGCCGCCCATGCCCTGCTGCAGCGTCGTCAGGCCGTAGAGCACCAGCGCGAAGCCCGCCAGCGCGCTGCCGGCCGCCGACACGCGCTCGCGGCCCAGCAGCTTGAGCAGCGCGCCGAGGAAGATCATCGGAAGCGCGGCGGACGTGAGCGAGACGCGCACGCCAATGAGCGCGATGAGCCAGCCCGTGCCCGTGGTGCCGACGTTCGCGCCGAACACCAGCCCCAGGCCCTGGGTGAAGGTGAGCAGTCCCGCGCTCACGAGGCCGATGGTCGTCATCGTCGTGGCGCTCGACGACTGCACGATGAGCGTGATGAAGGCGCCCCAGAACGCGCCCGACAGCGGCGTCGCCGCCACCTTGCGCAGCGTCGTGCGCAGCCCCGTGCCGGCCAGGTCCTTGAGGCCGGCGGTCATGACCGCCATGCCGAGCAGGAACAGGCCCACGCCACCGAGGATCGCGATCGCGGTGGACATCGTCAGTGGGCCGGGCGCGGCCTCTGGCGCATCGAGTCCGCGCGCGCCACCTGCCGGTCGCCCGCGTCGCTCGCCGACGACCTGGCCGCCATGCGCAGGATCACTTTCTCCGCCTCCACGACGAGGAAGAACAGCACGCCGCCCAGGATCAGCCAGGGCCAGAGCCGCAGCGGCATGGATCGGGTGTGGAACAGCGCCTGGAGCGGCGGCGCGTAGGTGAACAGGATCTGCAGCACCACGACCGTGCCGATGCCGAGCGGCAGGTAGCGGTTGCCGCGGTGCGCCTTGAGCGAAAGCGCCGAGTCCCGCTTGTAGCGGCTGTTCAGCAGGTAGAAGACCTGGCCGGTGATCAGCGCGTTCACCGCGACCGTCCGCGCGAGCTCGTCCGGCGCATCCTGGGACTTCATCCAGAAGAACGCCGAGAGCGTGAGCGTGAGCAGCGCCGCACCGACGAAGATGATGCGCCAGATCCCGAAGCCGTCCAGGATCGGGCGGTTGGCCGTGCGCGGCGGCCGCTGCATGACGTCGCGCTCGTGCGGCTCGAAGGAGATCACCAGCCCGAGCGCGACCGACGTCACCATGTTGACCCAGAGGATCTGCGGCGCCGTGATCGGCATGGTGAAGCCCGCGAAGATGGCGACCAATATGACCAGCCCCTGCGCGATGTTCGTCGGCAGCATGAAGAGGATGGCCTTCTCGATGTTGTTGTAGACCGTGCGGCCTTCACGGACAGCCGCCGTGATCGAGGCGA
This sequence comes from Kofleriaceae bacterium, assembly GCA_035262925.1. Lineage (GTDB taxonomy): Bacteria > Myxococcota_A > Polyangia > Haliangiales > Haliangiaceae > DATFRY01. The sequence goes on along the minus strand of DATFRY010000394.1, from coordinate 869 downwards.
AGTTGTCGTCCGCGAGCACCATCGCGGCCGCTTCCTTGGTGACCTCGGTGCCTTTGATGCCCATGGCGACGCCGATGTCGGCCTTCTTGAGCGCCGGCGCGTCGTTCACGCCGTCGCCCGTCATCGCCACGATCTCCTGGTTGGCCTGGATGGCCTCCACCAGGCGGAGCTTGTGCTCGGGGCTCGCGCGCGCGAAGACGTCGACGTCGCGGACCTTCTCGCGCAGGCTCGCGTCATCCAGCTCCTCGATCTCAGAGCCGGACACCGCCGTCTTCCCGTCGCCGATGCCCAGCATCCGGGCGATGGCCGCGGCGGTGATCTTGTGGTCGCCCGTGATCATGGTCACGCGGATCGCGCCGTCGTGGCACTCCTTCACGGCCTCGATCGCTTCCTTGCGCGGCGGGTCCAGCAGGCCGATCAGGCCGAGCAGGACCAGGTTCTTCGGCAGGTCGGCCGGGCCGAGGTTGCCGGCCTGCACGCCCGGGTTCTCGAGCCACGCGAGGCCGAGCACGCGCTCGCCCTGCGCCGCGAGCCGGTCCGACGCCTCGCCCCAGCGGTCGCGCTCGAGCGGCGCGGGCGCTCCGCGCGTGGTCGCCTGCCGGTCGCAATGCTCGAGGATGACCTCCGGCGCGCCCTTGACCAGCAGGACCTGCGCGCCGCCGGGCGGGGCGTGCAGGGTCGCCATGAACTTGTGTTCCGACTCGAACGGGATGACATCGACGCGCGGATACGCGGCCTGCTCGGCCTGGCGCTCCAGCCCGATCTTGGCGGCGAACGGGTAGAGCGCCCCCTCGGTGGGGTCGCCCTCCATCTTCCAGAGACCGTCCTCCTGGCGCAGCTCCGAATCGTTGCAGAGCACCGAGACACGG
>DATFRY010000393.1:0-4491 GCA_035262925.1 Kofleriaceae bacterium | reverse complement strand
TCCGACCGCCCCTGCGCCAGGAGCTCGACCTGGTGCTCAAGGAGGTGCGCCTGGGCGCCACGCTCGAGGACGCGCTGCGCATGATGGCCGAGCGGGTCAAGAGCATCACGGTCGCCACCGTGGTGACCCTGCTCCTGGTCGGACGGCGCACCGGCGGCGAGATGCCGGGCCTGCTGGAGACCGCGGCGGCCACGCTGCGCGAGATGAACCGCCTCGACCGCCTGATCCGCTCCAAGACGGCGGAGGGGAAGCTGCAGACCATCATCCTGGCCGCCGCCCCGGTCGGGCTCTACTTCGGCTTCAAGACGGTCGAGCCGCACTTCTTCGACCCGCTCTACGCCTCCCTGCTCGGCTGGATCCTGCTGGGCGGCGCCATCGTGCTCTGGGCCCTGGCCATCTTCACCGCGCGAAAGATCCTCAACGTCGACTACTGAGGCCACCATGAGGATAACGACCGCCGACGTCTACTACTTCGCCTCGATGGCCGCCATCTGCCTGGCGATCGCGTGCGTCGCGTTCGCCCTCGCGCGCAACCCGGTGGCGCCGGAGCCGCGCCTCGGCCTGCGCGGGCTCAAGCGCCAGAAGGCGCTCCGCAAGGGCGGCCTGTTTGCGGCGCTCGAGCCCGCCATCCGCGTCATCGCCGGCTGGGTGTCGGTGCTCGAGCTGGGCAGCCTGCGCCGCAAGTCCGACTACCTGCTCATGATCGCCGGCGACTACCTGGGCCTGTCGGCCGACGAGCTGGTCGCCTCGATCGCGCTCGGGGGGCTCGCCGGCTGCACGGTCGGCGCCCTGTCGACCGCTCTGCTCGACCTGCCGCCGCTGCTCATCCCCATCGCCGCCGCCGGCGGCTGCTACCTCGTCCTGGCCGAGGTGCGCGGGACCGCCGAGATGCGCAAGCGCGACGTGAGCCGCGCCCTGCCGCAGGCGATCGAGCTCATCGCCCTGTGCATGAGCGCCGGCATCGACTTCGCCGGCGCCCTGTCGCAGATCCTCAAGAACGCGCCGCTCGAGGATGACCCGCTCATCGAGGAGTTCGGCCTCATCCTCTATCACCTGCAGCTCGGCCACACCCGCACGCGTGCGCTGCAGGTGTTCGGGATGCGGGTGCCGACCGAGTCGGTGTCCGACTTCGTGTACTCGGTCATCCAGGCCGAGGCCAAGGGCAACCCGCTGCGCGAGACCCTGCGCGTCCAGGCCTCCGTGCTGCGCACCCGGCGCAGCATGCGAGCCGAGGAGCTGGCGGTCAAGGCGCAGTCGAAGATGGTCATCCCGATGACCCTGCTGCTGGGCAGCGTGCTGCTGCTGGTCGGCGGGCCGCTGATGCTCAAGGCCGTGCAGGGAGGGGGAATCTTCTGATGCCGGTCTGCATCGAGATCATCCGCGCCGACGGTCGCGTGCAGCGCAGCACGCTCACCGACGAGCGCACCACGGTCGGCAGCTCGTCGGAGGCGTCGCTGTGTGTGCGCGACGCGCCCGAGCTGGAGCCCCTCCACATGCTGTTCGTTCCGCGCGAGCACGGCGTGTGGCTGTCGAGCGCGCGCAACGCCCGCACCCCGGTCCTGCTCGAGGGCAAGCCGTTCGAGAGCGGCGAGCTGGCGCTGGGCAGCGAGGTCGACGTCGGCTCCATCACCTTCCGCGTGGTCGCCCCCGACGACGGCGGCCGCGCCAGGCGGGCGCGCAACATCATCATGCTGGCCGTGGCCCTGTCGATCGCGATCCCGTTCCTGCGCTCGACCGACGCGGGCGTGCCGCCGCGCAACAACTCGCCCGCGCCGCAGCTCTTCCCCGACCAGCACGCCGACTGCGGCGTCGAGGGAGAGGCGGCCCTGCGCCGCGGCACGCACGCGGCCGAGCGGGCGCGCTCCAAGACCCTGCGCTACCCGTTCGACGCCCGCGAGGGGCTGAGCGCGGTCGAGCTCTACCGCGAGGCCGCTCCCTGTCTGGCCGGCTCCGAGGCGGGCGAGAAGGTGGCCAGCGAGGAGCGCCGCCTGCGCCAGCACATCGAGGACGACTACCAGATCCTGCGCCTGCACCTGGAGCGCGCGCTCGGCGAGTCGGACTGGAAGATCGCCGCCGTCGCGACGCGCCAGCTGCTCTCGCTCCTGGCCGACCGGCCGGGCGCCTACCGCGACTGGCTGCTCAGCGTGCAGCGCTACGTCGAGCTTCGCCTCAGCGAGACCAAGAAGGACGACAAGAAGGACGGATCGAAATGACGAACCTCCGCACCATGGCACTCGCTCTCGCGCTGGCCGGAACCGCCGCCTGCAGCCACTCGCAGCCGGCCAGGCCGCACTCGCCCGATCCGCTCGCCTCCGCGCCGGTGTCGCTCCTGCTCAAGCGCGGGCGCGCCTTCGCCGCCGCCGGCGACACGATCCGCGCCGAGCAGTACCTGGTCGCCGCGTCCAACCGCGGCGCGCGCTACCGCGACGTGGTGCCGCTCCTGCTCCAGACCTGCATCCGCGGCCAGCGCTTCCGCGCCGCGCTCGCCCACGCCGAGCACTTCCTGGCCCGCCGGCCGCAGGACGACAAGCTGCGCCAGATGACCGGCGTGCTCTACCTCGCCACCGGGTCGCCGGACCGCGCGCGCGAGGCGCTGGAGACGGTGATCGAGGACTCGCCCGGGTCGGCGGAGCCGCACTACCTCCTGGCCATGGCGCACCAGCAGATGGGCGATCAGCGGCTCGCCGTGCGCGAGCTGCGCGCGTTCCTCGAGCTCGAGCCGACCGGAGCCATGGCCCGCTCGGCCCGCGCCTGGCTGCAAAAGTCGGACGCCGTGGCCGACGCCTCCGACGACGACGACGGCGCGGACGACGAGGACACGGGCTCGCGCGCGGAGCGGCCGCGCCATCACCGGCGTCACCGCCACCACCGGAGCGCCCGATGATCCCCAAGCAAGTCTTCGAGGAGAGCATCCGCGGCCACCTCGAGCCCATCCTCCCCTTCCTCGACGATCCGTCGGTGACCGAGGTGATGATCAACGGCCACCAGAACGTCTACATCGAGCGCGCGGGGCGCATCCAGCGCGCCCAGACCCAGTTCGCCTCCGAGGAGGCGCTGACCGCGGCGCTGCGCAACCTCGCCCAGTACGCCGGCCGCACCTTCGGGCCCGAGCGGCCGATCCTGGAGGCGCGCCTGCCCGACGGGTCGCGCATCGAGGCCATCCTGCCGCCGGCCGCCGAGGGCGTGCACGTCGCCATCCGCCGCTTCTCGCGCGACGTCCTGACCATGGAGCGGCTGGTCAAGTTCGGCTCGCTCACCCAGGAGGCGGCCGAGACGCTGGCGGTCCTGGTCGCTGCCAAGCAGAACATCGTGGTCGCGGGCGGCACCGGCTCCGGCAAGACGTCGTTCCTGAACGCTCTGTCCCGCTTCACCGCCGACGACGAGCGCATCGTGGTCATCGAGGACAACCGCGAGCTCCAGCTCCAGCGCCCCCACGTGGTGCAGCTCGAGGCCCAGCCGGCCGACCCGCGCGGCCGCGGCCAGGTCACCATCCGCGACCTGTTCCGCGCGACCCTGCGCATGCGGCCCGACCGCATCGTGGTCGGCGAGGTGCGCGGCGGCGAGGCGCTCGACCTGGTGCAGGCCATGACCTCCGGCCACGGCGGCTGCCTCACCACCGTCCACGCCAGCCACCCGCGCGACGCGATCGGCCGCATCGAGACGCTCGCGCTCATGAGCGACGTCGAGCTGCCGCTGGCCGCGCTGCGCGTGCAGGTGGCCTCGGCCATCGACATCATCGTCCACACCGCCCGCGCCAACGACGGCTCGCGCGTGGTCAGCCACATCTCCGAGCTGGCCGGCTACGACCCCCAGCGCGGCTACGACATCCGCGACCTGTTCGAGCGCCGCTTCGAGTCGAAGGACGCCGGCGGCCGCATGCGCTCGCACCTCGAGCCGACCGGCATCCTGCCCAGCTGCGCCGACTACGCGCGCGCCATGGGGCTCGAGCTGCCCGACGCGGTCCTGGTGGCGGCGCGCCGGCGGAGGCCGTCGTGAACGAGGGGATCCGCGCCGGCCTGGGCGCGAACCGCCTGTTCCAGGCCATCCTGGTGTTCACGGCCCTCACCGCCGGCGTGTCCGCGCTGGCCCGGAGGCTGAGCAGCCACGTCACGCAAAGCACCCACTGCGCCGGCAACGCGATCGCCAGCATGTCGGCCGACGGGAGCTGCGCCGACAGCCTGCCTGCGATGCAGGCCGAGGCCATACCGGTCATCGCCATCGAGACCGGAGAGACCGGAGGGAAGTGACGCCATGCCGGGCCCGCGCCTGCTGCACGATCGCCGCGGAGCAGCCAGCACGCTCCAGATGCTCGTCCTCGCCGTCGGGCTCGCGCTCGCCGGCATCGGCGCGGCCAAGGCGCTGAGCTCGGCGGCGGGCAAGCGGTCGGACTGCGCCGGCCAGGAGATCGAGGCCATGGGCCCCCAGCCGTGCAGCAGCGGCAACGGCGGCGCCCCGGGCCAGGCCGCGCCGGCCCCGCCTCCGCCCGCGCCC
>DATFRY010000392.1:0-43108 GCA_035262925.1 Kofleriaceae bacterium | reverse complement strand
GCCTCGGCAGGCCGCCGCGCCTACGGCGCGTCCGGCTTTCGGCCGCCGAGCGCGAGCAGGGTGCCGAGATCGTGCCCGAGCTCGCGGTGCTTGGTCTCGAGGTAGTCGCGGTTGTGCTGGTTCACCGTGCCGTACGCCGGCGCGCGCGACACCACCGCGATGCCGTTCTCCTCCAGCGCCTGCACCTTCTCGGGGTTGTTGGTGTGGAGGATGACGCTGGTCGCGCCCAGGTCGCGCAGGATCGCGGCGGCCAGATCGAACTCGCGCAGATCGGTCGGAAAGCCGAGCTCGTGGTTGGCCTCGATGGTATCTGCCCCGCGCGCCTGCAGCGCGTAGGCGCGGATCTTGTTGCCGAGACCGATCCCGCGGCCTTCCTGGCGCAGGTAGACCACGGCGCCGCGCCCGCGCTCGGCGATGAGCAGCATCGCCTGCTCGAGCTGATCGCGGCAGTCGCACTTGAGCGAGCTGAACACCTCTCCCGTCAGGCATTCGGAGTGAACGCGGACGAAGGCGGGGTCGGAGCCGGCCAGGTCACCCATGACGATCGCGAATGCCTCTTCGCGAGCAGCCGACTCGTAGCGCAGGAAACGGTAGAGACCGTTTTCGGTGGAGAGCTCCGACTCGCTCCGAAGCACTGCGAACGGCGCTTCGGATTCGGCTCGGGCGCTACTGCTGGATAGTCCCATCTTAAACTAACTCCTTGGAATTCCAAGCGGCGGGCCCTAGCTTACACGCATCGGCCCGTGTCACTCAACCGCGTGACCGGATCTGCCATTCGTCGGTTCGGACGGACTGTGCACGGTTCGGACGCGTTGCTCGGGGGCTAAATAATCTCCTCGCCGATCGACACTCCTGTGTGACACATTTTCGAGCCCAGCGGCGCCGAACAAGCAGGACCCACGACGTTTCGGTGCTGAGAGGACCTCATGTCGTCTCTCGCTGCCAATACCGAGGACCGAACCCCGGATCGACGAGGGTATGCCCCTTCGCGCGGTTCGATCCTCCTCGCTGCGTGCGGGGTCTCGCTGTGCTCGATGCTGCTCGCCTGCGGCGGCGATGACGGGGGCGGTGCGGGGGACGGGGAGCCAGCCGACGACGATGCGGGTACCGGTGCATCCTCGTGTCTGAAGACCGTCGCTGAGCTCGACGGGCCTGCGACCTATGTCTACACGGTGGACTGGTCGCCGGTCGACGACTACGCCCTTGCCGGCACCGACGAGGACATCCGGCTCATCCGGGCTGACACCGAGGCCGAGAAGCTGGAGCTGGTGGACAGCCTGCTGAAGACGCCGAAGGCCAACGTGGTCCGCTGGTCCGCTGACGGCCGCTTCGCGCTCAGCGCCGGTCTCGAGCTGGAGCTGCTCGCTGTCCCGCGCGACCCACCGGAGCTGGTCTTCGTCGCCAGCTACACCGGCCACGAGGCCGATATCTACGGCCTCGACTGGCACCCTGACGGGGCCCACGCGCTGACCGGCGGTCGCGACGGAACGGTTCGCCTACTGGCGGTGGACCTGGACGCGGGCACGCTGACCGAGCAGGCGATCTTCTACGGACACGTGGGCAAGGTGCTGGCGGTCAGCTGGGCGCCCGACGGGCGCCACGCGATCAGCGTCGGCGAGGACGGCACGGTGCGGCTGCTCGAAGTCGACTTCGACGCCGATCCGATCGAGATCCGGCAGCTCGCGCTCGAGGTCGACGGGGATCTCGAGAACAGCGTCTCATGGGCGGCGGGCGGCGACCTGGTGCTGACCGGCACCTGGTTCGAGCGCCACGTGGTCCAGGCCTGGTCGGCCGACGTCGAGGCAGGCACCCTGTCGCTGATGAAGGAGTCGGTCCCGAACACGACCGGCATCACCACGCTGGAGTGGACCCGCGATCATCAGCGCATCGCCACGGCAGGACACGACGACACGCTCGCGCTGTCGACCTACGCGGACGGCGAGCTGACCAGCATGGCCCGGCTCGAAGGGCACGACACCGGCGTGCATGCGGTCAGCTGGTCGGTCGACGAGAACGACCTCGTCATGGCGTCGAGCATGATCGACCGCGTGTCGCTGGTGGACGCCCGCGACTGCCCGCGGAGCGAGCCCCGGTAACGCGCGCGACCGACCACCGGCGCGGAGCAAGAGAAGCGACTCATCGTCGCGCGGCGTTCAAGCATGTCAGCGCGCGGCTCGCCGGCCGCGGCTGCGTCTGGGCCGCGGCGGGGTGGCCGGCTGCGCGCCGGCGCGCTCGTGGGGATAGGCGGCGCGCATGGCGGCGGCGAGCTGGCGCAGCGGGCCCGCCAGCGGGGAGCGTGGGCGCCACACCAGGGCGATGGTGCGGTGCGGGGCCGGGTCGATGAAGCGGCGGGTGCGGAGACCCGCGGGGCGCGCCTCGGCGTCGAGCGCGAGCACCGGCAGGAGCGTGATGCCGGCGCCGCTCGCGACCATCTGGGCCAGGGTGGGCAGGCTGGTGGCGCGGAACTCCAGCTCCTCGGTGCCGGCCTTCTCGCAGAAGGACAGGGCCTGGTCGCGGAAGCAGTGGCCGTCGTCGAGGAGGAGCACCTTCGTGCCCTTGAGCTCGGCGAGCGTCGCCGGCTTGCGCGACGAGCCGAGCGGATGGCCGGGAGGCGTGGCCAGCACGAATGCATCGGGCGCGATGACCTCGTGGTCGACATGTCCGACGTCCGCCTCCAGGGCTAGGATGGCGGCGTCCAGCTCGCCGGCGGCGAGGCGGCGGACCAGGACGTCGGTCTTGTCCTCGATCCAGAGGGTGGCGAGCTTGGGGTAGCGCTCGCGCAGGACCGGCGTCAGGTGGGGCAGGAGATAGGGCGAGATCGTCGGGATCACGCCGATGCGCAGGGTGCCGGCCAGCGGGTCGCCGACGCGGCGCGACTCCTCGATCAGGTCGTCGGCCTCGACCAGGATGCGGCGGGCGCGCTCGATGAGCTGTAGCCCGGCCGCGGTCGGCAGCACGCGGCGCCTGTCGCGCTCGAACAGCTGCACGCCCAGCGCGCCCTCCAGCTGGGCGAGCTGGGCGCTGAGCGACGGCTGCGACACGCGGCAGCGGGCGGCCGCGCGGTGGAAGCTGAGGGTGTCGGCCACGGCCACGGCGTACTGCAGCTGGCGCAGGGTGAAGGGGTGGGGGGCCAGGTTCATGATAGACGGAGTCTATCAAAACCATAAACACAATGTCTTGGAGCAATCACTGCCCGGACGTCATGGTTTCTCGAATCAGCCGCCCGGTGGCGGCAGAAAGCGAGAGACCCGAGAGTGCTGACCGTTGGAAACAAGCTGCCCGCGTTTCGCCTCACCAGCGTGGTGGGGCTCGAGAAGAACAAGGAGTTCCAGGAGATCGCCCAGGACACGTATCCCGGCAGGTGGCTGGTCCTGTTCCTCTGGCCGATGGACTTCACCTTCATCTGCCCGACCGAGATCGCCGAGTTCGGCCGCCGCAACCAGGACTTCATCGATCGCGACGCCCAGGTCCTGGGCGCGAGCACCGACACGCACTTCGTGCACCTGGCCTGGCGCAAGAACCATCCCGACCTGACCGGCCTGCCGTTCCCGATGCTGGCCGACACGAAGCGCGAGCTGTCGAGCGCGCTGGGCGTGCTGCACCAGGACGGCGTGCCGCTGCGCGCCACCTTCGTGATCGACCCGGACGGCATCATCCGCCACGTCAGCGTCAACGACCTGTCGGTCGGCCGCAACGTCGACGAGGTCCTGCGGGTGCTCGACGCGCTCCAGACCGACGAGCTGTGCCCGTGCAACTGGCAGAGGGGCGAGCCGACGCTGGAGGCCGCGTAGCCATGAGCGCGCTCGATCTCATCCGCGCCTCGCTGCCGCCCGAGGCGGTCGACATCAAGCTCAACCTGGGCTCGGTGCTGAGCGGGGGCCCGCTCACACGAGCCCAGCGCTGGGGCGTGGCGCTGGCCGCGGCGGCGGCCGCGCGCAGCGCGCGCCTGCGCGACGCGATCGCGGCCGAGGCGCGCCGCGAGCTGAGCGGTGACGCCGACAAGGTCATCGAGGATGCCCTCGCCGCCGCCGTGCTCATGGGGATGAACAACGTCTACTACCGGTTCCGGCACATGATCGGAAAGCCGAGCTACTCGGAGCGGCCGGCCCGCCTGCGCATGAATCGCCTGGTCAAGCCCGCCGCGAGCAAGCTGGACTTCGAGCTGTTCTCGCTCGCGGTGAGCTCCATCGCCGGATGCGAGAGCTGCGTGCGAGCGCACGAGCAGGCGGTGCTCGAGGGGGGGCTGAGCGAGGAGCACGTACACGACGCCGTTCGCATCGCCGCCGTCATCAACGCCGCCGCGGTGGCGCTGGAGCTGTCGGCTCCGGCCGCCGCCGAGGCGGCCACGGCGAGCATGGCCGGCTCGTGAGGAGAGCGGGCGAGCTGGCCAGCCGGCGAGCAGCCGGCTCCGTCGCGGCCCCATGGCGACCGACCCGTCACCCGGCTGGTCCTCCGGGTTAGCGATTCCAGCGCTGTGCCCGGCCCGGTTTGCAGGCCACCGCCGGCCCTCCTAGAATCGCCACCCTGGAGGTCGGTCGATGAAACATGGCTTCGAGGACCGCGGGCCGGGCGAAGGCCGTTTTGATCCGCTCGCGGCGGCTTCCCGGCCCTCGCCCGTGCCGAGCGGGCATTTCTGGTTCACCATGCACGTCGATGACCAGACCCCCCTTCGGCGCGGAGGCGCCGTGATCGAGCCCACCGGCCGCTCGCCGGGCAGCGCGGAGGCGATCTAGATGCGCGGTGCCCGGTTCGACCAGGACTCCTCGATGTCCGACGACCCCGGTGAGTTGAGCGCACCGCGCCTGGACCGGCCGCCGCTCATGTGGCCCGGACTGCGCGGCGCCTTCGGCACGGTGTTCGCGGTCGTGGCCGTCGTCGTGCTCCAGGTGATCCTGACGGCCTACTACTGGACGTCAAGCCCGGACGTGGCGGTGGCCCTCAGCCCGGTGTGGGATCTGCTGGTCATCGTCGTCGTGCTGGTCGTCCTGGCCGCGGCCGGCGCGCCGCGGTGGGCCGCTCGACTCGCGGTCATCATCCTGTCGGTCCTGGTCTTCTGCTACTTCCTGATGGGCATCGGCCAGGGCTTCGCGCTGCGCGAGTTCGGCTACGACGTGGTGCTGCGCCTGCACATCGGCTACGTGCCGGAGCTCTTCCGCATGATGTACGGCGAGGAGCCGCTCGGCTGGTTCATCTTCTACTGCGCGCTGCTGGCCGTGGGGGTCGCCCTGTTCGCCCTCATCATCTACGGGTCGGTCCGGCACCTGTACGCCTTCTCCCGCAACGGCCGCCGCCGGCAGGTCGCGCTGCTGATCGGAGTCGCCGCCGCCTTCGCGATCGGCGCGCTGACCCTCGGCACCAGCGGGCCCGTCAGCAGGGAGGCGTTCAACCAGCTCGACATGGCCGTGAACCTCAACGCGCGGGTCAGCGCGACCGCGCGGCGCCTGGAGCTGGAGTCGGCGGGGCTGAGGAAGCAGAACCCGTTCGTCAAGACGGGGGAGCGGCCCGACATCCTCCTCTTCGTCGTCGAGTCGTACGGGCACGTCCTGTTCACCGATCCCGCGTTCTCGCAGTTTCCCCCGTGGCTGGCGGCGCAAGGGGCGGCGCTGGAGAAGAGCGGCTACCGGATCGCGTCCAAGACCATGGCGTCGCCGGTCTTCGGCGGCAGCTCGTGGATGGCGGCCTCCTCGCTCCTGTGCGGCGTGCGCGTCTACAACCAGAAGCGGTTCGAGGGCCTGTACTCGTCGCAGGTGGAGTGCCTGCCGTCGATGCTCAACCGGGCCGGCTACCGGACGGTGATCGCGGCGGCCAACACCAAGGTCCTCGAGGAGAGGTTCGCCCAGCGGTTCCCGTTCGACAGGTTCTACTTCCTGCCCGACTTCCCCTACCGCGGGCCGCGAATGGGCTGGTCGTTCATGCCCGACCAGTACGTCATCGACTTCGTGGGCAGGCGCGAGATCGAGCCGCGCCTGGCCGCGCAGCGGGGAGCGGCGCGCGAGCCCCTGTTCGCCGCCCTGTTCCTGACCACGAGCCACCACCCGTGGGCCGTCATCCCGCCCGTCATCGACGACTGGTCCAAGGTGGGCGACGGGTCGATCTACAACCAGCAGGCGTCCACCAGGCTCGACAACGGCTTCGTCGCCGGAGCGGACTACAAGTCGGCCTACCGGACCAGCATCCAGTACTCGCTGCAGGTCGTGGCGTCCTATCTCGAGAAGCTGCCGGCCGACGATCGCAGCGTGGTCATCATCCTGGGTGACCACCAGCCGCGCCGGCCGGTCGCCGGCATCCGGCGCGACACCTGGTACGTGCCGATCCACGTGCTCAGCCGGGATCCGTCGGTGCTCGAGAGGTTCGCGCGCATGGGCTACACGCCGGGTACGGCCGCGCCGGTGCCCAAGGCGACGCCGAGCGGGCTGGAGAAGTTCGTCGAGGAGCTGTTCGCGGCCTACGGTGGCGGCGGTGCCGCCGCGAGCGGGCGATGAAGCTCGTCGTGTTCGGCGGCAGCGGCGGCGTCGGCCGGGCCGCGGCGGCCGCGGCGGCCGCGCGCGGCGACGAGGTGACCGTCCTCGCGCGCAGGCCCTCGCGGGTGCGCCTGCCCCCGCCGGTGCGGGTCATCGAGGGGGATGCGCTCGACGCGGCGGCGGTGGCCGGCGCGATCAGCGGCCAGGACGCGGTCCTGACCGCGCTCGGCGGGCGGCCGTGGCGCGACACCGACGTGTGCTCGCGCGGCACCCGCCACATCGTCGACGGGATGGGCCAGCACGGCGTGCGGCGCCTGGTCGCGGTGTCGTCGATCGGCATCGGGGATTCGCGCCGGCACCTGGGCTGGCTCGCCCGCAACGTCGCGGTGCCGCTCGCGATGCGCCGGCTGTTCGCCGACAAGGAGCGCATGGAGGAGATCGTGCGCGCCTCCGATCTCGACTGGGTCATCGTCCGCCCGGCGCTCCTGACCAGCGGCCGCCCACGCGGCAGCTGGCGGGTGGCGCTGGACGGCTCCATTCACGGCGGCTTCATCACGCGCGGCGATGTGGCCGCGTTCTGCGTGGTGCAGCTCGGCAGCGACGAGTATCTGCGTCAGGCGCCCAGCCTGGCCTGAGCGCGCGCAGCCGCGCTCAGCTCAGGCGGCGCCGGCCAGGCGACGGGCCAGGAGCAGCGCTCCCTCCGCCGGATCGACCACCACCGTGGACGGGCCCAGCGGGGTGCGCACGCGGCGCACCAGCTCGCCGCGGATGCGCGGGCTCGATCGCAGGACGCCGCCGGCGAGGGCGAGCGCGGGCGGGCTGGCCGCATCGAAGCCGAGCGGCTGGGCCACGGCGTCGACCACCTGGGCCAGCTGCGACGCGGCCCGGTCGCAGAGCTCGATCGCGGCCGCGTCGCCCTCCTCGGCCAGCGGCAGGATGCGCGAGGTCAGCGCGGCGATCTCGCCGATGGTGGTGTCGCGGCGATAGACCCTGCCGAGCAGCTGCTCGGGCACGTCGAGGTTCCAGTGGCGCAGGACCTCGCCGAGGATGCGCGGCGCGCTGGCCCGTCCGTCTGCCGTCTGGGTGGCGAGGTGGAGGGCCTGGCTGGCGATGCTGTAGCCCGAGCCCTCGTCGCCGAGGATGTAGCCCCAGCCTCCGGCCCGCGCGGTGCGTCCGTCCCGCGCCCGGCCGTAGCCGATGGAGCCGGTGCCGGCCGCGAGCGCGATGCCCCAGCCGCCGGTGCCGGCCGCGAGGACCAGCTCCACGTCGTTGACCACCGCGGTGCGGGGCGCGAAGCCGCGCTCGCGCAGGGCGCGCTCGAGCAGCTCCTGGTCGGCCGGCCGGTTGACGCCGGCCAGCCCGAAGCAGGCCGCGGTCAGCTCCGGCGTCGAATCGAGCCCGGCCTGCGCGGCGGCTGCGGCCAGCGCCCCGGCGATCGCCGCCATGGCTCCGTCGGCGCCGACCGCGTAGTGGTTGGACGGCGGCCCGTTGCCGGCGCCGAGCACGCGGCCGCCCGCGTCGCCGAGGAGCGCTCGCGTGCGCGAGCCGCCTCCATCCACTCCGGCGAACAGAGCCGCGGCGCCCATCGTCACCTCGTCAGCGTGACCTTGCGCAGGCCGCGCGGGTGGTCGGGATCGTGGCCGCGCGCCTGGGCCAGCGCCAGGGCCAGGAGCTGGCCCGCCACCACGGCGGAGATGGGCGAGAGCCACTCGGGGACGCCGGTGGGGAGCGGCAGCGCGACCACCGCGCCGCTCAGGAGGTCGGCCCGGTCGGAGGCCACGACCAGGGTGGCCCCGCGCTGGCGCAGGCCCGCGACGATCTCCGGCGCGTCGTCGCTGGTTCGCCCCGACGGAGCCACCACCACGATGGGGAAGCCGGGCTCCACCAGCGCGATCGGGCCGTGCAGGAAATCGGCCCACGAGTACGGGTCGGCCGACACGTAGCAGGTCTCGGCCAGCTTGAGCGCGATCTCGTGCGCGGTCGACCGATTGAAGCCGCGCCCGAGCACGGCGATGCGCGAGGCCTCGGTCAGGAGCACGGCGCCGTTGCGGGCCGGCTCGGCCGACTCCACGGCGGCGGCCACGGCGGCGGGCAGCGCGGCGAGCTCCTCCCACCGCGCCTCGTCCCCGGTCAGCGCCGCGCTCAGCATCGCGAGCAGCATGAGCTGGCCGGTGTACGTCTTGCTCGCAGCGACGGCGCGCTCCTCGCCGGCGCCGATGGGCAGGGAGAGCTCGGCGGCCGCGGCCAGCGGCGAGCCGTCGTCGTTGCTGATCGCGAGGGTGAGGGCGCCGGAGCGACGGGCATGCTCGACAGCCTCGCGCACGTCGGGCGACTGGCCCGACTGGCTGATGCCCACCACCAGCGCACCGTCGACCCGCGGCGGCGCCCGGTAGATGGTGTGCAGCGACGGCGCGGCCAGCGCCACGACCAGCCGGTTGTGGGCGCCGAACAGATACACCGCGTAGCGCGCGGCGTTGTCGGAGCTGCCGCGGGCCGCGATCAGCGCGAAGGTGGGCGACCTGGCGCGGATGGCGCGGGCGGCATCCTCCACCCGCTCGCGCTGCTCGGTCACCAGCCGGGCGAGGACCGCCGGCTGCTCGCGGATCTCGCTCTCGAAGAAGCTTCCCCCGGTCGACTGCACCAGGGCGTTATAGCGCGCCGCGCCGCCCCGGCCGCGTCGATGTGGCGCACGAGATGTGCTCCCTCGTGGGCTGCGGGCGGACGGCCGTGCGGCGCTCGAGCGGCGTCGAGGTCATCCTGGTGGTAGGCGAGGGCGTCGAGACCGCCGGTCAGCGCGATGCGCTGGTCGAGCTGGGCTGCGACCTCCTCCAGGGATTCCTGTTCGCCGCCCCGGCCGCCCACTATCCGTCGGTGGCCTGGTAGCCCCACCGGGGTCGTGCTACCCCTCGAGATGCTGGTGCGTGTGGAATGCACGGCGGTGCGCGAGTAGGATCGGCGAACGTGGCCGGCTGCACCCTCCTCCACATCTCGGATCTCCACTTCGGCCGCACGTACACGCAGCGGATGGGGGACGCGGTCCTCGCCGCCGCCGAGCAGATCAGCCCCGACGCCGTGCTGGTGTCCGGCGATCTGGTCGAGTGGGCCGAGCACAGCGCCAACTGGCGCGACGTGGCGGCCTTCCTGGGCAAGTTTCGCGCGCCGGTCCTGGCGGTGCCGGGCAACCACGACATCGATCGCTTCAACCTGCTCGGCCGGATGTGGGGCCCGTTCCGCGCCTACCGCCGCCACGTGCACCCGGAGCTCGACCGCGCGCTGCCGCTGCCGGGCGCGCACGTGGTCGGACTGTCCAGCCCGAGCCGCTGGACCATGGACCTCGGCTACGTGTCGCGCGCGCAGGTCGAGTGGGCGGCAGACGCGCTGTCGGGCGCGGCCGACGACTCGGTGCGCGTCCTGGTCGTGCATCACGGACCGCGCCCATCCGCGACTCGCCTGCTGCGCAACCACCTGCGCGGCGGCCGGCTCGAGCGGCTCGTGTTCGGGGCGGGGGTCGACCTGGTGCTGAGCGGGCACAACCACTTCCCCTACGCCGAGCAGATGGTCTGCCGGGAGAGCGGCAACGAGGTGCTGTGGCTGCAGGCCGGCACCGCGACCTGCTGGCGCATCAACCGGCGCACCCACTCCAACTCCTTCACCGTGATCCGCGCGCTGGTCGACCGCCTCGAGGTCGGCTGGTGGTACTACGCCGATCAGGCGGCCGCGTTCCAGCAGGGTGAGCACAAGGTGTTCCCGCGGGGCGCGCGGGCCGCGCTCCTGCCCGAGGTCGCGACGCCGGCCCTCGCGGCGCCCGGCGCCTGAGCCGCCGGTCTGCTCAGACCCTGGCCGCGCGAGCGACGCTCTCGCGCGCGGCCGAAACCGGATCGATCACCGGATCCTCGCCGCGGGCGCGCAGGATGCGCAGGCCGACCAGGTAGGTGACGGTGCCGAGGAGGAGGCCGGCGACGGGATCGATCGCGTGGTGGAAGCCCAGGTAGATGGTCGAGAAGGCCGTGCCGAGGGACAGGATCCAGAGGAGCCACGCGATGCGGCGCTCGTAGCGCCAGGCCGCCATGGCCCAGACCACCGAGGCGCTCACGTGGGCCGACGGGAAGGCCGCGCCGCGCACCGCGCCGTGATCGCCCTGCACCAGGTGCAGGAGCCAGACGAACGGGCCGTGGCCGTGGAGCGTGGTGACCCGCAGCGCCTCGATCTCCGGCACCATGCGCGGGCCGATCGCGGGCAGGAGCAGGAACAGCACGTAGTTGACGACGTAGGTGAAGAGGGCGAGCGACGCGCCGGCCCACACCTCGGGGCGGCGGCGCGTGAGCACCATCGTCACCGCGTACACGAACGGGATGAGGTAGTAGGAGACGTTGAAGAAGCAGATCAGCTCGTCGAGCCAGGGCCGGTGCCAGCGCAGGATCCACACGGTCGGGTGCACGCCGAAGATCGCCAGGTCGGCCCTGACCAGCGCGTCGGTGGCCCAGAACGTGTCGCTCGAGAGCAGGGCCTGCAGCCGCGTCACGTCGAAGAAGCAGTAGACGATGATGAAGGCCGGGTACCAGGTGCGCAGCTCGAGCAGGAGCCGGCTCGACGGGCGGCGCTGGCTGGCGCGCACCATCTCGAGGCCGAACGCGACGTAGCCGAAGTGGAGCAGGACGGCGACCAGCCAGCCCGGCCGCTGGTGGCCGATGAGCAGCCACAGCGTGCCGGTCGCCGCCATGTACGCCATCGTCACGACGTCGACCCAGCGATAGCGGACGGCGCCGTAGCGGCCGGAGCCTGTCGACCCGGTCGCCCCCGACTTCGACCCCGGCTTCACTCCTGGGTCAGGGCCATCGCCTTCGACGTGGCCAGCGTCCTTCACCGCCTCAGGCCGCCTCCGAGTGAAGCTTGCCGAACTCGACGCTCTCGCCCGCGGCCACGGCCTCGGCCTTGCCCAGGTAGCGCTCCGGGTCCTCCATGACGCGCTGCACGTAGCGCAGCGCCTCGGCGGCGTAGAAGCCGTCGATGACCCGCTCGTCGAGCGTCCAGCGCACCTGCATCACCTCGCGCCGCTCCGGCTTTCCGTCGCGACCCATCACCATCATCTTCTTCTGCATGCCCAGCACCGCGAACAGGCTGATCGTGCCGTATTCGTAGAGGTGATGGAAGGTGTTGTCGAGTCCGACCGAGCCGAGGTTGGCGACGAAGACGCTCGCGTACATCGGGTCGTTCTCGATCATCTTGCGCGGCATCAGGTTGAAGCGGTCCGCCCAGCGGGCGATCCACATGACCAGGCGGAGCAGGAGCCCGGGCAGGAGCAGGACCAGGCGCAGCTCCTTGTCCACCGCGCGCTCGGTGTCCGATCGCCCCTCGCCGATGAGGCCGGTCATGCTCTGCACGCCCTGCGAGAACGGCTCGCCCTTCGCGAAGCTCTTCTTGACCGTGACCAGCGGCGCCGACAGCGCGAACTGCTTCTTGGCCGCGAACGACACCTGCGAGCCGCGGCGCTGGTAGAGGCGCCCACCGGAGACGAACCGGTTGAGGTGGGGGAAGAGGTGCATCCCCTGACCGACCACCCACATGAACAGGTGGAACATGGTGGCCGCCTGCGGCGGGCCGGCGCGGTTGTAGTCGCGCAGCCAGCGGCGCGCCTTGCCGATGTCGTGGTTCTGCTCGTGGTAGACGCAGCTCTCGTTCCGCCCGCGCATGAGGTACGGCATGATGCGGCGCTCCGGCGAGAGCCCGCGGATGAGGTCGCCGTCGGATCGGCCGAACAGCGGCATCAGCGGCCCGTGGTGCGGAAGACCACGTCCCACCACGGGCAGCTCACGCCGAAGCGAGTGCCCGACTCGCGAAAGTGGTGCACGAGGTGCTCGCGGCGGAGGAACTTGAACACGCGGCTCGTGGGCGAGCCGGCGTGCGTGTACCAGTGGACCGTGTCGTAGACCACGTAGCCGATGGCGAAGCCGGCGAACAGCGCGTGGATGGCCGGGCCGAACAGCGCGCGAAAGAGGAGGTAGAACAGGCCGCCGAGGATCAGGCTCACCGAGGGCGGCATGACCAGGCGGCTGTGGTCCCACGGCCAGTCGTGGTGCACGCCGTGGACGAAGAAGTAGACGCGCTCGCTCCACCGCCCGCGCACCGGCAGGTGAAAGAAGAGGCGGTGCAGCCAGTACTCGGTCAGGGTCCAGCCGAGATAGCCGGCCACCAGGTGCCAGGCCAGGGTGATCCCCGGCGTGTGGTCGACGCCCAGGGCCGCCCACAGCGAGGCGGTGATGATCGGCGCGAACAGGATGACCGGCGTCGCCGGATGCACGTGCGAGAGCTTCTCGAGGAGCGGGCTCTCGAACATCCGCGCGCTGCCCTTGTTGAACGGGCCGCTCACGGCGTGGCCTCCCAGGGGCCGCCGGTCCGCCGGACCGCCGCGTCATGTGCGTCCGGCGAGTCGGGCGCGTCGGGCGAGCGCAGGTGGCGCGGGTTGATCGCGGCCAGCTCCTCGCGCACCGCGTCTGCCGTGGCCAGGAGGTCGGCCTCGCTGTGTCCGCTGGTCACGAAGAAGCGCAGGCGGGCCAGGTTCTCCTCCACCGCCGGGTAGAGGATGGGCTGCACGTTGATGCGCCGGTCCGACAGCGCCTGGGCCAGGCGCAGGCAGTCCACCGAGCTGGGCACGATGCAGGGTACCACCGCCGAGCCGTGCGACAACCCGGTGTCGACGCCGCGCTCGCGAAGCCGCTCGAGGAAGAAGCGGGACCGAGCCTGCAGCGCGGCGACCCGCTCCGGCTCGCGTTCGAGGATGCGCAGCGCGGCCAGCGCGGCCGCGGCGTTGGCCGGCGAGATGCCGACGCTGTAGACGAAGCCCGGGTTGGTGTACTTGAGGAACTGGACCAGCGCGGCCGACCCTGCGATGTAGCCGCCGCAGCTGGCCAGCGACTTGGACAGCGTGCCCATCCACAGGTCGACGTCGGCCCGATCGACCCCGTAGCGCTCGCCGATGCCGCGGCCGGTGGCGCCGATCACGCCCAGCGAGTGGGCCTCGTCGACCAGGAGCAGGGCGCCGAAGCGCCGCTTGAGCTCGATGATGCGGTCGAGCGGGGCCATGTCGCCGTCCATGCTGTAGACGCCCTCGACGGCGATGAGCAGGCGCCGCGCGTTCGGACGCACCTGCTCGAGCATGCGCTCGAGCGCGGCCATGTCGTTGTGAGGGAACGGCCGCCGGCGCGCGCCGGCCAGCTTGGCCCCGCCCAGGATGCTGTCGTGGGCCAAGCTGTCGTGCACGATCACGTCGCGGCTGTCGAGCATGTGCCCGATGACGCTGACGTTGGTGGCGTGGCCGCCGACCATGACGACCGCGTCCTCGCAGCCGAGGAAGTCGGCGATGGCCGCCTCCAGCTCGCGGTGGAGCGGCTTCTCGCCCGACGCGACCCGGCTGGCCGACACCGACGTGCCGTAGCGCGCGATGGCCGCCTCGACCGCGCGGTTGACCTCGGGGTGGCCCGACAGGCCGACGTAGTTGTACGCCGAGTAGTTGACGAACTCGACGCCCTCGATGGTCGAGCGCTGGTTGGTCAGGCGGTCGTGCTGGTGGAAGTACGGATTGCGGAGGCCCAGGGCCTCCACCATCTTCATGCGCTGGGTCAGCTCGACCAGCTCCGGGAACTGCTCGATGCGATAGGTGGCCGGGTCGATCGAGTGGCCGTTGCCGCCCGCCCGCCCGTTGCCGTTGCCGCCCGCCGTGCCATTGCCGCTGCCGTTGCCGTTGCCGTTGCGTGCGCCGTTGCCGGTGCCGTCGGCGTCGGCGCGCTCGAGCGCCGCGCCGTCGACCACGCGGGCGTGCAGGCGGCGCAGCTGGACCAGGATGCCCCCGTCGCCGCCATATAGATCGATGTGGCCGACCAGCTCGTCGCCGTCGGCGCGCTCGAGGCGGGCGGCGCAGCGGAGCTGGCTGGCCGGCGGCAGGGGCGCCAGCACACGGCACTCGCCGGCCCCGATGGGCAGCGCCGAGAGCGCGAGCCGATCGCGGGCGAAGAACGCCGCCAGCTGCAGCGCGCCGTCCAGGCCGAGGATGTCGAGGCCGGCGCGCGGCCAGCTCGCGTCCGCGGTGGCGACCGCGCCGCGCACGTGCCACTCGCCCACCTCGTCGACCCGCGCGATGCCGCGCATGCGCGGGCCGTGGAAGGTGTGCTCGGCGTAGAAGCGGTCCAGATCGAGGCGCGGCATCTCGCCGGCGCCAAGCTCGACCGCGGGCAGCGGGCCGCCAACCGGCGCGACCCGTGCGCTCGCGACCAGGCGCGGCTCGCCGCGCAGCGGGTCGTCCGCCTCCAGCCACAGCTCCACGTCGACCGCGCCCCCGACCGCGCCGCCGTCCACCCGGCGGGCCTCGACCTCGATGGCCCGGCCGCCCGTCGGGACGGTGATCGCCTGCAGCACCTGGAAGTCGAGCACCGCGAGCGGCGGCGTCAGGCCCAGGCGCGCGGCCGCGGCCACCGCCATGTCGAACGCCGCGGCCAGCGGCAGCCGCACCTCGCCGCCCGGCGCGTGATCGGCCAGCCACGGGGCGGCCGGATCGAGCGCGATGCGGGCGCGATCGCGGCGGCCCGCGCCGCTCGGCCCCGCGCCCAGCACCACCTCGCGGCCGCCGGGCTCGCCGCCCAGCTCGGCCAGGAGGTGGCCCAGGCCGACCTCGTCGCGGAGGAACGGGACGCCGCGCGCGCGCATCGCCCGCTGGATCGGCTCGGGCAGCCGGTCCACCATGCCGCTTCCCTCCCACGGGGGCAGGTCGACGGCTGCGACGCGCACCGCGGGTCGCTCGGCGGCCAGGCGGCCGACCAGGCCGGACAGCGCGCGGTTGGCCGCGGCGTAGATCGCCTGGTGGCGGTTGCCGAAGCGGCCGGCCCACGAGCCGTAGAGCAGGAACGCGGCCAGCGGATCGGCCGCCGACGCGCGCCACAACCCGAGGGCGCCGGCCACCTTGGTGTCGAACACGCGCTCGAGGTCCTCGCCGCGGATCTTCTCCACCGCGCCGTCGGCGTTGACCCCGGCGGCGTGGGCGATGATCTCGATCGGACCGAGCGCCGTGCGCGCCTCGGCCATGGCGGCCGCCAGCGAGTCCGGATCGCGCACGTCGCACGCGATGTAGCGGGCGACGGCGCCGGCGGCCGCGATGTCGGCCACCAGCCGGTCCACCTCGGCGTCGGCCGGGCGGCGGCCGACCAGGGCCAGCCTCGCCACCCCGGCGCGCGCCAGGGCCAGCGCGAGCTTGCCGCCCAGGCCGCGCCCGCCGCCGGTGACCAGCGCGGTGCGGGCCGCGACGCGGCCGGTGCCGGTCGTCGGCGCCGGGCGCAGGGTCACGGTGCGCCGCTCGCCGCTCGCCCAGCTCACCTCGGGCGTGCGATCGCTGCCGGCGATCTCGGCCGCGATGCGCTCGGCGGCGAGCTCGGCCGACAGCCCGGCCGGAAGCTCGACGGCGCGGGCCAGGCGATCGGGCCACTCGGCCGCGAGCGCGCGGGCAAACCCCGCCGTCGCCGCGAACGCGGGACCGGCCGTGGCCGCGACGTACGCCGGGCGGATGCCGAGCCGCGCGGCCGAGGCCAGCGCCGCCGTGGCCCGCGCGAGCGGCGCGCGCATGCGCCGCGAAAGCGCGGCCGGCTCGTCGCCGGTGCGCGCGGAATCGACGCCGCTCGTGGCGCCGCTCGTGGCGCCGCTGACGCCGCTGATGTCGACCAGGAGTCCCGCCGCCGGCGGCCACGCGTGATCGCCGTCGGTGCCGATCACGTCGACCGCGCGACCCGCGGCGCGAAGCCGCCGGGCCAGGGCCTCGGCCACGCCGGCCGCCCCGGCGTCGGCGACGATGAGCGCGCTGCCGGGGCCGGCGAGCTCGCCCCGACCGGGCGCGAGCGGGTGCGCGGTCCACTCGGCCACGTGGCGCTCGACCGACGGATCGCCCGCCGCCCGTGCCGGCACCGCCGCGGGCGCGGCGATGGCCTCGGCATGCGTCCCGTTGGTGCCGCTCTTGCCCTGGAGGTGCGCGGTCAGCCGGTCCACGACGTCGCCCAGGGTCGCGCCGCGACCCACCACGCCGTCGGGCACCTCGCGCAGGCCGAACGACTCCTGCACGCCGGCGCCGATCTCCACCATCATCAAGGAGTCGATCCCGAGATCGTCGGTCAGACGCGCCGACAGAGGCAGGGCCGACACCGGCAGCGCGCTCACGCGCGAGACCACCTCGAGCACCTGCTTCTCGACCGAGGCGCGCTCGATCCGCTCGCTGCGCGCAGGGGCCGGCTGGGCCGCGGGGGCGGCGATCGCCAGGGGGCCGCGATGCGGCGCGTGTCCATTGCCGTTGCCGTTGCCGTTGCGCCACGAAGCCGCCTGCGCGCCACCTGGCGCGGCCGCGCGCTCTGTCGCCGATCCGGCGTCCGCGCGCAGACTCGCCGGTGCCTCGACTCCACGCGAGCGCAGCACGTCGAGCTGGCCCTGGATGACGTCGAGCTGGCGCTGAAACAGGTCCACCAGCTCGCGCTGAGCTGGGCTCCGTTCGGACATCTCCGGTTCCTCCTGTGCCACTCCGTTGCCGGGCACGCGGTCACTCATGCTCCGGATGTTTACCGCGTTGCGCTGACCGGCGTCGGGAGCCGTGTTCGCGCCCAGGACCGGCAAGGGCGGCGGATCCGACTGCCGCCGGAGCACCCAGAACGGCCGCGTCTCCAGCAGGCTGGAGGGCATCGCGGCGAGCGCGACATCGCGCCCGTGGAAGAGAGCGGTGGTCGCGACCGGCAGGCCGAGCCCGACCAGGCGCGCCAGCGCGGTGAGCAGGCCCTCGCCGCCCGCGCTGTCGGCCGGGGCGACCGGCGCGGCGAGCCGCGCGGCGCAGCCATCGTGCGCCAGGGTGGCGTTGACCATCGAGAGGAGCGCCGAGCCTCCCCCCACCTGGAGAAAGACGCGGGCTCCGGCACGCCAGGCCGCGCGCACGCCGGACTCGAAGTCGATGGCGGCCAGCGCGTGGCGGGCCAGGCGCGCGCGGATCGCCTCGGGCTCGCTCTCGAACGGACCCGGCTCGAGCCCCGCGCCGGCGTCCGCCGCGCACGACACCACCACGGTGCCCGCCGGAGCGCGCACGTCGGCGCCGGCGAGCACGCCGCTGAAGCGGCTGGCCATCGGCGCCACGATCGGCGAGTGGAAGCCGTGCGACACCGCGAGGCGGGTCGCGCGCACGCCGGCCGCGCCGGCACGCGCCACCACCTCGTCCACCGCGGCGGTCTCGCCCGACACCACGGTCTGGCGCGAGTGGTTGAGGTTGGCCAGGACCGCGCCGGGCAGGCCGGCGATCAGGCGCGCGGCGCCCTCGCGATCGGCGGACAGCGCGGCCATGGCCCCGTGATCGCCGTCGAGCTCGGCCATGAGCCGGCCCCGCTCCGCCACCAGGCGGACCGTGTCGCCTGCGTCGAGCACGCCGCCGGCCGCGGCCGCCACGAACTCGCCAAGGCTGTGGCCGATCACGACGCCGGGGGCGACGCCTGCGCCGCGAAGCACCTCGACCAGGGCCAGCTCGACCGCGGCCAGCGCCGGCTGGCACACCTCGGTGCGGGTGAGCTCGGCCGCGGCGGCGTCGCGGGCCTCGGCGGCGGGGTAGAGGACGCCGAGGAACGAGCGGCCCAGCACCGGCTCGGCGGCGCGCGCGAGCTCGCCCAGCCGATCGCGGTAGGCGGGCAGGCCGTCCCACAGATCGCGGCACAGGTCCGGCGCCTGCGCGCCCTGACCGGGGAACAGGAACGCCACCTGGGCCGGCGCGAGCGCCTCCTCGGCCGTCCCGGCGAACAGGAACACGCCGTCGGCGGTCGCGTCGACCTCCGCGCCCTGCGCGATGGCGTCGGCCGCGTCGGCCGCATGGGCCAGGCGCTCGGCCAGCTCGGCGCGCGTGCGCGCGACCACCGCGACCCGCACCGCGTCGACCCGGCGCCGCGACAGCGTGTAGGCCACGTCCGCGAGCGGCGACTCGCTCTCGCCCACCCACGCGGCCAGCGCGCGCGCCGACCGCGCGAGCAGCGGCGCGCTCGGGGCCGACACCACGAACAGCTCTGCGGGCGAGGCCATCGCCGCGGTCGCCGGCACCGCGGTCGCCGCCGCGCGCCCGGGCGCCCAGCGCGCCGTCCGCGCGGCCGCCGGCGCCTCCTCGAGCACGACGTGCACGTTGGTGCCGCCGAAGCCGAACGAGCTCACGCCCGCGGCCCGCGGCGCCTGGCCCGCCGGCCACTCGCGCGACCGCCCGGCCGCGACCTCGATGCCCGCGTCGCCGAGCGGCAGGTCTCCGCGCGGCTGCTCGTACCCGGCCAGCGGCGGGATGCGGCGGTGGGCGAGCGCCAGCGAGGCGTTGATGAGCCCGGCCGCGCCGGCCGCGGCCAGCGTGTGTCCGATGTTGCCCTTGATCGACGTGACGTAGCAGGGCGGGGCCGCGCCGATCCCGCGCCGCGCGGCGCCCAGCACCTGGGCCAGCGACGTCGCCTCGACGAAGTCGCCCACCCGCGTGGCTGTCCCGTGCGCCTCGACCAGGCCGACCTGGGCCGGCGACATCGCCGCGTCGGCGTAGGCCTGCTCGAGCGCCGCGACCTGGCCCTCGAGGCGCGGGGTCATCGGCCCCTCGCCGCGCCCATCATTATTGATGCCGACGCCGCGCACCACCGCCCAGATGCGGTCGCCGTCGCGAACGGCGTCGTCGAGCCGCTTGACCAGCAGGCACCCGGCCCCCTCGCCGAGCACGAAGCCGTCGGCCCGCTCGTCGAACGGCCGGCACGCGTCCGACGGCGAGATCGCCCCGATGCGCGAGAACGCGACCATGTTGTTGGGCGTGACCGCGACGAACACGCCCCCGACCAGCGCCGCGTCGCACACGCCGGCGCGCAGGGCCAGGACCGCGTCGGCCAGCGCGACCAGCGCCGACGAGCAGGCCGAGTCGGTGGCCTGGGCCGGCCCGCGCAGGTCGAACGCCTGCGACACGTTGGCGGCCGCCATGTTGAGCATCTGCCCGACCATGCTGTAGGCCTGGAGCGGCGGCACGTCCTCGAGCAGGAAGTCCCAGGCCGCCTCCATGCCGGGCGGCACGCGGCCCATGCGCCCGTCGCGCAGCTGCATCGCCTGCATGCGCGCGGTGGTCAGCTGATAGTACTCGGACACCGAGACGCCGATGTAGACGCCGGTCCTGCGCGGCAGCCGCGCCGGCGCGACACCAGCGTCCTCGATCGCCATGCGCGCGGCGTCGAGCACCAGGCGCTGCTGCGGGTCCATGAAGCGGGCGCGGCGCGGCAGGATGCCGAAGTGCTCGGGCGAGAACTCCTCGATGTCGTCGACGCTGGCCAGCAGGCGCGCGTAGGTGCGGTCGAGCTGGCGCGGGTTGGGATCGTGGAACAGCGAGTGGTCCCAGCGCTCGGCGGGCACCTCGCGCACGGGCACGGCGCCGCGCTGCACGCCGCGCCAGAAGCCGGTCAGGTCCGGCGCCCCGGGCAGCCGGCAGCCCATCCCGACGATGGCGACCGCGGGCCCCCCGCGCCGACTGTGGCCCTCTTCGCTCACTGGATGTGCCCCGCCTCTCTGAGCCAGGCCAGGGTGGGCTCCAGTGTGGCGCGCGCCGCGCGAAAGTCCACCCCGAGCTCTCGCTGTGCCTTGCTGCTGTCCATGAACCAGTAGCGCGTGGCGTACGGGATGACGCGCGGGTTGTACGGCAGCTTGATGTGGAGCGCGGTCGCGATGCGCGTCACCGCGCGGATGATCGGGTTGGGCAGCACCCAGACGCGCGCCTTGCGCTCGAGGATCGAGAGGGTCTCCTGCGCCAGCTCCTCGAGGGTGAGGTTCTGCCCGCCCAGGATGTAGCGCTCGCCGGCCCGCCCGCGCTCCATGGCGCGCACGATGCCGAGCGCGACGTCGTCGACGAACGCCACGCTGGTTCCGCCGCGGCACACCAGCACCGGGTTCGACTTCGCGAAGTCGATGAGGTTCGACGAGGTGATGAAGGCGGTGTCGTTGGGCCCGTACACCTCGGCCGGATTGACGACGACGATGTTCTGTCCGCGCCCGACCGCGTCCCGGCACAGCGCCTCGGCCTGGTGCTTGAAGAGCGAGTAGGTCAGCCCGCGCTCGCGCTCGAGGTTGTAGGGGGCGTCCTCGTCGAGCGTCTCCGGCCGCGGAGTCGCGCCGACCGCGGTCACGCTCGAGACGAACACGACGCGCGGGTTGCCCAGCTCCTTCGCCGCGTCGAGCACGTTCCCGGTCCCGCCGAGCACGACGTCCTTCATCTCCGGCGAGTCGATGAGGTCCCACGAGCTCAGGCTCGCGAGGTGAATGACCGCGTCGCAGCCGGCCATGCCGGCGCGGAGCGACCCGGCGTCGCGCACGTCTCCGTCGGCGCGCTGGTAGCGGAGGCCCGCCAGTCGATCGGTGCTGGAGGTCGGGCGCAGCAGGCACACGACCGCGTGACCATCGGTCGCGAGCTGACGCACGACGACCGAACCGATGAAACCATTCCCTCCGGTGACGAAGACCTTCATCTGATGTGCGTCCACTTACTCAGCGAGCGGACGTATAACACTCGTCTCCCCAATTCTGCGCACCGCGTCGTCTGTCAAGGCAGGCAACTTGGGGCAGCTCTCCGGACACGTATGTGTACCGAACTGTCCGGTTTTCTGGCCAGCGCAGACGTTGCGCAACGGCATGAGAGTGTAAAGGGTCACGTGGGTTGGCACACCGAAAAGGGGGCCGCAACGCTCGAGTTTGACGAGAGTTCATGGAGGCGTCCGAGAGGCGTGTCGATCTCGATGTAATGCGCTGACCAAGGTTTCTCGGTCGCGCAGACGAAAGCGCGCGATGCGTGACGACGCGTGAAAGAGGGATGAACGAGCTGATGACCGACTCGTCAGTCGCGAGCGACGAATTCGGCCAGACCAGCCATGTAGCGCCGCACCAGATCGCGGAGCTTCTCGTCGCGCAGCGTCCCGTCGGCCTCGAAGGCCTGCCCGGCGTTGGCCAGAAAGACCGATCGACCGAAGTAGGGACGCGTGCCGAGCGTGCGCAGAACCGGCAGCCACGCGGTCTGCGACAGGCGCGTTCCGCCGGGGCCCGGCGTCGCGCCGATGATGCCGACCGGCCGGTCGCCGAACACGCGCGCGATGTCCTGGGGCGGCCGGCTCAGCCAGTCGATCGCGTTCTTGAACACGCCGGGCAGCGAGTTGTTGTACTCGGGCGTGACGAGGAGCAGACCGTCGGCCGCGGCGATCCGGTCCTTCAGCTCGGTGACGGGCGCAGGCACGCCACTCGCGTGCTCGACGTCGCCGTCGTAGAGCGGGATGCCGCGGATGGATGCGGTCTCGATGGTGAGCTCCGGCGGCGCCAGCTCGATCGCGGCGCGCAGGAGCGCCGCGTTGTAGGAGCCGGAGCGCAGGCTGCCGGCGATGCCGATGACGGTTGGCATGCGCGTGCAGAGAGTATCAGGCCGGCGGCGTCGCCGCTGCGGCGCCACAGGAGCTCGGCGGCGCGCATTCGGACCGGCATCGCGATGCCGGCGGCGGCGAACGCGATGTGAAAGCCGAGCGAGCAGGCCATCTGTCCCCGTGCGAACAGGAGCTCGGTCGTGGGTGCGCTCACCACACCGACTGGATGCCGCACCGCGCCACGAGCGGCGCAACGAACACCGCGCTGCGCCGCCGGGGGGGCGCTGGCGCGTGCTGCAGTTTCTGCGCTAGCGTGGGCCGATGACCTCCAACGCCCACGGTGAAAGCGAAGCTCTCAATCTCTACGAGATGGCGGTGAGCCAGTGGCGCAGCGGCGCGGCGGCGATCCAGCTCGAGCCCTGGATCGCGACGATCCTGTCTCAGCCGAAGAACGAGATCATGGTCCACTTCCCGGTCCGCATGGACGACGGCGAGTACCGCCTGTTCAAGGGCTACCGGGTGCAGCACAACAACGTCCTGGGCCCCTACAAGGGCGGCATTCGCTACCACAAGGACGTCCACATCGACGAGGTCAAGGCGCTGGCCACGTGGATGACTTTCAAGTGCTCGCTCCTGCACCTCCCGTTCGGCGGCGGCAAGGGCGGCGTGCAGTTCGATCCCAAGCAGTGCTCGCGCGGCGAGCTCATGCGGCTGACCCGCCGCTTCACCCACGCGCTCGGCGAGAACATCGGCCCCGACTACGACATCCCGGCGCCCGACGTGAACACCAACTCCCAGACCATGGTCTGGATGATGGACACGTACATGAACAGCACGACCGCGGGCGAGCGCGACAGCATGCGCGGCGTGGTCACCGGCAAGACGCTGGAATGCGGCGGCTCCGAGGGGCGCGACAAGGCGACCGGCCAGGGCACGGTCTTCTGCATCGAGGAGTGGGCCGACCACAAGAAGGTCGACCTCGGCCGGGCCACCTTCCTGTGCCAGGGCTTCGGCAACGCGGGCAGCTGGGCGTCGTCCCTGCTCGCGCGCCACGGATCGCGCCTGCTCGCCACCTCCAACAGCCGGCACGCGATCTACAACGACCGCGGCCTCGACGTGGAGTCGCTGCGCCGGCACTACGCCCAGACCGGCGATCTGTCGACCTTCCGCGAGGCGGAGACCATCCCGATGTCGCAGTTCTGGAAGATCAAGGCCGACATCCTCATCCCGGGGGCGATCGAGACCCAGATCACCGCCGACAACGTCGACGACATCCAGGTGAAGCTCGTCGCCGAGGCGGCCAACGGGCCCACCACGCTCCAGGCCGACCAGTCGCTCGAGCGGCGCGGCATCGACCTCATCCCCGACATCCTGTGCAACGCGGGCGGCGTGGTCGTGTCGTACTTCGAGTGGGTGCAGAACAAGAAGAGCGAGCACTGGGAGCTGGAGGAGGTCGACCGCAAGCTGGAGACCAAGATCAAGAAGGCCTTCCGGCGCGTGTGGGCGTTCCGCGACGAGCGCCGGGTCAGCTCGCGCACGGCGGCGTTCGCCGTCGCGCTGGAGCGCATCCGCCTGGCCTACCAGCAGCGGGAGATCTTCCCGTAGGCGCCCCCAGGCGGCGCGGCGCGGCGGCGCGCGCGGCGGTCGCGGCGGTCAGCGCTGGCGGCCGCCGCGGCGGCGCTGGCGCGCGGCCATGCCGGCCAGGAGCATGGCCGTGGTCGCCTCGAAGCGGGCCGCGTCGCGATAGGCGCGCGCCACCAGCATGGCGCCCTCGAGCGCGGACAGGAGCAGCCGCGCCTGGGCCGCCGGCGAGCCGGTGAAGGAGAGCGCCCCGCTCTTCCGGCCGCGCTCGAGCGTGCGGGCCAGCCAGGCCTCGTTCTCGTCGAAGAACCCGCGCAGCCTGGTCCGCAGCGCGCGCGGCAGCGCGGTGATCTCCGCCGCCAGCATGCCGCACAGGCACAGCCGGTCGCGGCGCACCGCCTCGCCGTACAGGGCGGCGTAGCTGGCGAGGGCAGCCTGCGCGTCGGGGCTGGCGTTCTCGATGCGCGCGAGCGCCCCGGCGAAGCGCCGCTGGTAGCGCTCGATCAGGTGGGCGGCCAGGTCGAGCTTGGTCGGGAAGTGGTGGTGGACGCTGGCCTTGCGGATGCCGAGCTCGGCGGACACGTCGGCGTAGCTGAAGCCGTTGAAGCCGTGCACCTGGACCAGCTGCTCGGCCACGTCGAGGATGCGGGACGCGGTACCGCTCTGCGCGCGCCTCGGGGAGCTCGCGGGGGACACGTCATCATCCTAACGTGTGCGGCGAGGCGAGGCTCGGCCAAGCGCCGCGGTTCGCACGCGAGCGCCGCTCGGCCTTGGAGAATTTCACCCACACTGGCAAGGTGAGTCGGGCGAGGAGATCTCGGGGATGTCGTCTGCATCGGATTCGACCGACCCGCCCGCCGCCTCGCGCGGCATTCCGCACGGCGTGCCGTATCACGCTCTGCGTGCGGCGATGTCGCATCACCCCTGGTGGCGCACCGCGCTCGAGACCCTCTGCGTCCTCTCGCTGTGGTTCTTCCTGGCGGCGGCCGCGTGGCTCCTGGTCGCCGGGCTCGCCGCCCTGACCGGCGACGAGGTCGCCTCTCTGCAGCCTACCCACCTCGCCTGGCAGCTGGCCAGCCTCTCGCTCGGCCTCGCGGTGCTGGTGCCGTCGGTGAAGCTGGCGGCGCGCTGGCTGCAGGGCCGGCCCGCCGGCAGCCTGTCGAGCGTCGCCGGCCGCCTGCGATGGCGGTGGCTGGCGGCCTGCGCCGGCTGGGCCGCCGTGGCCCTCGCGCTCGTCATCGCCGGCCAGCTGGTCGCCGGCCAGCTCGCGGGCGGCGCCGCCGACGCCGGCGAATCCTCCGGCGGCGACTGGGTCGGCTGGTCGGTCTACGCCCCCGCGCTCGCGGCCATCGCGCTCCTCACCCCGCTCCAGGCGGCGGGCGAGGAGTACTTCTTCCGCGGCTGGCTGCTCCAGGCCATGGCCGGGCGGGCGGGTGCGCCGTGGATGGCGGTCGCGGTCAGCTCGGCGCTGTTCGTGGCCGCGCACGGGCGCACCGAGCCGCTGGTGGCAGCAAACCTCGCGGTGGTCGCGCTGGCCGCCTCGTGGGTGACGATCCGCACCGGCGGCCTCGAGGCGGCGATCGCGCTCCACGCGGTCAACAACGTCTTCGGCCTCGCGCTCGACGCCATCGACGGCTCGCTGGTGATGCCGGACGCGGCCACCGCCGACCTCGCCGGCACGGCGCTGCAGATGGCGGGCGTGGTCGCCTACGCCGCGTGGGTCGCGCGGGTGGCGGCGCGCCGCGGCATCAGCGACCGCGCGCCGTGATCGCCAGCGCGACCGCGAGCGCCACGGCGGGCGCCGCGACGATGGTCGACCAGCCCAGCGCCTCGCCGCCGAGCGCCGTGCCGAGCACGACCGCGAGCAGCGGGTTGACGAACGCGTAGCTGGTGGCGAGGACCGGGCGCACATGGCGGAGGAGCCAGCTGTAGGCAACGAAGCCGAGCGTGCCGATCGCGGTGAGATAGACCATGGCCAGGAGCGGCCGCGGGCCCGGCATGGCCGCGAACCGCTCGCCGGTGGCCAGGCCGAGGGCCAGGGCCAGGATCCCGCCGATCAGCATCTGCGACGCGGCGACCGCCATGAAGCCGCCCGGCGCCCGCGGCGCGCGCCGCGACAGCATGCTGCCGGACGACCAGGCCACCGGCGAGAGCAGCAGGAACAGCGTGGCGCCGAGGTCGGCCCGCAGGTCGCCGCCGCTCGACAGGACCGCGACCGCGGCGAAGCCGAGCCCGATGCCGACCCACTCGCGCGCGCGCGGGCGCTCGCCGGCGAGGGCGGCGAACAGTCCCATCCACAGCGGCATGGTGGCGACGACGACCGCGGCCACGCCGGAGCCGATGTGCACCTCGGCCAGCGCGACGAAGCCGTTGCCGCCCACGAACAGGAGCGCGCCGATCGGGAGGGCGGACAGCCACTGGC
This sequence comes from Kofleriaceae bacterium, assembly GCA_035262925.1. Lineage (GTDB taxonomy): Bacteria > Myxococcota_A > Polyangia > Haliangiales > Haliangiaceae > DATFRY01. The sequence continues at coordinate 17,249 of DATFRY010000392.1, read as the reverse complement.
GGCGGTCGGGCAGGGCGGCGCCGCGCGCGGCCAGGAAGAGGAGGATGGCCCCGCCGGCGATGGCGAAGCGGATGCCGCACAGCGCGAGCGGCGGGAATCCCTCGAGCGCGATACGTATGCCGAGATACGTCGACCCCCAGATGATGTAGACGGCCGCGAGCGGGATCAGCGCGCGCCGGAGCCCGACCGGGGAGGGGACCGCGCCGGGCTGACCGGGCCGTTGGTCGGGGCCGCCGTGCGGCGGCGACCCGGGGCGGTTCTCGCTGGCGATCATGGGCTCGTCCGGCAGCAGGGCGGCGGGGGAGGAGGACATGACCCGCGAAGATAAGGCGTTGCGCCGCGCGCTGCCCACCCAGCGGCCGCAGACTGCGCCGGCACAGGGGGGTAGTGTGACGCCTGGCGGAAAGAAAATCTGTGCCGGTCAGGTGGGGAGCATCGCATTACAGTTTGCCTCATGCTCTACGAGCAGCTGGCAACTGACCTGTCTGCCGCGATCGAGCAGGGGGCGCTCCGGGCGGGGGATCGGCTCCCGTCGGTGAGGCGCCTGGCTGATGACCGCGGGGTCAGCATCGCAACCGTGCTGGCCGCCTACCTTCAGCTGGAGAACGCCGGGCTCATCGAGGTCCGGCCCAAATCCGGCCACTACGTGCGCACGCGCCAGTCGGACCACCTGGCCGAGCCCCGCGTGCCGCGCCGCCGCAACACGGCGTTTCGCCCCTCGGTGTCCACCGCGGTCGCGCGCCTCCTCGAGGCCAATCGGGATCCGTCGATCGTCCCGCTCGGTTCGGCCTACGTCGGCCCGGAGGACCTGCCGATCCGCGCGCTCAACCGGCTGGCGGCCGGGATCGCGCGCGAGATGACGACCCTCGGGGTGGCCTACGATCCGCCGCCCGGGCTGCCGACCCTGCGGCGGCAGCTGGCCCGGCGCTCGGTCACCTGGGGCCTGGCGCTCCACGAGGACGAGTTCGTCACCACGATCGGCGCCACCGAGGCCATCCACCTGTGCCTGCGCGCGGTGGCCCGCTCGGGCGACGCCATCGCGGTCGAGTCGCCCACCTACTTCGGGGTGCTGCAGGCGATCGAGGGGCTGGGTATGCGCGCCGTCGAGGTGCCGTCGCACCCGCGCAGCGGGCTCGACCTCGACGCGCTCGAGGACGTGCTGCGCGGCTGCGGCGTGCGCGCGGTGGTGGCCGCCACCAACGCGTCCAACCCGCTGGGCGCCGTCATGTCGGACGAGGCCAAGCAGCGGCTGGTGCGCATGATCGAGCGCCACGACGTGCCGCTCATCGAGGACGACGTGTACGGCGACCTGGTGTGGAGCGGGTCGCGGCCGCGGCCGGCCAAGGTGTTCGACCGCGGCGGGCGCGTGCTCCTGTGCGGCTCGGTGTCCAAGACGCTGGCGCCCGGCTACCGGGTCGGCTGGGTGGTCCCGGGACGCTACCAGGAGGTCATCGAGCGCCTCAAGTTCTCCCAGACGCTCGGCAACCCGACCTTGACCCAGATGGCGGTGGCCGAATTCCTGGCCTCGGGCGGCTACGACAAGCACCTGCGCCGGCTGCGCCGCACGCTGGGCGGTCGCGTCGAGCAGTTCCGCGACATCATCGCCACCGAGTTCCCCGAGGGCACGCGGGTGAGCGCGCCGCTCGGCGGATTCGTGCTGTGGGTCGAGCTGCCCGTCGGGGTGGACTCGCTGGAGCTTCAGGGCCGCGCGCTCGAGCGCGGCATCGCCATCGCGCCGGGGCCGATCTTCTCGGCGCGCAACCGGTTCCACAACTTCGTGCGGCTGAGCTGCGGCAGCCTCACTCCGCGCACCGTGTCGGCGCTGTCGCAGGTGGCGGAGATGGCGTGCAGGCTGGCCGGGCGCACATCGGGCGCGAGGAGCGTGGCATGACGACGAGAGCGACCGCGGCCGCGGGCCAGAAGCTGGGCGCGGCGGACAAGGGTGAAGAGCTGGGCGCGGGGTGGCTCGGCAACCACCAGGTCGATGCCTTCACCGGCCGGCCCTTCGCCGGCAACCCGGCGGGCATCTGCCCGCTCGACACGTGGCTGCCCGACCGGGTGATGCAGGCGGTGGCGGCCGAGAACGCGGTGGCCGAGACGGCGTTCTTCGTGCGCCGCCCCGACGGCGACTTCGATCTCCGCTGGTTCACGCCCGAGGTCGAGGTCGACCTGTGCGGCCACGCGACGCTGGCCAGCGCGTTCTTCCTGTTCGATCGCCTCGAGCCCGACCGCCGCCACGTCCGCTTCCACACCCGCTCGGGCCCGCTCGAGGTGGAACGCGACGGGGCCGCCCTGGTCATGGACCTGCCCGCCCGGCCGCCGACCCCCGCCGGGGACGGTGCGCTGGCGGCGCTCGAGCGCGCGCTCGGCCGGCGCCCGATCGCCGCGCTGCGCGCGCGCGATCTCCTGGCCGTGTTCGAGAGCGCCGCCGACGTGCGCGCGCTCCGGCCCGACATGGCGGCGATCGCCGCGCTCGACACCTTCGCGGTCATCGCCAGCGGGCCCGGCACCGCGCCCGACGACGACGTCGACTTCGTGTCGCGCTTCTTCGCCCCGGCCAAGGGCGTCGCCGAGGACCCGGTCACCGGCTCGGCCCACTGCACGCTGGTGCCGTACTGGGCCGAGCGGCTGGGTCGCCCGGCGCTGCGCGCGCGGCAGGTCAGCCGGCGCGGCGGCGAGCTCCGCTGCGAGCTGCGCGGCGAGCGAGTGCGCATCGCCGGTCAGGCGGTGCTGGTCAAGACGGGGGCCATCTTCATCGGCGACGGCACGTGAGAGGCGGGCGCGCCGGGACGCGCGCCTCGAGGGATCACACAGGGCGACCGACGTCCTTCAGCCGCTGAGCCACGCCGCGCTTGCCCCGCTCTGACCCCGTCACCATCACCTCTGGCCCAAATCCCCTCGTCCCAGGAGAAACCCGCCAGACCTACCCCTCGAAGCGCCGCTGCCCCGCTCATCGGCGACAGCCCCAAGTACATCGGCCGCCCTGTACGATCCCTCCCGGCGTTCCGCCCTCCCATTGCGGAAACACCGCTGCGTCGAAAGGTACTCTATCGCACCACTCTGGACCGCTTCAATGAGAATTCGACGGAGCGTCGACTTTCTCGGATCGGGACGTGAGGTCGAGGAGATAGAAGGCGTTGCACGCGAAGTGGCCGGTCTCGCCGAGCGGCGCGTCGAGCGGGCGGAAGCCGAAAGACTGGTAGAGCCTCCGCGCGTCGCCCATGGCCTCGATGGTCTCGAGGTAGCAGGTGCGGTGGCCGGCCCGGCGCGCCTCGGCCAGCACGTGGTCGAGGAGGCGCGCGCCCAGCCCGAGCCCGCGCGCCTCGCGGCGGAAGTACATCTTGCGCAGCTCGCACACCGCCTCGCCGCCGTCCGTGAGCGGGGCGAAGCCGGCGCCGCCCACCACCTCCGCGCCGCGCGCCAGCACCCAGTAGCCGTGGCCGCTGCCGGCGTAGGTCTGGCTCATGGCGTCGATCTCGGGGTCGTGGATCGCGAAGCCTGGGCCGGTGCAGCCGTACTCGGTCAGGGTCGCGCGGATGATGCCGCCGACCACCGGGTCGTCGCGCCGCGCGATGGGCCGGATGGTGAACTCCTGCTGCGCGCGCCGCCGGGCCAGGGCCCGGGCGTAGACCTCCATGCCTCGCACGACCGCCGCGCGCCCGTCGTCGTCGAGCAGCGCGAGCGCCTCCTGGACCTGCCGGTTGGCCAGCTCGTGCAGGGCCGCCAGCTTGCGGCGGCCCCGCGCGGTCAGGGCCAGCGGTCGCCGGCGGCGATCGCCCTTGCCGTCGGCGCGCGGGGCGATGAGGCCGGCGCGGACCAGGCCGGCCACCGTGCGGCTGGTGGTCGACTTGTCGAGGTTGAGCACCGCGGCGAGCTCGCCGGCCGCCACCACGCCGCGGCGCTCGATCTCGATGAGCGCGTGGCACTGCGAGTGGGTGACGCCCGACCGCTTGACCCGGTTGTCGAGGAAGCCGAGCTCGCGCACCAGGCGGCGCGAGGCGTCGCGCAGCGGGGCGACCTCGGGCAGGAGGGTCGTGGGCAGCACCCAACTGTTTTGTTGCATCGTGCAACTGTTATGAACGAGGGCGGGCGACTGTCAAGCGGCCAGCGCCGCGCGCACGGCGGCCACCGCGTCGGCCTCCGGGGCGATCTCGACCGGGTGGTACTGGCAGCGGGCCAGGACCACATCGAGCGGCGAGCCGTCGGGGCGGCACAGGTGGGCGATGAGCGCGGTCGGCCGCTCGCGGGTGCGCCCGTCGGGCGGATCCTCGAGCTCGATCCACAGCGCCCGGCCGGGCGGGCGCGAGGCCAGCCAGGCGCGCATCCCGTCGAGGTAGGGCTGGCGGGCCGGGCCCAGATACTCGCGCACCACGGTCTGGTAGGCGATCCACAGCGCGCCGCTCCGGTCCGCGCCCGAGAGGTCCGCGACGCGGGCCGGCATGTCGCGCGCGTCGCAGGTCTCGATGACCGGCGGCGCGCCGCCGCGGGTCGCCTCGCGGAAGGCGGCCAGCGCGCGCTCCAGGCGGCCGAGGCGGTCGCGCTCGCCGGCCCACACGCAGGCGCGCAGCCAGGTGCTGTCCTCCTCGTCGGTGGCGTCGAGCGGCTCGAGATCGAAGCCGTGCCGCACCACGACGCGCGGGTCGCGCGCGACCGGCAGCGGGCGCGGCGCGGCGCCCGGAGAGGCGGGCGGCTCGGTCCACACCAGCCCGAGCGAGTCGGCGACCAGGTTGAGCCCGGCGCTGCAGCCCATGTCGCACAGCGCGAGCGGACGGCCGGCGGCCAGCGCGGCCGGCCACAGCCACGCGACCGCGCGCGACACCTCGTTGGTCTGCACGCGCCGCCGGGTCAGCGAGTGCCAGACGCGCGGCCGGTCGCGGGCGAGCGCGCGGTCGAGCGCGTCGCCGGTGACGGCGGACGCATCGGGCGCGTCGGCGGCCAGCGCGGCCCACAGCGGGTGGTCGGGGCCGGTGGCGAGCGCGTCGAGGCGGAGGGTGGCCAGGAGCAGGAGCGGGCGCTCGTAGAAGACGCCGAAGCCGCGGCGCGCCCACGCCTTGCTCAGGCGTCGGCCGATGTCGCCGTCGAGTCCGTCGGCCACGAGCCCGAGCAGACGCTCATAGGACGGGACCCGCGCGGCGAAGTACCTGCGCTGCGTCGCGATGTCGGCGGCGAACCCATCGATGCCGAACCCGTCGATTCCATTCCGGGCCTCCTGCACCGCGCCAGTATACTCAGCGGGTGAAGGAGACCCGCGCGGACGCCGCGGCCGAGGTGCAAGGGCCGGCGGCGGGCCTCGCCTGGTGGGTCAGCCCGCGCCCTGGTTGTTGAAACGGGTCCAGATGATCGTCGCGTCCTGATCGCCGGTCGTCTGGTGCTCGGCGCAGTCGAGGCGCAGCTCGCGCGTGCCGAAGGCGGCCTGCGCGAAGTCGCAGTGGTGTGGGCGGTAGAGGTCGTTGTACTGGTACGGCTTGAAGTACTTGCAGGTGACGCACATGCGGGCCTGCGAGATGGCGCCGTCCTCCTGGAGCGCGCGGATCATCTTGAGCAGCGCGACCAGCAGCACCTCCTGCTGGTGCTCGCTCAGCTGATCGACGGCGCGGAACAGCATGTCGTGCCACGCGACCGAGCGGTCGGCCTCGCGCGTGCCGGTCGCGGTCAGACGGATCAGCACCGCGCGCTTGTTGGTCGACACCCGGCGCTTGCCGACCAGTCGCTTGCGCACCAGCGCCGCGACCGAGGCGCTCGCGGTGGCCGGCTTGACGCCCAGCTCCGCGGCCAGCTCGGCCAGCGACAGACCGTCGGGCCGGGCGCGCAGGATGGTCAGGATCTGGCCCTGGGTCGGGTTGAGACCGCGCTGGCCGGTCGCCTGCCACTGCTGAGTCCGGAGGGCCAGGCCGATCTTGGCCAGGCCGGCGACCACGCGTCCGTGGAGCGGGTCACTGTCCATGAAATGGGACATCGTTAGGACTGCTAACAAACGGGCGCGCTCCGGTCAAGAGGGACCTTGCTCGACTCACGGCCGCGGGCGGCGGCCGGCGGGCAACCGCGCGTGATCGGTGAGGGGCAGGGCCTGCGCGAGTGGTCGACCGGCGCGGCGGCGCGGCCACGGTCGTGCGGTTCAAGGGGCCGCGTCGGACCTGCCGTCGGTCTTGCCGTCGGCCCTGTCATCGGCGTGGCCGTCGGTTCGGCCACCGGCGTTGTCGCCGGCCTTGTCGCCGGCCTTGTCGTCGGCCTTGTCGCCGTCGCCGGCGCTGGCGCCGGCCGGTTCGCCCGCCGCGCCCGCGCCCGCCGCGCCCGTGCTCGCCGCCGACCCGGCGGCCGCGGCGCTGGTCAGCGCGGGCGAGTCCGTCGGTGACAGGAAGACGAGCAGCTCCTGGCCGCCGCCCTGCAGCCAGCCGGCGGCCTCGGCGCCGACCGAGGCGGTGGCCCGGCTCTGCTGTCCGCCGAGCCGCTGCACGCCCTCGATCCGGCACGGCGCGCGGTTGCGACCCTCGATGGTCGACACCTCGCACGACCACTCGGCGTTCACGTCCTCGCTGGTCATGTCCGCGACCAGGTTCCACACGCTCGGGTCGACCAGCTGGGCCAGCACGTCGCCCTTCTGGACCGAGTCGCCCCGGGCAGCGCGCCGCTCGATGCGCCCGGCCGCCGGCGCCTCGACCGTGGTCTCGACCGCGCGCGCACCCTTGCCCTCGCGCAGCGTGTAGAGCTTCTGCCCGGTGGTGACCGCGCCGCCCGCCTTCACGTGCACGCGCTCCACCTCGCCGCTGACCGGGGCCACCGCGGTCGCCAGCACCGGGTGCTCCACGGTCTTGACCCGCGTCTCGATGCGGCCGGGCATCGCGCCGGATGCGGGCGCCGCCGCGACCGCCGCTGCCGGTCGAGCCGCGGGCGCGGGGGCCTCGCCTCCGCGCTTGCCGGCCGCGTCGCCCGGGACCGGCGCGCTCGCCGGAGCCGCGGAAGCGGCCGCGCCCGGGGCCGCGCCGGGCGGAGTCGCGCGCGCCGCGGCCCCGCCGCCGCCGAACGCGAGAAAGCCGACCAGCAGGCCCAGCCCGGTGAAGGCCGCCGCGAACGCGGACGCGACGCCGATGAGGAAGCTCCGCGACCGCCCGGCGCCCAGCCAGGCCACCGCCGGCCCGTAGCCGCTCGCCGCCGGCGGGCCGAACTGGGGAAACGGCCCGGTCGACCCGGGCGCCGGATACGGCATGGCCTGCGGCCCGGCGGCGGGCAGCGCGTGCACCGGCGCATGCAGCGGCCCCGGGCCCGGCGGCCCCATCGGAAGCCCACCGCGCGACACCTGCGGGTAGTTCCCCGGCGGACCGTCGACGAAGCGCGGATACGACATCTCCGCGCCGGGACCGCCGCCGCCGCCGTGCTCGCCACCGGGCTCGCCATGCCCGCCCTCGGGCCGGTTTCCTGGCCTGGGCCCGAAATCTGGCCCCGGCGGCGCGGCCGGATCGAACCCTCCCGGCGGCGCCGACCCGCCCGGGAAGCCGAGCGCGGGCGGGGCCCCGTGGCTCGCACCCGGAGGCGAGCCGCCGGCGAACAGACCATCCTGGTCGAAGCCGTGGCCGGGCGGCTCGGGCGGCCGCGAGATGGCGCCCGCGGCGCGGGCCGGGCCGCCGGTCGTCCGGCCCCCTCGCGCCGCGCGCGCACTCTCGCGCGCCCGCTCGAGCTCGGCCCGGTGCCCCGCCATCGCGTCGACCACGGTCGCCTCGTTGGCCGCGTCGATGGGCGGGATGCCCATCGCCATGGTGTCGCCCTCGCCGCCGCCATCGCCGGCCCCCGCGCCGTCGTCCGCCTCGCCGCCGACGCCGCCCTCGTCGGGGCCGCCCATGCTCTCGGCCAGCAGGCGGTCGCAGCGGGCCAGCCCGGCCCGTGCGATCGGATCGCCGGGCGCGATCTCGACCGCGGCGGCGAAGCAGGCGCGCGCCCGCTCCACGTCGCCCTGCGCGAAGTGCGTGCGCCCGTCCCGCACGAGGGCGAGCGCCTGCGCGGGCGGCGGGCCCCCGGTCGCGCTCACGCGCGCCTCCGGTCAACCGCCGCGCGGGGCGTATGGTCGTCAGAGCTGTTCACGGACATCGCCCTGGCTCGCGGTCGCGCGATCCTACGCCCGCGAGTCTCCCGCTACAAGAATGCCGCCGAATCCATCGAGTTGGGTAAAATGACTCGGCGATTCCTGGCGATTTTCTCATGACATCGGCCGGTTCGGGCTGCGTGTGTGTCGGGGAGCCCGGCCTGCGCGAGCTCGTGCTCGGCGTGCTCGCCAGGCGCGGATACGAGGTCCGTCTCGTCGAGGGAGAAGGGCTGCGCGAGGCGCTGCGCACCGGCGAGACCACCGTGGTCGCGCTCGGCGCCGGCCAGGTCGACCTGGACGACATCCACGACCTCTGCGACCGGTGGTCAGCCGGGCTGGCCCGGCCGATCATCGCGCTGGTGCACCGGCGCGAGCGCCACCTGGCCGCCGCCGCGCTCGCGGCCGGCGTCACCAACATCGCGCTCGTCCCGATCGACGCCGCCGACCTCGATCTCGAGCTCGCCCTGGCCGAGCGGCGCTCCGCCGAGCGCGAGCGCTTCACCGCGACGCTGCGCGCCATGCCCGACCGGGTCGCGCTCTACGACGGCGGCGGCCAGCTCATGTTCGCCAACCACGCAGGGCGTCCCGGCCCGCTCGACGATCTCCTGGCCGGCACCCGCATCGGCGACCTGCCGGCCGGCGTGCGCGAGATCGTGACTCCGGCGTTCGAGCGCGCCCGCACCGGTCACCTCGATCTGGTCGACATCGAGAAGCACGGCCTGCACAGCCGCGTGCGGCTCATCCCGTTCGGCAGCGGCCCCCGTCGCGGCGTCGCGCTGGTCGCCAGCGACATCACGCGCCAGCGGCGCATGGAGGAGGAGCTGCGCGCCAGCGTGGTCAAGGCCGACGCCCTGCTCGACGCGCTGCCCGACATGATGTTCCGGGTCCGCTCCGACGGCGTGGTGGTCGACTTCCAGCCCGCCTGGGCCGAAAAACTGGCCGCACCGGCCGAGCGCGTGGTCGGGCGCAGCCTGGCCGACGTCCTGCCCTCGCCGCTGGCCGAGCAGACCGTCGAGGCGCTCGCCCTCGTGCTCGAGAACGGGCAGAGCCAGCGCTTCGAGTTCCCGCTCAGCACGCCGGCCGGCGAGCACGAGTACGAGGCCCGCCTGTCGTCGGCCGGCCCCGACGGCGTGGTCGCCATCGTCCGCGACATCACCGAGGCCAAGCGGCTGCAGGCGCAGCTGGCCCTGGCCGATCGCCTGGCCGCGCTCGGCACCCTGGCCGCCGGCCTGGCCCACGAGATCAACAACCCGCTGACCTACGTCCTCATCGGCATCGAGGCGGTGTTCAAGGAGCTCCGCCGCAAGTCCGACGACGAGCCGATCGGGCCGCGGCTGCCGCTCATGCTCGAGCGCCTGCAGGGCGCGATCGAGGGCGCGCGCCGCGTGCGCCGCATCGTGTCGGAGCTGCGATCGCTGGCGCGGGTCGACGAGCAGGACCAGCGGCCGGTCGACGTCTGCGCGGTGCTCGACTCGGCGGCCGCGATGGTGGAGAGCCAGCTGCGCCACCGCGCCCGCCTGGTGCGCGAGTATCGCCACGGCCTGCCCCCCATCCTCGGGCGCCCCGAGCGGCTGGGCCAGGTGTTCCTCAACCTCCTGCTCAACGCCGCCCAGGCGGTGCAGGAGGGCGGCGCGCCCGACAGCGCCATCTACCTGCGCGCCGATCTCGACGCCGCCGGGCGCGTGGTGGTCGAGATCGAGGACTCCGGGCCTGGCATCCCCAGCCAGGAGCTGAGCAAGATCTTCGACCCCCTGTTCACCTCCAAGCCGGTGGTGTTCGGGACCGGCTTCGGCCTGTGGGTCAGCCACACCATCGTCAGCAGCCTGGGCGGCGAGCTGACCGCGCGCAGCCGGGTGGGGGAGGGGAGCGTGTTCCGCGTCGCCCTGCCGGCGGCCCCGCTGCGGATCGAGTCGGGCGAGCCGATCGAGCCGCGCCGGCAGGAGCGGGTCGACGACGAGCTCATGGCGCTCGAGCTCGGGCGCGTGCTCATCATCGACGACGACCGCCAGGTGACCGCGTCGATGGCGATCCTGTTCGAGGGCAACGAGGTCCAGGTCGTGCACTCCGGGCGCGAGGGCCTGTCCCGCCTGCTCGCGGGCGAGGAGTACGACTGGATCTTCTGCGACCTCATGATGCGCGACGTGAGCGGCATGGACCTCTACGAGGAGGTGCGGCGCGCGCGACCGGGCCTGGAGCAGCGCTTCATCTTCATGACGGGCGGCGCCTTCACCGCACGCGCGCGCGAGTTCGTGGCCGAGGTGAAATGTCCGTGTCTGGCCAAGCCGTTCCACCCGCATCAGGTGGTCGCCGCGCTCAGGCGGCGCCCGGCGTCGGCGCCCCCGGTGTAGGTGCCCGGAGTGTAGGTGCCGGCTCGTCGCGCGGGCGGGAAGGCGTTGCCGCTTCCCGCGAGTTGTGCTTCCTTACCAGCGCATGAGTCGTGCGTGGCGCAGGCCGGAGATCGGCACGCGGCTGGTTGCCGTGGTCGCGCTCCTCGGCTTCGCGCTCGGCAACATCGGCGGCCTCATCCATCAGGCCACCACCCGGCACGTCCAGTGCCCCGAGCACGGCGACCTCATGCACGAGGGCGAGCCGGACGCGGACGCTCCGGCCCTCGCCGCGCGCGATGGGGCCGGTGATCGATCGGGCCTGAGCTCGCCCGCCGCCGCGGCGACGACGACGGCGAAGCCGCCGGCGTCCGCGCCGCGCCACGGCCACGATCACTGCTACATCGGCTCGCAGGCGCGCGAGCGCATGGCGGCCCCGTCGCTCGAGGCGCCGCGCGACTGCGCGCCGCCGCCGGCGCCGGCCGTGGTCGCGCTCGCGCACGATCCGGGCGCGGCCGCGCGCTCGCTCTATCGCACCGCGCCCAAGACGTCGCCTCCGGTCTAGCCCCGCTGGTCCCGTTCTCGCGCGCACGCGCGCGCCCTCGGTGTGCCCGAGGAGCGCTTGCGGCGCGTCCGACCCCGCGTGGCATTCCGGATACAGGTGACAAGGTGCGAAAAGCCGTCCTCTCGATCTCTCTCGCCGCAGCATCACTCTTCCTCCCCGGCGCGGCGCGCGCGCAGAAGAAGCCCGCGCCCGCGCCCTCATCCCCACCCACGAAGCCGGCCACGCCCGCCGATCTCGCGAAGCGAGTCGAGGAGCTCGAGGCCCAGGTCGCCCGCCTCCGCCTGCAGCTGCCCGAGGAGGGCGCAGAGGAGGAGGGCGAGGAGACCGCGCCCGCGCCCGCACCGCAGGCCGCGGCGGTCTCCGCCAACGCGCTCAACCCGACCGTCACCGTGGTCGGAAACGGCTTTTACCGCCACGACGACAGGGAGGTCCTGTCGGAAGGCGGCGCGCCGATCGACAACCGGTTCAACCTGCGCGAAGCGGAGCTCGACTTCCGCGCCGCGGTCGACCCGTTCGCCGACGGAGTCGTCATCGCGTCGATCGAATCGGAGGTGCCGGGCGAGTTCGAGGCCGGCATCGAGGAGGGCTACGTCGTCATCAAGCGGCTGCCGATCCCGGTGCTCGACGATCCGCCGCTGGCGCTGCAGTTCAAGGTGGGCCGCTTCCGCCCCGAGATCGGGCGCATCAACGTGCTCCACCTGCACGACCTGCCGCAGATGACCCGACCGCTGGTGGTCGAGGAGCTGTTCGGCGAGGAGGGCTACGTGGCCAACGGCGCGTCGGCGCGCGTGCTCCTGCCCAGCTTCGACCCCGAGTCGGCCCTCGAGCTGACCACGCAGGTCCTGACCGGTGGAGGCTCGGCCGTCGCCGACGGGCCGGGCGACTCGCCCGCCGTGGTCACCAACCTGCGCTGGTTCCGCAACTTCGGCGGCGATCACGCCGTGGACCTGTCCGCCATCTTCTTCTGGGGTCGCAGCGATCCGGCCGGCGACAAGAACGCCTTCACCTACAGCGCCGACTTCCTCTACAAGTGGAAGCCGCTCAGGCGCGGCGAGTTCCAGTCGTTCGTGCTCGGCGGCCAGGTCTTCGCCACCAGGCGCGACTTCACCGAGGAGATCGATCAGAACGGCGACGGCGAGCCGGACGCCGTGCTGGACGGCAGCGCCTCGCCGGTCGGCTACTTCGCGTTCGCGCAGTACCAGGCGTCGCGCAACGTCTACCTGGGCGCGAGGTGGGACGACGCCGCGACCATCTCCGACGACTCGCTCCGGCGGCAGGCCATCATGGGCTACGCCACCTGGTACACGAGCGAGTTCCTGCGCTTCCGCCTCGGCTACGAGCACCGGCTGAGCGACGTCGAGGCCGAGGACGGCCGCGACTCGGTCTTCGCCGAGCTCAACTTCGTCTTCGGCGCCCATCCGCCCGAACCGTTCTGGGTGAACAAGTGAAAGGAATGCCGTCATGAAGCCCCTACCCATCACGGCCGCCGCGCTCCTGGCGCTGGCGGCGATCACGGCCGGCGCCGCACCCGCGCGCGCCCAGGCCAAGCAGCGCATCGCCTGCACCTTGCCCACCATCGAGGCGATCGTGCGCGAGGTGGGCGGCGACAAGGTCGAGGCCTTCAGCCTGGCCACCGGAGACCAGGACCCGCACTTCGTCTCGCCCACCCCGTCCCTCATGGCCCGCGTCCGCAACGCCGACATGCTGTTCGAGATCGGCATGCAGCTCGAGCTGTGGGCCGATCAGGTGGCCGACGGCTCGGGCAACTCGCGCATCTTCCGGACCGGCGCCGGCCGCATCGTGCTGTCGGCAGGGATCCCGAAGCTCGAGGTCCCGACCATGCTCAGCCACGCCCAGGGCGACATCCACCCGGAGGGCAACCCGCACCTGTGGCTCGACCCCGTGCGCGCCAAGCTCATGGCCGACAACGCCGCCCGTGCGCTCAAGGCGGCCGCGCCGGCCGACGCCGCCTACTTCGACACGCGCCTCAAGGACTTCAAGAAGCGCATCGACCGCGCCATGTTCGGCGATCAGCTGCTCGACATCGTCGGCACGCGCAAGCTGAGTCGGCTGGCGCTCGACGGGAAGCTGGTCCAGTTCCTCGACGCCAACGAGTATCAGGGGAAGAAGCTGTCCGAGCTGGCCGGAGGCTGGCTGGCCAAGGCCCGGCCGCTGCGCGGCCAGAAGGTGTACGAGTTCCACAAGGTGTGGGCCTACGCGGCCTCCACCTTCGGCTTTCAGCTCATCGGCACCATCGAGGAGAAGCCGGGCATCGCGCCCGGACCTCGCCACGTGCGCGACACCATCGACCGGGTCAAGAGCAACGGCGTCAAGCTCATCCTGGTCGACAACTTCTACGACCCGGCGCTGCCCCAGCGCATCGCGCGCGAGGGCGGAGCCAAGGCCGTCATCCTGCCCAACCAGGTGCGCGGTGAGAAGGGCGTGAACGACTACTTCGCGCTGGTCGATCACGTGCTCACCGACATGGTTGCCGCGGTCGCGCCATGACCCAGCTCGCCGACCTGCGCTGGATGCTGCCGCCCCTGGCCATGTGCCTGGTGTTGACCGGCATCCACGGCTACCTCGGGATCCACGTGCTCAGCCGCAAGGTCATCTTCGTCGACCTCGCGCTGGCCCAGATCGCCGCCTTCGGCTCGGTGGTGGCCGCCCTGCTCGGCTACTCCCCGACCGAGCCGGGCGGCGCGACCGCGATCTATCTCTTCTCGCTCGGCTTCACCTTCTTCGGCGCGGCCGTCTTCGCGCTGACACGCATGCGCCACGAGAAGGTGCCGCAGGAGGCGTTCATCGGCATCGTCTACGCCACCGCGTCGGCGCTGGCGCTGCTCCTGCTCGCGCGCTCACCGGGCGAGTCGGAGCACATCAAGGAGATGCTGGTCGGCAACGTCCTCCTGGTCACCTGGCCGTCCATCATCAAGACCGCGACGATCTACGCGGCCATCGGCGCCTTCCACTGGATCTTCCGCCGGCAGTTCCTCGAGATCTCGACCGACCCGGAGGGGGCCGCGGCGCGCGGCCGCCGCGTGCGCTTCTGGGACTTCCTGTTCTACGCCAGCTTCGGCCTGGTCATCACCAGCTCGGTGGCGATCGCCGGCGTGCTGCTGGTCTTCACGTTCCTGGTCGTGCCGGCGTCGATCTCGTTCATGTTCGGCGAGCGGCTCGGCGCGCGCATCACCCTGGCCTGGAGCGTGGGGACGGCGTGCAGCGCGGCCGGCATGCTGCTGTCCTACTTCGGCGATCTGCCGACCGGCCCGTCGGTGGTGGTGTGCTTCGCGGGGCTCCTCATCCTGGCCTCGCTCCTCTACTACGTCCGCGGCGCCGAGCGGCCGGCCAGGGCCATCACGCGCGTGGGCGGGGGCGCGGTCCTGGTCGCGGCGGCCGTGCTGGGGCTCTCGTCCCTGCGCCATCAGGAGGGCGAGCACGCGCACGCCGGCGACTTCGACGTCCTGGTCAAGGCGCTGGCCAGCTCCGACGAGAACCAGCAGATCGAGGCGGTGCACCACCTGGCGGCGGTGCGCGACCGGCACGCGGTGACGGCGCTCGCCGGCGCGCTCGAGCGGACCGGATCCGACCGGGTCGCCGAGCACATCATCCAGGTGCTGCCCGGGTCGGGAGCCGCCGGCGCGGGCGTGGCGGTGCCGGCCATCGAGAAGTTCGCCGCGAAGAGCGATGACCCGTTCCTCCGGCTCGAGGCCGCGGAGGCGCTCCTGCGACTGGGCAATGCGGCCGGCTTCACGATCATCGGCAAGGTGCTCGACGACGAGCCGCCGCTCATGGTCGAGCAGAAGGCCGGGCAGCTCCTGCGCGAGATGGCGGCCAGCGACTTCGGCATCGGGCGCAGCAAGGACGACGACGCGCGCGAGGCGGCGCGCCAGAGCTTCGCGCGATGGCTGGGCGAGCGGGGCAAGGCGGTGCGCTGGCGGGCGGACCTCCGCCGTTTCAACTGACGGGCGGGCCGCGCCGGGACCAGAGGGCGGGCGGCTCGCTCGCCCCCTCGTCAGCTCGACTTCATCGCCCGCTCTCGGCCTTCCTCGCGCCCTTCGCCGCCGGGGCCGGCCGGGCGCGCTCGACCAGCCGCCCGCGCCTCCACTCGGTGCGCTCGACCAGGTCGCCGTCCGCGTCGTACTGCCGGAACTCGCCGTCGCGCAGGTCCGCGCGGTAGGTGCCCTCGTGCTCCACGTGCCCACCCGGGTAGTACTCGGCGTAGCGGCCCTCCAGCAGGCCGTGGGCGTAGGTCGCGTCGACGGCGATGTCGCCGCCCGGATAGAAGCGGCGGTAGCGCCCGGTCAGCGCGCCGGCGTCGTAGGTGGCCTCGAGCGCGGGCCGGCCGTCGGCGTGCCGCTCCGACCAGCGGCCGTCGCGGCGGCCGCGATCGAAGCGCCCGTCGACCAGGACCCGACCGCCGCTCGAGTACTCGCGGTGGCGCCCGTGGGCGAGGCCGTCCACCATCGCGGTCTCGCTGGCCAGGCGGCCGGCGCGGTGCCAGGTGCGCTCGACCCCGGTGCCGCGCCGCATCCGGTAGGTGCCGGCCACGCGCCCGCGCGCGTCGTAGACGGTCCACAGGCCGTGCTTGAGGCCATCGAGGTAGGCGCCCTTCTCGGCCAGGCGTCCGTCGCGCGACCAGCGCGCGAACGGGCCGTGCAGGCGATCGGCGCGATAGCCGGCGCGGCTGGCCAGGGCGCCGCTCGAGTGAAACGTGGTCCACTCGCCCTCGCGCTTCCCGCGGCGGTAGCGGCCGCGCGCGCGCGGGCCGCCGTCGTCGCGGTAGGCGATCCACGGACCGTCGAGCTCGCCGGCGGCGTAGTGCTCCTCGAGCTCGAGGCGATTGCCGCGCCAGATGCGCCGCGCGCCGTCGAGCGCGCCGCGCCGCCACTCCTCCTCCACCGCCATGGTGGCGCGCGTGCCGGTCGTGTGCCGGCCGTCGCGCGGCTGCTGCGCCGCGCCGGCGCGCGGGACCGCGCACAGCCCGGCCGCCAGGACGAACAGGCACGCCCGCGTCACCGATGTCAGTTTACTCTCACCGGCGTGCGGCAGGCGCTGACGGTGACCGCGGCGATCCTCGTCCTCGCCGGGGCGCGGGCGGCGGCCGACCCGCCGGCCCAGGAGATCGAGGCGGGCGGCCACCACGTCCGCCTGGTCACCGCGCGCGGGCCGGTCCATGTCTGGACGCCGGCCGGCTACCGCCAGGAGCGCGCCGGCATCGCGTTCTACGTGCACGGCTACTACACCGGCGTGGATCGCGCGTGGACCGAGCACCGACTGGCCGAGCAGTTCCGCGCCAGCGGGCGCAACGCGCTCTTCATCGCGCCCGAGGCGCCCGCCGGCGGAGGCGACCAGGTGAGCTGGCCGCTCCTCGGCCAGCTCCTCGTCGAGGTCCGGCGGCAGACGGGGCTCCTGCGGCCGTGGGGCCCGGTCGTGGTCCTGGCCCACAGCGGCGGCTACCGCACGGCCGAGGCCTGGCTCGAGCACCGCGCGCTCGAGCAGGTCGTCCTCATCGACGCGCTCTACGGCGACGAGGACGCGTATCGCGCCTGGCTGGCGGAGCCGCGCGGCGGGCCGGCCAACCAGCTCTTGCTGGTCGGCGGCGACACCATCCGCTGGACCGAGCCGTTCGTGCGCGAGCTGGGCGGCGGCGCCGCCGGCACGACCGTCCGCGTGTTCGACCGCCTGCCCGACCGCGCGGCAGAGGTCGGCGACGACGCCAGGCGCGCGCCGGTCCTCTACTTCCGATCGCAGATCGGCCACATGGAGCTCGTGGAGGGCGGGCGCACCATCCCGCTCCTCCTCCAGCTCACGCGCCTGCCCGCGATCCGCTGAGCCCGCCGCCGCCGGCGCGCAGCTTGAGGGCCGCGTAGATGAAGCGGTGCACCGGGGTCGGGATGCCGAGCTTCTCGCCGAGGCGGATCACCGCGCCCTGAAACGTCTCGATCTCGAGAGGCGCGCCCTGCCGCACCGCCCGCAGGAGCGACGGCGTCTGGCCGGCGGGCAGCGCATCGAGGGCGGCCAGCGACTCGGCCACCGTCGGCACCACCGCGCCCTCCGCCTCGGCCAGCGCGCGCACCTCCGCGATGCACGCCACCAGCACCGCGCGCGTGTCCGGGTCGTCGCGCACCGGGCCCAGCGTCGCGGAGGTCAGGGCGCAGACGCTGGCGAACGGGTCGAGGAAGTAGAACTTGCGCCACACCTCCTGCCTCATGCGCGGGGAGGCCTCGGCGTTGATCCCGGCCTCCTGCAGCAGCCTGGCCACCCTGCTGGCCCGCTCGCTCGC
>DATFRY010000391.1:0-19692 GCA_035262925.1 Kofleriaceae bacterium | reverse complement strand
TCGATCGCGGCGACCGCCAACAGCGGGCGGCTCCTGCCCGAGCAGGTGTGGGACGACAAGGCGCCGTCGGGCGACGCCGGCTTCACGCCGGGCGAGGGGACGCTATCGGCCACCCCGCTGGCCTGGTCGCACGCGCAGTTCATCCGCCTGGCCCACGACATCGACGCCGGCCGCATCGTCGAGCAGCCGCTCTGCCCGAGCTCGTTCGGCGACTGAGCCTGGGGTCGGAACCGGCCGCGGCGCCGGGTGCTACCGGGCGTTCATGCTACTGGGCGTTCATCGACGCCTTCACCCGGGCCGCGTCGCCGAGCCGGTACTCCATGAGGTCGCGCCCCTCGGCGGGAGGGGCGCGGTCCTCCACCTTCCGCATCTTCCCCACGTAGCGGAACGTGCCCTGGTGGTGGACGAACGACCAGACGTGCCAGGTCTTCTTGCCGTCCGGGGTCGAGAACCTGACCGAGTAGAGCGGGACCCGCTGCGCCATCCGCGCGAGCGCGGCGCTCTGGTAGCCGACCGAGGCGGCCTGGTTGGGCACCTCGAAGCGCTCGGCGTGGATGACGACCAGGCCGGTGTCGATGCGCCCCTTGATGTGGCTGGCCAGCCAGCCGATGCCGTTGCGAGTGCGCTCGTGCTCGGCCAGGAGCGTGGCGCCCAGCTGGCCGCCGAACACCTGGTTGAACCAGGCGCGCGGGTCGGGCAGCTGCAGGCTGAGCAGGAGGCGCGACTTCTCGGTCGCGTCGTCGTCCTGCAGCGCCTTGACCAGCGCGGTCATCAGGGTCTCCAGGCCCTGCACCGAGTCGGGATAGATCGGCTCCGCCGGCAGCACCACCGGGGTCGACTCGGCCTCGTCGCCGGCCGCGGCCGCGGCGCTGCCGGCCGGCCTGTCGTCTCCGCACCCGCCCGGCCCGATCGCGGCGGCCGCAAGGACCAGCGCGACGGCCGAACGGCGGGTCATGGCAGCAGGATCCGATGAGGGCCCGCCGCCGTCAAGGCGGAGGGGGCGGCCCGCCGCGGGGGCCCGCCCGCGCCGCCGCGCGCCGCGCGGCGCCTGCTTCACGGGTGGCGTTCGAGCCAGCGTGCGATGCGGGCCGCGCGCCGCTGGCCTGGCGCGCCCAGCGTCGCGAAGCCGACCCGCGCCGACTCCGCCAGTCGACGAGCGCGGACCCGGTCTCCGCCGGTGGCCGCCAGGGCCTGGGCCAGGGCGAAGCGAGCGCGGGCCGCGGCGCCCGGATCGGAGCCGACCTGGTCGATCCACGCCACCCTCGGCTCGAGGGTGGTCACGGCGCCGGCCGCGCTGCCCAGCTCGACCATGCACTCGCCGAGCCCGGTGAGCGCGTCGGTCAGCTCGCCCACCGACTCCGCCCTGACGCCCGCCGCCGCCACCGCCCGCTGATAGAGGGGCTGGGCGGCGCGGCAGCCCTTGCCGGCGCGCGCGACGTCGCCTTCGGCCACGATGAGCTGGGGATCGTCGTCGGTGGTCACCTTCGCCGCCTCGGCCAGGAGCGTCCCGGCCGACGCCGCGTCGCCGCGGGCCAGCGCACCCTGGGCGGCGTAGGTGAGCGCCTGCGTCCTGATGGCGCCGCCGCTCGCGCGGGCGGCCGCCACGCCGCGCTCGAGCAGCGGCCGCGCCTCGTCGATCTGCCCCAGCGCCATGGTCGCCGCGCCGAGCGCGCTGGCGCACATGGCGACCGGGGTGGTGGCGCCAGGCGCGGTCGCGTCGGCCACGGCCAGCGCGCGGGTCAGCATGGCGTGGGCCTCGCGCCAGCGCCCGAGCGCGAGCTGCGCGAGCCCCACGTTGTACATGCCGACGTACTTGCTGGTGATGCCGGCCGCGCGCTCGATGGCGAGCGCCCGCTCCCAGTGCTTCACCGCACCGGACAGATCGCCGCGCATCGCGTCGGCCACGCCGTGGTCGACGTTCAGCGAGGCGACCCGGGGATCGTCGGGCCCGCGCGTCGCGATCTCGGTCCGCTCGTTCTGGTCGAGCAGCGCGACGGCGCGATCGAACTCGCGCCGGGAGATCTGGATCTCGGCCATGGTCTGCAGCGCGTCGAGCAGGTTCACGTGATCGGGCGGCACGATCTTCCGCCAGGTCGCCACCGCCTCGGTCTCGGCGGCCAGCGCCTCGTCGAGCGTTCCCTGGTTGCTCAGCACGGTCGCGAGCACGTGGAGCCAGATGGCGCGCTCGCGCGGCGGCTGGCCGGCCCGCTCGAGGGCGAGCTCGATGTACTGGCGGCCGGCCAGCGCATCGGTCGGGCGACCGAGCCGGTCGCCGAGCACGAAGAAGCGGGTGCCGAGCGCCTCGGCGAGCAGCCGGTCGTCCCTGGCCCGGGCCGCCTCGTCGCCGGCGCGGTCGAGCGTGGCCAGCGCCGCGGCGTAGTCGCCCGCGCGGTTCTCGCACTCCCCGCGCAGGACCAGGGCGCGGGCCAGGAGCGGCGACCAGCGGGTGCGCTCGCCGACCTCGGTCGCGCGCCGGGCGAGCGGCAGCGCGTCCTTGCAGCGGCCGACCGCGTGCAGCGCCCATCCGCGCGCGAGGTCGTCCTCGGCGGCGGCGATGTCGGCGCGCGCCCGCGGGTCGGCGGGCCGCGCTACGCTGTCGCGCGGGTCGTCGCAGTCGGCGACGGCGTGGAGGCCGTCGATCGCCGCGCCCGCGCGCCGCATCACCGCCGGATCGGCGTCGAGAAGCGCCGCGACCACGCCCGACATCTCGATCAGCCGCTGATCGAGGCAGCGCATGCGGCGGTCGAGCAGGCCGGGCGCGCCGCGGCGGGCGCGCGCGTCCTCGCACGCCCTCGTGCGCGCCGCGAGCCACGAGGCGCCGTAGCCGTCGAGCCGCGAGGCCACGCGACCGGAGCCGTCGGCGGCCCAGGCCCCCGCGCCAGCGAAGTGGCCGCGCAGCGCGCCGGCGCGCGCGGGATTCCACACCGAGGTCAGCGGGGCGTCGAGCCCGGCGCAGGTCACCTCGGAGCCGGCGCGCCCGTGGAGCAGCAGGAAGACCGCGCAGGCGATGGCGGCGGCCGCGCCCAGCACCGCCGCGACTCGCCATCGTCGCCGGGCGGGCGAGAGCGCCGCGACGAGCTGCTCCATCGACGGGAACCGATCGGCCGGGCGCGGCGACAGCGCCCGCCGGATCGCGGCCCGGACCGCGCGCGGCACGCGGCTGTCGGGCGGCTCCGGCCGGATCGCGCCGGCTCGCACGGCGGCGGCGATCTCGTCCACGCTCTGTCCCGCGAACGGTCGCTGGCCGTGGAGCGCCTCGTAGAGCGAGCAGGCCAGGGCCCACTGATCGGTGCGCGCGTCGACCGCCTCGCCGTCGTGCTGCTCCGGGGCCATGTAGGCCGGCGTGCCCACCAGCGCGCCGGTCGCGGTCAGGGTCTGGTCGAGCGCGGCGAGCTCCTCGGGCGTCGAGACCTGGCCGGCGGCGTCCGGCTCGCCGAGGCCCGCCGCGCGCACCAGCCCGAAGTCGGTGACGCGGACGACGCCGTCGCCGTCGATGGCCGCGTTGGCCGGCTTGAAGTCGCGGTGCACCAGCCCGGCGCGGTGGGCGGCGGCCAGCCCTGCCGCCGCCTGCACGTAGGCGGCGACGATCTCGCGCCATGGGCGGCGCCGGCCGGCGCACCAGGTGGCCAGGTCGCCGCCCTCGACCAGGTCCATGACGATGCCGGCGCGCTGGCCGAAGCGCACCACCTCGTGGACCGCGACCACGTTGGGATGCGACAGCCGGGCCATCGCCTGCGCCTCGCGCACGACGCGTGCCTGGGCCAGCTCGGTGTCGGCCGCGACGAACTTGATGGCCACGAGCCTGCCCAGCTCGTGATCGCGCGCGGCGACGACCAGGCCCATGCCGCCGGCTCCCACCACGCGCTCGATGGTGTAGCGGCCGATCTGCGCCCCGACGGCGGCCGCCTCGGCGGGCCCGAGCGCGAGCGGCGCGGTCGATTCGAGGCCTCGCGGCGCGGCCTGCTTGCCTCCCCGACCGTCGTCACCCGCCATGCGGCCGGAGGCTACCACCGCGCCGGCGGTTCGACGAGATGGTCGAGCACTTCCCGGACCGGGCCTGCAGTCGCGTTTGAGGTCCGGCCGGCTTCGTCCTAGGATTCGCGCCATGGTGCTGCGCCGCCTGGTGACCCGTCGAAGTCGAGGTCGACGTCGAGCCCGTGGTCCGCGTCGATGGGTTCTGCCCGGCGCGGCGCTGGCCGCGGCGCTGGTTTTCGGGCTGCTCGGCTGCGATCCGCCGCCGACGATGATCCCGCCCGGGCCGCCGCCGGGGAAGGGGCCGCCGCTCTCGCAGCGGCCCATCCAGCGGCCGCCGCCCACTCCGATCGAGGACAACGGCTCACCGCGCGAGGCTGCCCCGGACAGCGCGGGGGACACCAGCGCGCCTGCCGGCGGCGGCGGAGGGGCGAGCGCGGGCGCGGGGGCGGGCACCGCGGCGGCGCCGGGTGCGGGCGCGGGTGCGGGCGCGGGCGCGGGCAAGGGGATCCGCGACGGCGGCCGCTGCGAGCGGGGCGAGCAGTGCGCGAGCGGCGTCTGCGAGGGTCTCGGCTGCGACGCGGACCACAAGGGCACGTGCATGGCGCGGAACCGGAGCTGTACGCGCGATCTGCGCAGCTACTGCGGCTGCGACGGCAAGGTGTTCCAGGCGTCGGGCAGCTGCCCGGGGCGGCGCTTCAGCGCGCGCGGCGCCTGTCAGTGAGTCTGCCGTCCCGGGACGGTGAGCGCGGATGTGCGCGGACGCGGCCGGGAAACGTGATGTCGGTGACAAAACGGGTTGATCGGCTCGGAGCTCGCGGGCTACGGTTTGTCCGACTGGATGCCTCGATCGAGGTCACCCATGGCGACCGAGTCGTCCGCCATCGTTCGTTTCATCTCGGCGGCGCAGCAGGAGCGCCATGCGATCCAGGACAGCTCCGCCTCGCTGCCCGAGTACACCGGTGATCTCGAGCCGATCACGCGGCGCTCGCACCGGGTCCTGATCGTGGTCCTCGGCGGCCTCGCCTTCGCCGCCGTCGCCGCCGCGGCCGGGGTCTTCGTCGGCAAGCACTACTTCACGCCGGCCGAGGAGGCCGACGTCGCGCCTCCCCCCGCGGCGGCCCGGCCGGCGGCCGTGCAGGCTCCGCGGCGCGCGGTGGCGTCCGCGCCCCCCGCTCCGGCTCCCGCTCCCGTGGCCGCGTCCGCGGCGGCGTCCACGGCGGCGCCGGTGGGGTCGCCCGCGCCGGCCGCGGCATCGCCCGCGCCGGCACCCGCAGCTCAGGCACCGGTCGCGACGCCGGCGCAACTGACGCCGCAGGTCCTGGCCGCGACCGGGTTCGACATTCGCATCAAGCCGCAGGCCACGATCAACCTGGACGGCCGCGTGCTCGGCAAGTCACCGCTCCGCGTGCGCAACCTGACGCCGGGCGCGCACGTGGTCGACGTCGAGGCCCCGGCCGGCTTCTTCTCGCGCCGGGTCGAGCTCGATCTCAACGCCGGCGAGTCGCAGAACGTCAACCTCGCCCTGGATCCGATCGATCCACAGGATGGGGCGGCCGCCGGCACCGGGGCGGCGGAGAAGGCCAAGCCCAAGGCGGCCAGGGCGGAGAAGCCGGCCCGCGAGCGGCGCCACGCCAAGCGCAAGCCGAAGCGATCGCACTCGCATGCGCGCCGGCACAGGAAGCAGGTGGCCGCGGTTGCGTCTCTGCCGGACGACGCCTCCGGCGATGGCGACGCCGACGGCGACGACCGGGGACAGAAGGGGGAGTCGGGCACCCTGCTCATCGGTTCCAAGCCGCCCTGCGACATCTACATCGACGGCGAGCCCACCGGGCTCAAGACCCCGCAGCGCGCGATCGAGCTGCCGCCCGGCAGCCACCGGGTCACCCTCATCAACGCCGAGCTCGACATCAAGAAGAGCTTCACCGTGAAGATCAGCGCGGGCAAGAGCACCCGCGCCATCCACGACCTGACCGGGAAGATCTGAGCGCCCGCGCCTCGACTGCCACCGCCGCGCCGTCCTCACCGGCGCAGGCAGGCTGGCGGCCCCGCGGATGTCCGCCCAGCGGCCGCGCGTGGTCCCCGCGGGGACAGCGACACGAGGCCAGCCCGGCGGTCGGCTGCGAGGAGGCTGAACGTCGGAGATTCGCGAGGCGGATGGCGCGGGTCAGCTGATCGCGCCCGCGGCGCGGGCGCGCTTGCGCAGCACGTACTGGAGGATGCCGCCGTGCTGCATGTACTCCACCTCCTGGGGGGTGTCGACGCGGGCCAGGACGGTGAAGGACTTGCTGTCGGCGCGCACGGTGAGGCGCTTCTGGGGCGACAGGCCTTCGTTGACGCCGAGGACGTCGAAGGTCTCGCGCCCGGTCAGGCCGTGGGTCTCGCGGGATTCGCCGGGGAGGAACTGGAGGGGCAGGACGCCCATGCCGACCAGGTTGGAGCGGTGGATGCGCTCGTAGCTCTCGGCCACCACCGCGCGCACGCCGAGCAGCATGGTGCCCTTGGCCGCCCAGTCGCGCGACGATCCGGTCCCGTACTCGGAGCCGGCGATGATGACGAGCGGCACGCGGTCGGCCTTGTAGCGCATGGCCGCGTCGTAGATGGAGAGCTGCTCGCCATCGGGCAGGTGGATGGTCACGCCGCCCTCGACGCCGGGGACCAGGAGGTTGCGCAGGCGGATGTTGGCGAAGGTGCCGCGCACCATCACCTCGTGGTTGCCGCGGCGGGCGCCGTACTGGTTGAAGTCGGCCGGCTGCACGCCGTGCTCCATCAGATAGCGGGCGGCGGGCCCGTTCTTCGCGATCGACCCGGCCGGCGAGATGTGATCGGTCGTGACCGAGTGGCCGAGCACCGCGAGCGCGCGCGCGCCCAGGATGTCGGCCGGCGCGGTCGGCTCGGGCGAGAGATCGTCGAAGTAGGGCGGGCGGCGGATGTAGGTCGACGCGTCGTTCCACGCGAAGGTCAGCCCGCTCGGGATGTCGAGGCCGCGCCACTCCTCGGTGCCCTCGAACACGGCGGCGTAGCGGCGCTCGAACATCTCGCGCCTGACCGACTGGCGCACGCACTCGGCCACCTCCTGCGGGGTCGGCCACAGATCGCGCAGGTACACCTGCACGCCGCTGCGATCGACGCCGATCGGGTGGCGCTCGAAGTCGATGTCCATGGTGCCGGCGAGCGCGTAGGCGACCACCAGCGGCGGTGAGGCCAGATAGTTGGCCACCACGCTCGGGTGGATGCGGCCCTCGAAGTTGCGGTTGCCCGACAGCACCGCGGCCGCGACCACGCCGTGGTCCTTCACGGTGGACGCCAGCGACTCGTCGATCGGGCCGGAGTTGCCGATGCAGGTGGTGCAGCCGTAGCCGACCAGGTTGAAGCCGAGCGCCTCGAGCGAATCGGTGAGCCCGGCCGCCTCGAAGTACTCGGTCACCACCTGCGATCCGGGGGCCAGGCTGGTCTTGACCCACGGGCGCGGCTTCAGCCCGCGCTCCACCGCCTTGCGCGCGAGCAGGCCCGCCGCCAGCATCACCGACGGGTTGGACGTGTTGGTGCAGCTCGTGATCGCCGCGATGAGGACGTCGCCGTGCCCGATCTCGACCGGGCTGCCGCCGCCATCACCATCGCCGCCGCCCGCCGTCTCGGGCGAGGCGGCGAAGCGCGCGTCGATCGCGCTCACGCCCGACGGCGCGCGCTCGTCCTGACCGGCCTGGCCGACCCATGCCTCGACCGCAGCGCGGCGATCCTCGACCTTGTCGCCCAGGAAGCCGACCAGCGACTTTCGCCACGCGGCCTGCGACCCGGACAGCGGCACCCTGTCCTGTGGCCGCTTGGGCCCGGCGAGGGACGGCACCACGTCGCCCAGATCGAGCTCGAGGCTCGCGGAGAAGCGCGGCTCGGGCGCCGACCGATCGCGGAACAGCCCCTGCTCGACCAGGTAGCGCTCGATGTCGTCCACCAGCGCGGCCGGCCGCCCGCTGAAGCGCAGGTAGGCCAGCGTCTCGTCGTCGACCGGGAAGAAGCCCATCGTGGCGCCGTACTCGGGCGCCATGTTGGCGATGGTGGCGCGGTCGGGCAGGGCCAGCGAGTCGAGCCCGCTGCCGTGGAACTCGACGAACTTCCCGACCACGCCGCGCTTGCGCAGCATCTCGGTCACCGTGAGGACGAGGTCGGTGGCGGTGGCTCCCGCCGGCAGCGCGCCGGTCAGCTTGAAGCCGACCACCTGGGGCAAGAGCATCGGCATCGGCTCGCCCAGCACCGCCGCCTCGGCCTCGATGCCGCCGACGCCCCAGCCGACCACGCCGAGCCCGTTGATCATGGTGGTGTGCGAGTCGGTGCCGACCAGCGTGTCGGGGAACGCGCGCGTGACGCCGTCCTGCTCCTCGAAGAAGACGACCCGCGCCAGGTACTCGAGGTTGACCTGGTGGACGATGCCGGTGCCCGGCGGGACCACCCGCAGGCCGTGCAGCGCCTGCTGGCCCCAGCGCAGGAACTGGTAGCGCTCGCGGTTGCGCTCGTACTCGAGCTGGACGTTGCGGCGGAACGACACGGACTGGCCGAACGAGTCGACCTGCACCGAGTGATCGATGACCAGGTCGGACGGTCGAATCGGGCTCATCTGTTCGGGCGGGCCGCCGAGTCGCGCGAACGCCTCGCGCATGACCGCGAGATCGACGACCGACGGCACCCCGGTGAAGTCCTGCAGAATGACGCGGGCGGGGCGGAACGCGATCTCGACCGCGGGCGTGGCCGCCGGATCCCACGCCGCCACCGCCTCGATGTGCGAACGGGTGACGCTCTTGTCGTCCTCGTGGCGGAGCAGGTTCTCGAGCAGGATGCGCAGCGAGAAGGGCAAGGTATCGAGGTCTCCCACGCCGGCCCTGCGCACGGCATCCAGGCGGAAGATCTCGGCCGTACGGCCGTCATCGAGGGAAATGGTGGCCTTGCTTCGGAAGGTGTCCCCGCTCATCGACGCGGACTATAGCCGAACGACGACGCCTCGTCGGGGCCCGGAGCCGGAGCGTCTTGCGATATTGTCGACGCTGGATGAGCCGACTTGCGACCGCGCCGGTCGACGAGGCCAGCGGCGTTTCCGAGATCGCGGCTGCCATCGCGCGCGCCGGGATCTTCGCCATCGACCTCGAGTTCGTATCGGAGGACCGCTACGTCCCCGAGCTGGCGCTCGTGCAGGTCGCGTGGGGTGATCAGGCCAGCCCGGAGGTGGCGGCGATAGACCCGCTCGCCGTCGACCCGGGCGCGCTGTTCGAGCTGGTGGCGGATCCGGCCATCGAGGTGGTGGCCCACGCCGCCCGCCAGGACCTGGGCCTGCTCAACACCACCTACGGGGTGACCGCGCGCGGGTTCATGGACACCCAGATCGCGGCCTCGTTCGCCGGGCTGCCCGATCAGATCGGATACGCGCGCCTGGTGAGCCAGCTGTTCGGCGTGTCGCTCGACAAGGGCTCGCAGCACACCGACTGGCGGCGCCGCCCGCTGAGCGATCGCCAGCTGCGCTACGCGCTCGACGACGTGCGCCACCTCCTGTCCGCCTGGTCGGTCTTGCGCGCGCGGCTCGAGCATCGCGGCCGGCTGTCGTGGGCCAGCGAGGAGTCGCAGCGGCTGGCCGAGGACATGGCCCAGCGCCGCCCGCCCGACGAGATCTACCGCCAGATCGGCGGCTGGGTCGCCCTCAAGGGGCCAGCCCTGTCGGTGCTGCGCGAGCTGGCCGCCTGGCGCGAGCGCCAGGCGCTCGACTCGAACACGCCGCCGTCGTGGATCCTGCCCGACCCGGCCCTGCTCGAGCTGGCCCGGCGGGCGCCGACCCAGGCGTCGGAGCTGGCGCGGGTGCGCGGGGTGACCGCGACGGCGGCGCGCCGCCACGGCGACGCGATCCTGGCCGCGGTGGCCGCGGCCAGCGGCCGCCCGCTCGCGGTCGAGGCGGCGCGGCCGCTCAGCCCGCGCGGCCAGGCCCAGGCGGCGATGATCGCGGCCATCGTGCAGTCGCGCTGCAGCGAGGCCGACGTGCCGGTCCGCCTGGTCGGCGGGCGCGCCGAGGCGGAGGCCCTGGTGGCGTGGAGCGAGGTCGGCCTCGGCCCCGCGGCCGGCGAGGCTGCCGCCGCGCCGGCCGCGCCGCCGATGCTGCTCGAGGGCTGGCGCCGCGAGGTGGCCGGCCGCCACGCGATCGCCTGGCTGCGCGGCGAGACGGCGCTGGCCGCCGACCCGCGGGCGCCCGGCGGGCTGCGCACGATCGAGCTCGCGCCGGGCGCGCCGTCGGATCCGACCTCGGGGCCCGCTACTCCGACGCGTACTTGACGCTGCAGCCGTACGACTTGGTCTCGGCCACCTCGACCGGCTTGCCGGCGGCGACCGACGCGAGCGCCTTCTCCACGTAGTTGACCTGGCCCTCGGACGGCACCTTGCCGAGCGGCGCGTTGTCGAGCGCGCCCCGGTAGACGATCTCGCCCTTCGGATCGATCACATACATCCCGGGCGTGCTCCTGGCGCCGTAGGCCTTGCCGGTCGCCCCCTTCTCGTCGATCAGGATCGGGTACGACATGGCCCAGTCCTGCCGGGCCTTGCGATTCAGCTCGGCGCCGTTGCCCTGCGTGCCGGGCGCGTTCGAGTTGATGGCGAGCCAGACGATGCCCTTGGCCGTGTACTTCTTCGCCAGGTCCTTGAGCGGCCCCTCGCCGTGGGCGTAGCGCACGAACGGACAGCCGGGGTTGAACCACTCGAGGACGACGGTCTTGCCGCGGAACGACGACAGCGACACCTGCTTGCCGTCGAGGTCCGGCAGGGTGAAGTCGGGCGCCGCCGCGGCGCTCGCGGCAGGGGCCGCGCTGGCGGCGGGCTGGGCCGCCGGGGCCGGCGCGGTCGCGGCCGGCGCGGCGGCGGCGGACGCGGCGCTCTCGGTCGCCGGCGGCGCCGCCTCGTCGCTCTGCGATGCACCGCAGGCGGGGGCGAGCGCGAGCGCCGCGAGAGTCAGGAACAGGGAGGGATGGACATGGCTTCCTCGCATCATGGTGCCTCCTCGAGATCCAGGGCGTAGTAGCGCGTCTCTGCGCCCCTGGTGACGGCCAGTACGCCTCGCGCACGGGCAGGTTTGGTGCCTGGCTTGTAGCGGAGCCGCAGCTCGGTCGTGCCCTTCGCGCCGCCCGGGGCCGCGGCGGCGCCCTGGCCGGTGAGCTGGAGATCCTCGCCGCTCGGCGGGAAGTACTCGACGCGATCGGCGCGCAGGCCGGCGATGACGAGGCGCGCCTCGCGCGCGTCGCGCTCCCAGCGGTGGGCGGCGCGGAGCTCGGCGAAGGCGCGCGGCAGCTCGGCCCTGTGCCTGTCGAACAGCTCCGCGTGCGCGGGCCGCGCCCGGTCCTGGCCGCGCCCGGCCGGCGGCAGCTCGAGTGCCGCCTGCCCCTTGCCGCGCAGGCACACGTCGCGGCAGACCAGCCAGCTGGCCTTGACCGAGAAGCGGACCGGCTCGCCCGCGAGGCGCGCCGGGGCGGCGACGATCGACGACAGCACCGCCGTCTTCTCGTAGCCGAAGCTGACCGCGCCCTCGCCCGGTGTCTGGAAGCGCTCGGGGCCGGGGAAGCGCAGCGGGCCGACCTCGTAGCCTGCCGGCGCGGTGAAGGCGGCCTCGGTCGCGAGCCCCGCCTCGCCCGGGTTCTCCCAGTAGATGTGCCAGCCGGGCGCGATGTCGAAGCGAGCGGCCAGGGTGAGCTTCTTGCCGGCGCCGACGTGCGTGGTGTCGGCGATGAGCTCGAGCTTGACCAGGTCCTCGGCCCTGGGCGGCGCGCTCTTCTGGCTCTGCGCGGCCGCGGGCGTGACGCCCATGCCGGCGAGGACGATCGCTCCGGCGACGCCGGCGACGGCGACGGCGGCGACGGCCAGAGCCGGAGCCAGGCCAGCTTTTGGGTACGGCTGCGAGCGCACGACTAGCTCCAACCGTAGGAGTACAGCAAAAATGCCCGGTGAAGGCAGCGCCGGTGGGCCTCCTCGAGCTCGCTCGGGAGTGCGCTCAGCCGGCCGGCGCCCGGCCACGGGTCGAAGCCGACCAGCCCGTCCCGGCGGAACCCGAGCCGGCGCGTGCTCTCGCAGGTGAGCGCGATGGCGTGCGGCGAGCGGCTGGCGGCGCCCGGGTGCAGGACCTCGCCGGAGGTGACCAGGACCGCGCCGCGATAGCCGTGGCCCTCGCCGACCCAGTCGAGGATGACCGGCGTGCGGATGGCGACCATGCGCGCGCCGATCCGGTTGCCCAGGCGCGCCAGGTCGGCGGTGCGGCGGGCGAACCAGCGCGTGACCCGACCGAGGTCGGCGCCCTCGGCCTCGGTGGCGAGCTCGCGCAGGATCTGGTCCTGCACCCCGGGGGTGTAGCCGCCGGCCAGACCGCCCATCCGGCGCAGGAGGAACGCCGTGGCGGCGCCCGCGCACGTGACGCGCGTGCTCTCGATCTCCACCACCGGCTGCGTCGCGGCGACCACCGCGAGGCACTTTACTCGATCCGCACGCCAATACTTCCCGCGCCGATCGCGTGCTACACCGGACATGTGCCCGGCGGTGGATCGGAGAGCGAGGCAGGCGAGCCCTGCGCGCACCTCGAGGTGGCGGACGGGCGCTGCGTGCTGTGTGGGTCATGCACGCACGAGGTGATCTTGAACGGCGCCTGCTACTACTGCGGGGAGACGGAGCTCGCGACCACCGTCCGGCCCGTGAAGGGCGCGCGATCACCTTCACCGGACGTGGTTCCGGCGGACCGGCTGCGGCGCAGGACCTGACCGCGCGTCCGCCGGCGCGGCCGCCGCCGGCGTGCGGGCCGCGCTATCCTCGACGGGCATCATGAGCGCAGATACCTGGAACCCGACCGTCTACGACAAGTTCAAGCAGGAGCGCGCCCAGCCGTTTCACGATCTCCTCGCGCTCGTCCGGCCGGTCCCGGGCGGACGCGTGCTCGACCTCGGCTGCGGCAGCGGCGAGCTCACCGCGCTCCTCCACGCGGCGACCGGGGCGGGCGAGACGCTCGGCATCGACTCGTCGGCGGCGATGCTCGAGCCGGCCGCCGCCCGCGCGCGACCCGGACTGCGGTTCGCGCAGGGCGACATCGCGGACCTGGCCCCCGACGGGTCGTGGGACGTCGTGTTCGCCAACGCGTCCCTCCAGTGGCTGCCGGACCACCCGGCGCTGCTGGCTCGCCTGAGCGGCGCGCTGCGCCCTGGCGGCCAGCTCGCGGTCCAGATACCGGCCAACTTCGACCACCCGACCCACACCGTGGCCGACGCGATCGGCGCCGAGCTCGGCATCCGGCCGCTGTCGCGCTTCGAGGACATCCTCTCGCCCGAGAGGTACGCGCTCCTGCTCGACCAGCTCGGCTTCGCCGAGCAGCACGTGCGGCTCCAGGTCTACGTGCACCATCTGCCGGCCACCTCGGCGGTCATCGACTGGGTGCAGGGCTCCCTGCTCACGCTCTATCGCCGCGAGCTGGACGCGGAGCGATTCGCCGAGTTCCTCGACCGCTACACCAGGCGCGTGCTGGCCGCGCTCGGCGACGAGTCGGGCGAGCGCCCGCACACCTACCCGTTCAAGCGCGTGCTGATGCGGGCGCGCCGGCCCTGAGCCCCGCCGCGGCGTCGGCGTGCGCCGCGCCGCTCAGCGCGCCGCGGCCTCCGCGCGGCGCTGGCCCGGCACGAACGTGTCGGTCGCCGGCGCCTCGGGGCCCGGGACCAGATCGGGCGCGGGGATGGGCTCGCCCGCGATCCAGCGGATGGGCACCACGCCGGCCCAGCACGGATGGGTCAGGTCCTCCGGCTCGTCGATCGGCGGGCCGGTGCGGATCTTGGCCGAGGCCTCGTCGAGCGGCACCGCCATGACGCGGGTGGCGGCCAGCTCCTTGTCGCTGGGCGCGCGCGTGACCGCCATGCGGCCGGGAGCCACGTGCTCGACGATCGCGTCGAGCGCGCGCCGCTTGGCGTCCGGCTCGGTCACCTCGTGGGCGACGCCGAGGACGATCGCCGAGCGGTAGTTCATCGAGTGGTGGAACGCGGAGCGGGCCAGGACCAGGC
The DNA here is from genome assembly GCA_035262925.1 of Kofleriaceae bacterium. Taxonomy (GTDB): domain Bacteria; phylum Myxococcota_A; class Polyangia; order Haliangiales; family Haliangiaceae; genus DATFRY01. The sequence goes on along the minus strand of DATFRY010000391.1, from coordinate 5,674 downwards.
CGTCGAGCAGCGTGACCGTCACGCACACCGGACCGGCCATCGCGCGCAGGAGCCGGCTGGCGCGCGCGCCGTGGAACACGAGCTGGTCGCCGATCCGGGCGTGGATGGTGGGGATGACGAACGGCTGGCCGTCGGCCGCGAACCCGACATGGCAGAACCGGGCCTCGTCGAGGATGGCGGCCACGACGGCCCGGTCGTGGGAGCCGCGCGCGGGCAGGCGGTGCAGGCGCGTGCGCGGGGTGGGCGTGAAGCTCTCTTCCATGGCCGGACAGTGCCGCGCAGCTGGCATACCGGACAGGGCCAGATTTGCTATTTTCGATGTGCCACCGGCGCGGTCCCGGCGCCGGCCACCCATGGACGCCGTCCTCGACATCGACTCCCAGGCCCAGGGCCCGCTGTTCCTGCGCATCGCGCACGCGGTGGCCCAGGACGTGACGCGCGGGCGGCTGCGGCCGGGCGCGCGCCTGCCCGGCAGCCGCAGCCTGGCCCGCTCGCTCGGCGTCCACCGCAACACCGTGGTCGCGGCCTACGCCGAGCTGGCCGCCGAGGGCTGGGTCGAGGCGCGCGCCGGCGGCGGCACCTTCGTCTCGCGCGAGCTGCCGGAGCCCCGGCCGCGCCCGTTCGCGCGCCGCGCCGGTCCGCGCGCCGGGGTGCCGGCCGCGCTCGGGTTCGACCTGGCCGCGGCGCCGGCGCCCGACGTCGAGGCGCCGCCGCCGGGCGCGCTGGCCCTGTGGGGCGGGGTGCCCGACCTGCGCCTGGTGCCGCACGCGGCGCTGGCGCGCGCCTACCGCCGGGCCATGCGGCGGGCCGGCCCGCGCCTGCTCGGCTACTCCGACGCGCGCGGGCAGCCGGAGCTGCGCGCCGCCATCGCCGCCCGCGTGTCGGGCCAGCGCGGCATCGCGGCCGGGCCGGAGGCGGTGATCGTCACGCGCGGCAGCCAGATGGCGATCGATCTGGCGGCCCGCGCCCTGGTCTCGCCCGGCCAGGCGGTGGCGATCGAGGAGCTGGGCTACCGGCCGGCGTGGGGCGCGCTCGAGCGCGCCGGGGCCGAGCTGGTGCCGGTCCGGGTCGACCGCGGCGGGCTCGACACCGGCGAGCTGGCCCGGCTGTGCCAGCGCCGCCCGCTGCGCGCGGTCTACGTCACGCCGCATCACCACTACCCGACGACGGTGGCGATGGCCCCGCCGCGCCGGCTCGAGCTGCTCGAGCTGGCGGCCCGCCACCGCTTCGCCGTGATCGAGGACGACTACGACCACGAGTTCCACTACGACGGCCGCCCGATCCTGCCGCTGGCCAGCGCCGACACGGCAGGCGTGGTCATCTACATCGGCACGCTGTCGAAGATCCTGGCGCCCGGGCTGCGCCTCGGGTTCGCGGTCGCCCCGCCGGCGCTGATCGAGCGCCTGGCCGCGGATCGCTACCTGGTCGACCGCCAGGGCGATCGCGTGCTGGAGGCCGCCGTGGCCGAGCTGATGGACGACGGCGAGCTGTCCCAGCACGTGCGCCGCATGCGCACGCTCTACCGCGAGCGGCGCGACGCGCTGGTCGCCAGCCTGCGCGCGCGGCTGGGCAGGCGCATCGAGATCGACGTGCCGAGGGGCGGCATGGCGCTGTGGGCGCGCGCGCGCGGGGTCGACGTGGCGGCCTGGAAGCGGCGCTCCCTCGAGCGCGGCGTCGCCTTCCTGGTCGCGCGCGACTTCTCCTATCGCGGCCGGGCCGGCCCGCACCTCCGGCTCGGCTTCGCCGGCCTCGACCCGGCCGAGCTCGACGAGGCGGTGCGGCGCATGGCCGCCGCGCTGCCCTGATACGGGGTGCCGACGAAGTCGGCGGGGACCCCGTCGACCTCGTCAGGCGCTCACCGCGGGGCCGCGCCCAGGACGTTGGGGATGGGCCAGAAGCGCCGGTTCGAGTCGTCCCAGAAGCCGGACTCGAAACTGCCGATGGCCTCGACGCGCCCGCCGCCGGCGGCCGCGAACACCGACGCCTCGGGGCCGCCCTCGACGTACATGGCGGCGCGCAGGCCGAGATCCGGGCTGGCCAGAAAACGGGCGAGCGCGGTCATGCGCAGCGGCGCGCGCGCGTGCAGGAACACCACGCGGCCGCCTCTGTCGAGCGCGATGCCGGCCGAGCTGAAGACCTTGGGGTCGGCCCACGGCAGCGCGGCGCCTCTGCAGTCGAGCAGTCGGTAGTTCTGCACGATCGCGCGGTAGCGGCGGCGCAGATCGGCCAGGTCGAAGCCGGGGCAGTCGCGACCGGTCATCACGACCGGCGGCGTGGAGGCGGACGGGTGCACCGGGTCGAAGGCGAGGAAGCCGCCCAGCTTGGGGTTGTCCTGGTCGCGGTTGACCGCGCGGGCGTCGCGCAGGATGCCGATCGATCGGTCGCCGTCGTCGAACATGGAGGTGTTGACCACCGCCGCCAGGCCGAAGTCCGCCGCCCAGCCGGGCGCCGTGCGCCGGCCGCCGTCGGCCGCCGCGGTGTGCACGCGCAGCTCGAAGCGGGCCGGGTCGATCCTGACCAGCGTGAGGCAGTCCTCGCGCCCGGGCAGGCGCACGTTCTCGGCGCGCAGGCCGCCGGCCAGGTCGACGGCGCCGGGACAGGGCAGGGCTCGCCCCGCCGCCGGCGCGCCCGCCGCCGCCGGCCCGGGCGCCGGCGCGCCCGCCGCGGCCGGTGGATCCGCGGCGGGGTCGCTCGCCGGAGCCGCTGCCGGCGAGCCGCAGCAGGACACGAAGACAAGGGTGGCGAGCAGGACGATCCGGATCCTCATCCGGGATGGAACGCCCGTGCGCCCGCGGCGCGTCCCGGACGCGTCGGTCAGCTGTCGAGCGGGCGCAGCGAGGCGAGCGGGCCGAGCCGCGCGAGGTCGGGCCACACCGAGGCCACGATCGCCACCACCACCAGCGCCGCGATCCCGCCGCCGGCGACCGAGAGGACCGGGCCGAGCAGCGCCGCGGTGGAGCCGCTCTCGAACCCGCCCAGCTCGTTCGAGAACCCGATGAAGACGTAGTGCAGCGACGACACCCGCCCGCGCAGCGCGTCGGGGGTGAGCACCTGCTCCAGGGTCAGGCGGATGACCACGCTGACCGCGTCGAAGGCGCCGGTCAGGAACAGGCACACCATCGACAGCGCCATGGAGCGGGACAGGCCGAAGCCGATGGTGGCGAGCGCGAACCCTGCCACCGTGATGAGGAGCGCGCGTCCCGGCCGTCGCCACGGCGGCAGCCTGGTGGTGAGGAGCGCCATCACCATGGCGCCCAGCGCCGGCGCGGCGCGCAGCCAGCCCAGCCCGAACGGGCCGACGTGCAGGATGTCCTGGGCGAAGATCGGCAGGAGCGCCACCGCCCCGCCGAAAAGGACCGCGAACAGATCGAGGGTCATGGCGGCGAGGAAGACCGGGTGCCGCCAGATGAAGGAGAAGCCGGCGAAGAGATCGCGCGCGCTGGCCGCGGCGGCCCGCGCCTGCCGCCGCGCCGGCAGGCGGGCGAGGACGGCCACGAACAGGAGCTGCCCCACGGCCGCCGCCACGAAGGCCGGCGTCGCGTCGTGGCCCAGGGCCGTGAGCCAGCCGCCCAGCGCCGGGCCGGTGATGGCCGCCAGCTGGAAGCACGACGACAGCCAGGCGTTCGCGTTGGCGAAGTGCTCGGGCGGCACCAGCTGGGGCAGGAGCGACGACACCGACGGTGAGGCGAAGGCGCGCGCCGCGCCCACCAGGAGCAGCATCACGTAGATGAGGCTCACCGCGGCGCCCCGCGCCGACACCAGCGCCAGCCCCAGCGCGGCCAGCGCCAGCAGCGAGTGGGCGAACATGGCCATGTTGCGGCGCGGGAAGCGGTCGGCGAAGTGGCCCGCCGGCAGCATGAGCACCAGCACGGGCGCCAGCTCGACCGCGCCCACCAGCCCGAGCGGCCACGCGCTGTGCGTGCGCTCGTAGAGCTGCCACCCGACCGCCACCGAGACCATCTGCGTCCCGATCACGGCGGCCATGCGCCCGATGGCGAACGCGCGCAGGTGGGGCAGGCGCAGGGCGGCCAGCGCGTCGCGCCGCGAGTGGCCGAGCTCGGGCTTGGGGACGGTCGGTTCCGAGCTCATCGACGGCGGCCGCGATCATGCCCGCTCGCGCGCGTCGCGTCACCCCCGGAGCGGCACGGCCACGGGCCGGCCATCCCGTCCGGATGGGCCGGCCGCGCTACACTGTGCTCATGCGCCTCGTGTCGTCATGGCCCGCCGCGCTCGTCGCGGCGGCCGTGCTCGCCGCGACGGCCGGGCTGGGCGGATGCACGGGCCGCGGCCCGCGGACGGGGCGGATCCGCCGCGACGACCGTGGCCCCGTGACGGTGGCGACTACTGCTCGCGCTGGTTGACCGGCACGTAGTTGCGCTCGACGTGGCCGGTGTAGATCTGGCGCGGGCGCCCGATCTTGCTGTCCGGGTCCTCGCGCATCTCCTTCCAGTGCGCGATCCACCCGGGGATGCGGCCGAGCGCGAACATGACGGTGAACATGTCGGTCGGGATACCGATCGCCTTGTAGAGGATGCCGCTGTAGAAATCGACGTTCGGGTACAAATTGCGCTCGACGAAGTACGAGTCCTTGAGCGCGATCTCCTCGAGGTGCTTGGCGATGTCGAGCAGCGGATCCTTGATCTTGAGGTGCGGCAGCACACGGTCCACCAGCCGCTTGAGGATCTTGGCCCGCGGGTCGTAGCTCTTGTAGACGCGGTGGCCGAAGCCCATGAGCCGCGCGCCGGACGACTTGTCCTTGACCCGGTCCATGAAGCTCTTGTAGTCGCCGCCGCTCTGGTGGATGCGCTGCAACATCTCGATCACGGCCTGGTTGGCACCGCCGTGCAGCGGCCCCCACAGGGCCAGGATGCCGGCCGAGACCGCCGCGTAGAGGTTGGCCTGGCTCGATCCGACCAGCCGCACCGTCGAGGTCGAGCAGTTCTGCTCGTGGTCGGCGTGCAGGATCAGGAGCTTGTTCATGGTGTCGACGATGACCGGGTCGGGCTCGTACGGCTCCGACGGCACCGCGAACATCATGTACATGAAGTTCGCGACATAGCTGAGGTCGTTGCGCGGGTACATGATCGGATGGCCGATCGACTTCTTGTAGCCGAAGGCCGCGATCGTGCGGATCTTCGACAGCACCCGGGTGTAGTGGATCTCCGGGTCCGAGGCCGGGTCGAGGCAGTCCGGGTAGTAGGCCGACAGCGAGCAGACCATCGAGGACAGGATGGACATGGGGTGCCCGTTGTTCGGGAAGCCCTCATAGAAGTGCTTCATGTCCTCGTGAATGATGCTGTGCCGGGTGAGCAGAGTGCGGAACCGCTCCAGCTGGCTGGAGGTGGGCAGCTCGCCGTAGATGAGGAGGTAGCTGGTCTCGGCGAACGTCGAGTGCTCCGCCAGCTGCTCGATCGGAATGCCCCGGTAGCGCAGGACTCCGCGCTCGCCATCGAGGAATGTGATCGCGCTCGTGGTCGACCCGGTGTTCATGTACCCGGAGTCGAGCGTGATGGCCTTGGTCGTCGCCCGCAGCTTGCGGATGTCGATGGCCTTCTCGGCCTCGGTGCCCTCGATGACCGGCAGCTCGTATTCGCGCCCGCCAAGAATCAGTTTCGCGGTCTCGCTCATGGCGGCACGATAGCAGATGTGAACGCTTGCGGAGGACGGCCCGACT
>DATFRY010000390.1:0-7795 GCA_035262925.1 Kofleriaceae bacterium | reverse complement strand
CCCCGCCGCGCTCGCTACGCGCTCGCGCTCGCGCTCGCTACGCGCCCTTGCCCGGATCGGCCGCGAGCCCGGCGGCCTCGATGCCGGCGACGGCGCAGACCTCGTCCTTGTCGGACACGTCGCCCGAGATGCCGACCGCGCCGATGATGGCGCCGGCCGCGTCGCGGACGAGGACCCCGCCGGGCGCGGGCACCACACGGCCGCCCGACGCGGTCACCACGGCGCTGAAGAAGGCGGGCGCGGAGGCGGCCCGGCCGGCCAGCTCGCGGCTGCCGAAGCCGAAGCCGAGCGCGCCCCACGCCTTGCCGAACGCGATGTCGAAGCGGAGGATGCCGGAGCCGTCCTCGCGCTTGAAGCAGACCAGGTGGCCGCCGGCGTCGAGCACGGCCACGGTGAGCGGGGCGCACGATGTGTCGCGGCCCCGGCGCAGCGCGGCGTCCACGACCGTGGAGGCCTGCGCGAGAGAGATGTTGGCCATGCCGCGAGGCTACTCGCGTCGGCGCTCGTCGGTCCAGCACCGCGCACCGGGGCGAGCGCATGACGCTCGCCGTCGCGGCAGGAGCATCCGCTCCCGCGATCTCGGCGCTCAGCCGGGGAGCGCCGCGCCGCGGATCGACGCGTCGATCACCTCGATCACGTGGGCGGTGCGGATCGCGTGGCCGCGCTCGCGCAGCAGCATCTGGATGTGGAGCGTGCAGCCCGGGTTGGCGCTGACCAGGAGCTCGGGCGCGGCGGCCAGGACCGCGTCCACCTTGCGCCGGCCGATCTCTCGCGCGCTGTCGGGCTCGAGCAGGTTGTAGACGCCGGCGCTGCCGCAGCACTGATCGGAGTCGGCCAGCTCGGTCAGCTTCACCCCCGGGATGGCGGCCAGGAGCTCGCGCGGCTGCGAGCGGATGCGCTGGGCGTGCTGCAGGTGACACGCGTCGTGATAGGCCAGCGCGACCGGCAGCGGGTGGCGCTCGGCCGACGGCCCCAGCCGGACGAGGAGCTCGCTCACGTCCACCACCCTGGCCGCCGCCGCCGCGGCGCGCGCCCGCCACGCCGCATCGCCGTCGAGCAGGCGGTCCCAGTGCTTCATGGCCGAGCCGCAGCCGGCCGCGTTCACGACCACGTGATCGACCCGGGCGCGCTCGATGGCGGCGATGGCCGCGCGGGCCAGCCTCCGCGCCTCGTCGTCGCGCCCGACGTGGAGCGACAGCGCCCCGCAGCAGCCGAGCCGGCGCGGCACCACCACCTCGCAGCCCTCCGCGGCGAGGACGCGCAGGGTGGCCTGGTTCACCTGGGGGAAGTAGACGCGCTGCACGCAGCCGGCCAGGAGCGCCACGCGCGCGCGGCGCGCACCGGCGGCCGGGGCCCGCGCGGGCAGGCGCGCGGTCAGGAGCCCGAGCGACACCGGCGGCATCAGCGCCTCGAGCGCGCGCACCCGCGTCGGCAGGAGGCGCACGAGGCGCAGCGCGTGAGCCAGCCAGCGCAGGCCGCTCTTCACATAGACGAGCTGCGCGGCGGCGGCCAGCCGCAGCCGGCGCGGGTGCGGGAACATCCAGAACAGCGCCGCGCGGAACAGGCGATCGCCGGCCGGCCGCCGGCGGCCGCGCTCGACCTCGGCCCGCGTGTCCTCGATGAGCGCCTCGTAGTTCACCCCCGACGGGCATGCGGTCATGCACGTCATGCAGCCGAGGCAGCGATCGAAGTGGCGGACCACCTCGGGCGACGGCGGCGCTCCGCCGGCCAGCGACTTCATGAGGACGATGCGCCCGCGCGGCGAGTCCATCTCCTGGCCCCACGACTGATAGGTGGGGCAGCTCGGCAGGCAGAAGCCGCAGTGCACGCACTCGTCGATGAGCTTGCGCTCCGGCACGACTACAGCCCTCCGACGAAGCGGCCCGGGTTGAGCCGGCCGTGCGGGTCGAAGCGGCGCTTGAGCTCGACCATGAGCGAGAACGCGCCCGGCGTCGGCCCCCACGGATCCACCAGCGCGCGCACCGCGGGCGGGGCGTCCTCGAGGACCAGCGAGCCGCCGGCGGCGACCAGCTCCGCCCGCGCCGCGGACAGCGCCGCGCCGGCCGCGGCGGCGTCGGTCGGCTCGCCGGCGGCGAACCCGATGCCGAGCGACGCGTACCACACGAACGCGCCGCCGCGCAGCGCGGCGAGGATCGGCGCGACCAGCCGGTCCATGCCGGCCAGCTCCGACGGCAGCGCACACAGCCTGGCCCGGAGCGGCCCGGCGGCGCGCACGCGATCGTGACGCCTCCAGAACCCGGCGTCGTCGGCCAGCGCCTCGCACGGCAGCTGGGCGGCGCGCGCGAGGGCTGCCGCGCGCGCGGTCTGATCGCGCGTGCCCCTGGCGAAGCCCTCGAAGCGCAGGCCCAGGTCGAAGCGGCCGCCCTCGCCGCGCAGCGCGACCGAGCTGGCCGGCTCGAGCTGGGCCGCGCGCACCTGCTCGACCAGCGCGACCACCTGCTCTGCCGTCAGCTCGGGCACCAGCACCGTGGCCGACAGCTCGGGCAAGGGGTGCAGGCGGAACGTGGCGGCGGAGACCAGCCCGAGCGTCCCGAGCGAGCCGCACAGGACCTTGGGGAGGTCGAAGCCGGCCACGTTCTTGACCACCTTGCCGCCGCCGCGCGCGACCTGGCCGTCGGCGCGGACCATGGCGACGCCGATGATGAGATCGCGGATGGCGCCATAGCGCGCGCGGCGCGGCCCGAACGCCCCGGTGGCGACCAGGCCGCCGGCCGTGGCGAGGTCGGGCTGCGGCGCGTCGAGCGCCAGCATCTGCCGCTCGGCCCGCGCCACCGACTGCAGCTGGGCGAGCGTGACGCCGGCCTCGACCGAGATGACCATGTCGGCCGGCGCGAAGTCGATGACGCGCGCCATGCGGCCGGTGTGCAGCACCGCCTCGAGCGCGGACGGCACGCCGCCGACTCCCATCGCCGTGCCCCCGCCGATGAAGGCCAGCGGCCCGCGCTCGCGCGCGATGACGTCGGCGCACTCCGCCTCGCTCTCGGGCCAGTAGGCCCGGCGCGGCGCGACCCCGAGGATCGCGTCGTCGGCGCCGGCCAGCCGCGCCTCGAGCGCCATCAGCCGCGCCCCGCCAGGCCGGCCGTCTCGGTCGGGTGCGCCACGTAGACGCCGGGCCGGTCGCCGCACAGGCGCGGCGTGGGGAACACCTTGCCCGGGTTGAAGCGGCCGCCCGGGTCGAACGCGCAGCGCACCATGTTCATGGTCTCGAGGTCGGGCTCGGCGAACATCTCGGCCATGTAGGGCGCCTTGTCGGCGCCGACCCCGTGCTCGCCGGTGATCGAGCCGCCCGCGCGCACGCACAGGCGCAGGATCTCGGCCGAGGTCTTCTCGGCCAGCTCCTCCTGCCCGGGCACCGCCGCGTCGTAGAGCACCAGCGGGTGGAGGTTGCCGTCGCCGGCGTGGAACACGTTGGCGATGCGCAGGCCGCTCCGCGCCGACAGCCCCTCGATCTCGCGCAGGACGCGCGCGATGTCGGAGCGCGGGATGACCCCGTCCTGCACCACGTAGTTGGGGCTGATGCGGCCCATGGCGGCGAACGCGCTCTTGCGCCCGCGCCACATGACGCCGCGCTCGGCCGCGTCGCGCGGGAGCCGGATCTCGAGCGCGCCCGCCTCGCGCGCGAGCCGCGTCGCCTCGGCCTGGGTGTGCTCCACCTCGGCGGCGGTGCCGTCGACGTCCATGAGCAGCGCCGCGCCCACGTCCGGCCAGTCGACGCCGGTGGCCGCCTTGATGGCCACGATGGCGAGCCGGTCCATCATCTCGATGGCGGCGGGGACGATGCCGGCCGCGACGATGAGCGAGACGGCGTTGCCCGCCTCGGTGGTCGACGGGAAGGTGGCGAACAGGGTGCGGGTCGCCTCGGGCGCGCGCAGGATGCGCAGCACCACCTCGGTGACCACGCCGAGCGTGCCCTCGCTGCCGACCAGCGCGCCGCGCAGGTCGTAGCCCGGCGCGTCGTGCACCGGTCCGCCCAGCTCGACCACCGATCCGTCGGCCAGCACCACCGTCGCGCCGAGCACGTGGTTTGTGGTGAAGCCGTACTTGAGGCAGTGCGCACCGCCGGAGTTCTCGGCGACGTTGCCGCCGATGGTGCAGACCTGCTGCGACGACGGATCCGGCGCGTAGTAGTAGCCGTGCGTGGAGAGGCGCTTCGAGATGTCGAGGTTGATGACCCCGGGCTCGACCCGCATCCACTGGTTCTCGAGATCGACCTCGAGGATGCGCCGCATGCGCGAGAGCCCGAGGAGGAGGCAGCCCGCCACCGGCAGCGCGCCGCCCGACAGCCCGGTGCCCGACCCGCGCGGGACGATCGGGAGGCCGCCCGCGCAGGCCAGCTTCACCACCTCGACCACCTCGGCGGTGGAGCGCGGCAGGACGACCAGGCCCGGGCTGGCGCGGAAGCTGGTCAGCGCGTCCGATTCGTAGGTGCGCAGCGCGGCCGGGTCGGAGATGCAGCCCGCCTCACCGACCACGGCGGCGAAGCGCGCGACGAGGGCAGGCGGCACCGCCGGTGCCGTGGTGGGGTCGTGCACCGCGCGATCGTACCATCCGCGGCCGCGAACCGCGTCCGGAGCATGTGCGCCCGGGCCGCGCCCGCGCCGCCGCGCGGCGATCGCGGTCCGGGGCGCCGCCGCGCATCGAATTCAATGACCGCAGGGGCAGCCCGCACCCGCATCCGGTGCGTGCTCGCTCGCCATCTCCGACATCGTGGGCGGGCGGCGCACGTGGGTGGCCTGCTCGAGAGCGTGGGCCAGGCCGACCAGGCGCTGCTCCTCGAGCCGGCGGCCGAACAGCGAGATGCCGACCGGGAGGCCATCGACGTGGCCGGCGGGCACGGTCACGCTCGGGTAGCCGGCCACCGCGGCCGGCGTGGAGCTGCCGCCGACGAAGTGGTCGCCGAGCACGCGGTCGACCAGCCAGGCCGGGCTGTTGGTGGGCGCGACCAGCGCGTCGAGGCGCCTGGACTTCATGATCGCATCGATGCCTTCGGTGCGCGCGACGCGGCGGCAGCGGGCCAGCGCCTTGCGGTAGGCGCCGTCGGTGAGGGGGCCCTTGGCCTGTGCCTTGATGAACAGCTCCTGGCCGAAGATCGGCATCTCCTCGGCGGAGTGCTTCTCGTTGAACGCGATGACGTCGGCCAGCGAGTGCACCGGCGCCGACGGTCCCAGGTCGGCCAGGTAGGCGTCGAGGTCGGCCTTGAACTCGTAGAGCAGGACGTCGAGCTCCGCCTCCTCCAGCTCCTTCATGGCCCCGAGCGCGACCGGATCGATGATCTCCGCGCCGAGCGAGCGGAGCGCGGCGATCGACTCCTCGATGCGCGCGTCGAGCCCCGGGTGGTAGCCGAAGTAGGTGCGGGCCACGCCGATGCGGGCGCCGCGCACCCTGGTGACGTCGAAGGTGGTGTAGTCGGCGGGCGCGATGCCGCGGGTCGCGGGGTCGCGTTCGTCGGCCCCGGCCAGCACCGCGAGCACCGCGGCGGCGTCGGCCACGGTGCGGCACATCGGGCCGGCGGTGTCCTGGGTGTGCGAGATCGGGATGACGCCGGCGCGGCTGACCAGGCCCACGGTCGGCTTGATGCCGACGATGCCGCACGAGGCCGACGGGCACACGATCGAGCCGTCGGTCTCGGAGCCGATCGCGACCGCGCACAGGTTGGCCGCCACCGCCGCCGCCGAGCCGGAGCTGGAGCCGCACGGGCTGCGGGAGAGGTCGTACGGGTTGCGGCACTGGCCGCCGCGCCCGCTCCAGCCCGACACCGAGCGGGTCGAGCGGAAGTTGGCCCACTCGGACATGTTGGCCTTGCCCAGGAGCACCGCGCCGGCCGCGCGCAGGCGGGCGGCGACCGCGGAGTCGCGCGGCGCGATCGAGCCGGCGAGCGCCAGGGAGCCGGCCGTCGTGGTCATGCGGTCCGCGGTGGCGATGTTGTCCTTGAGGAGGATCGGGATGCCGTGCAGCGGGCCGCGCGGGCCGCGCCCGCGCCGCTCCTGGTCGAGGCGGTCGGCGTCGGCCAGCGCATCCGGGTTCAGCTCGATGACCGAGTGGAGCGCGGGCCCGCGCCGGTCGAGCGCCTCGATGCGGGCCAGGTAGGCCTCGGTGATGGCGCGCGACGAGTGCTCGCCCGACTTCATCGCGGCCTGCAGGCCGGCGATGGTCGCCTCCTCGATCCACGCATGCGGCGCCGGCTGCGGCCCCGTCGCCGGGCGGGGTGGCGGCGAGCCGGGCCCCGCGGGAGGCTGCGCGGCGGCGCCGCCGGCCCCGGGTCCGGCGCAGCCGAGCGGCGCCAGCAGCAGCGCCGCACCTGCCGCGGTGGTGCAGCCGAGAAACTGCCTCCGATCGAGACGGTCGAACCTCATGCGGCGCCCTCCCTTCCCTTGGTGGGAGCCGGATTCTCGCACCGCCGGCGCGCGCCGTCACGGCTTCGGGCCGCACTCCGCGAAGCGCTCGCGCACGAGGTCGACGAACGCGACCACCTTGGGCGAGAGGTGGCGAGCCGTGGGATAGACGGCGTGGACCGGCGTCTCGGACGAGCACCAGTCGCGCAGGACCTGCTTGAGGCGGCCGGCGCGCAGATCGTCCAGGGTCGCGAACTCGGCGGTCCACGCGATGCCGATGCCGGCGCGCGCCGCGTCGAGCATGAGGTCGAGCTCGTTGACCGAGTAGCGGGGCGTGATGCGCACCTCGACCAGGCGCTCGCCGGCGTGGAGCGTCCACACGCTCGGGGCGGCGCCCGCGCCGAAGCTGATGCAGGCGTGCTGGGTCAGGTCGGCGGGCGCGCGCGGGCTGCCGCGCCGGCGCAGATACGCGGGCGACGCGACCAGCACGCGCTTGAGCACGCCGAGGCTGCGCGCGATGAGCGTGGAGTCGTCGAGCGGTCCGGCGCGGATCGCGACGTCGAAGCCCTCGTCGACCAGATCGACCCTGCGATCGGTGCACACCAGCTCGACCTGGACGTCGGGGTGGCGCCTGAGATACTCGGCGACCATCGGTCCCAGCATGCCGAACGAGAGCGGGGCGGTGGCGCGGAGCAGGCCGCGCGGGGCGGCCTGCATCTGGCTGACCGCCTGATCGGCCTCCTCCATCTCGGCGACGATGCGGGCGGCGCGCTCGTAGTAGAGGCGGCCGGCGTCGGTCAGGCCGAGCTTGCGGGTCGTGCGCTGGAGCAGACGGGCGCCGAGCCGGTCCTCCAGCTCCGACACCTTGCGGCTCACGCTCGACTTGGGCATGGCGAGCGCGCGGGCCGCGGCGGTGAAGCTGCCGGCTTGCACCACCCGGGTGAAGACGAGGATCTCGTTCAGATCCGGCGGCTTTCCTGGCGTTGTCCTGTTGATGGAACAGTCCTCCCCGTTCTGGCCATCTAGTGCGACGATCCGAACAATCGCAGAGTGAGCGGCCAGGAGGAACAGAAAACATGGCCGCTCAGCGATGGAACCTCGATCCCGCCCACTCGAGCATTCAGTTCACGGTCCGCCACATGGTCATCTCGAAGGTGCGCGGCGCGTTCGAAAAGTGGAACGGGGTGATCGACTTCGACCAGGACAGCCCGGAGGCGTCGCGGGTGTCGGTGCGCATCGACGCGTCGAGCATCGACACGCACGAGCCAAAGCGCGACGAGCACCTGCGCTCGGCCGACTTCTTCGACGTGGCGAATCACCCGGAGATCGCGTTCGAGAGCACGCGCATCGAGAAGCGGAAGGGAGACCGCTACCGCGTGGTGGGCGACCTGACCATCCACGGCACCACCCGCGAGGTGGAGCTCGACGCCGAGTTTCTCGGC
>DATFRY010000389.1:0-17138 GCA_035262925.1 Kofleriaceae bacterium | reverse complement strand
GAGTGGGGCTGGCCGCCGCGTTCTTCGCCGTCGCGCTCATCTTCGTGTGGCGCACGTTCTATGCCATGCGCATCCGCGAGGAGGAGTCGGCCGCGCCGTCGTCGGCGGCGGAGACCAAGAAGGCGGCCGCGCGCTCGGCCTGAATTGTAGTCCCTTCTTTACGGCCGTTACTTTCGGCGTCAGTGCACCTGGAAACGTGCGCGAGCGCGACCGATTCCAAGTAATCGGTTGCGCTCCGCGTCACGCCCACCAGAATGCCCTTTAGATGTCGACCATCGATGCCCCGTCAAACGGCACGAGCGCAGGCGAGGACACGAGAAACACAGCACCGGAGCTGCCGATCGTCGGGATCGGCGCCTCGGCGGGAGGGCTGGAGGCGCTCGAGGCGTTGTTCGCGGCCATGCCGGAGGAGAGCGGCATGGCCTTCGTCGTCCTGCAGCACCTCTCACCCGACTTCGAGAGCCGGATGGTCGAGCTCCTGGCCCGGCGCACCCGCATCCCGATCCAGCAGGTGACCGACGGCGTGGTGGTCGAGCCCGACCACATCTATCTCATCCCCCCGCGCAAGGACATGATCCTGTCGGGCGGGCACCTGCTTCTGACCGACAAGGACCCGGGGCGCGGGCTGACCCTGCCGATCGACCACTTCCTGCGCTCTCTGGCCGGCGACGCCGGGCGGGGCGCGATCGCGGTCATCCTGTCGGGGACAGGCAGCGACGGCTCGCGCGGGATCAAGGAGATCCACGAGGCCGGCGGCCTGGTCATCGCCCAGGATCCACGGTCCGCGCGCTTCGACGGGATGCCGCGCAGCGCCATCGACACCGGCGTCGTCGACCTGGAGCTGGCGCCGGCCGCGATCCCGGAGACGCTGATGCGCCATCGGGCCCACTTGCTCGGCGAGGGCGGGTTTCCCGAGGCGGTCGCCGCGGTGGTGCCGGACAGCCCGATCGGCCGGATCCTCGAGCTCCTGCGCGGCCAGTACGGCATCGACTTCGCCCACTACAAGCCGAACACGGTCATGCGCCGGGTCGAGCGGCGGCTGGCCATGAGCCGGCTCGAGGACGTGGAGCGCTACGCCGAGCGGCTGGCCGGCGATCGGGCCGAGCTCAACGCGCTCTACTTCGACCTCCTGATCGGCGTCACGCGCTTCTTCCGCGACGCGGAGGCGTTCGCCTATCTCGAGTCGGAGGTGATCCCTCGGGTGGTCGAGGGGAACCACGACATCCGCGTGTGGGTGGCCGGCTGCGCCACCGGCGAGGAGGTCTACTCGCTGGCCATCCTGCTGCAGGAGGCGATGGTCGCGCGCGGGCGGCGGGCGATGGCCAAGATCTTCGCCACCGACGTGCACCCGGAGTCGCTCGAGGTGGCCAGCGCCGGCCTGTACGACGCCGAGGCGCTGCGCGAAGTGAACGCCGACCGGCGCGAGCGCCACTTCTCTCCCGCCGGGGACAAGTTTCGCATCGCCAAGGACCTGCGCGAGATGGTGGTGTTCGCGCGCCACAACGTCATCAGCGACGCGCCGTTCACCCGGCTCGACCTCATCACCTGCCGCAACCTGCTCATCTACCTGCAGCCGGTCGCGCAGAAGAAGGCGGTCTCGCTGTTCCACTTCGGCCTCAAGACCTCGGGCCACCTGTTCCTCGGCCCCAGCGAGACGCCGGGCGAGCTGGGCGACGAGTTCGAGGTGCAGGACGGTCGCTGGAAGGTCTACCGCAAGCGGCGCGACATCCGCCTGCCGGCCGACATGCGCATTCCGGATCTGACCGGAGGGGCGGGCACGACCCGGCTGGGGGCCGGTGTGCGCCGCCCGGCCGACGCGGTGCTGCTCGCCGCCTACGACCAGCTGATGTCGCGGCACATGCCGCCCTCCTTCCTGATCGACGGGCACTACGAGCTCATGCACTCGTTCGGGGGTGCGGAGTCGCTGCTGGTCATGCGCGGCGGCCGCACCACCACCAGCCTGCTCGAGCTGGTGCCCGACGGGCTGCGCGCGCCGCTGTCCGGGGCCCTGCAGCAGGCGGCCAAGCAGGGCAGGCCCGTGCGCTACTCGGGCATCGACGTCGTGGTCCGGGGCGTGCCGGGCCGCCATCAGCTCACGGTCGAGCCGCTGCCCGACTCGCGGCTCGACACGGTGAACTTCGTCGTGCAGCTGGAGCAGGACGAGGGCGGCGCCCAGCGCCCCGCGATCGCGGAGGTCGATGCCAACGAGGCGTCTCGCGACTACGTCACATCGCTGGAGGGGGAGCTCCACTTCACGCGCGAGAACCTGCAGGCCACCATCGAGGAGCTGGAGACCTCGAACGAGGAGCTGCAGGCCACCAACGAGGAGCTGGTCGCAGCCAACGAGGAGCTGCAGAGCACCAACGAGGAGCTGCACTCGGTCAACGAGGAGCTGCACACGGTCAACGTGGAGCACCAGCGCAAGATCGACCAGCTGACCGAGCTGACCGACGACATGGACAACCTCCTGTCCAGCACCGACATCGGCGTCCTGTTCCTCGATCAGGAGCTCTCGGTCCGCAAGTTCACCCCGCGGGCGGCGGCGATGTTCAACCTCCTGCCGCAAGACGTGGGCCGCAAGTTCGATCACTTCGCGCACAGCGTCGACCACCCGCAGCTCCTGGCCGAGATCCGCCAGGTGATGGCCACGCGCGCGCCGGTCGAGGCGGAGGTGCACACCGAGGGCGGAGAGCTGCTCTACCTGCGCGTCCTGCCCTATCGCTCGAAGAGCGAGGCGCGCGGCGTGGTGCTGACCATCGTCGACATCAGCTCGCTGCGCCGGGCCGAGGCCGAGGCGCGGCGGCTGTCCGCCATCGTGCGCTCGGCGCGCGACGCGGTGGTCGCGCAGGACGTGAACGGCCGCATCGTGGCATGGAACCGCGGGGCCGAGGAGCTGTACGGCTACCCGGAGTCGGACGCGGTGGGCATCGACACGCGCCTGCTCATCCCCGAGGATCGCCGCCAGGAGGAGCGCGAGCTCATGGCCCGCCTGGCCCGCGGCGAGGACGTGGGGAGCATCGAGACCGAGCGGGTGACGCGCAGCGGGCGCCGCGTGGCGATCGAGCTCAGCGCCTGCTCCATGCTCGACACGGTGGGGAAGTTCGACGGCATGGCCACCATCGGGCGCGACATCACGGCGCGCAAGCGGGCGGAGGAGCAGGTGCAGCGGGCCATCTCGCAGCGCGAGCAGTTCCTCGCCCTCCTGTCGCACGAGCTGCGCAACCCGCTCATGGGCCTCAGCAACGCCGTGCGCCTGCTCGACCTGCCCGGGACCTCCGACGAGAATCAGGCCGCCGCCCGCGAGGTGGTGCGCCGCCAGGTGCAGCAGATGGCGCGCCTGCTCGAGGACCTGCTCGACTCGTCGCGCATGCGCCGCGACCGCATCGAGCTCAAGCGGCAGGTGTTCGACCTGCGCGATGCGGTCCCCGGGATTCTGGACGCCGCCCGCCCGCAGGCCGATCAGGCCGGCGTCGAGCTCGACCTGACGATCGCCGACGAGCCGATCATGGTCGAGGCCGACATGGGGCGCCTGCAGCAGCTCCAGGTCAACCTGCTCAACAACGCGATCCATCACTCGCCGCTGGGACGCTCGGTGCGCTACTCGCTGGGCAAGCGGGGCGAGCAGGCCGTCATCATGGTGACGGACGATGGCGACGGGATCTCGCCCGAAAATCTGATCCACATCTTCGAGCCGTTCTTCCAGGGGCAGCGCCGGCGCGGCAGCGGGATGGGGCTCGGCCTGTCGCTGGCCAAGGCCATCGCCCAGGCTCACGGCGGCGATCTGACCGCGTCCAGCGACGGCGAGGGCCTGGGGGCCCACTTCGTGGTGCAGGTGCCGGTGGCCAGCACGGAGCGGCTCCACGTCGCGGTCGACGGCGTGGATGGCGCGGCGCATGGTGCTGACCCGAGGCTGGTGCTGCTCATCGACGACGACACCGACAGCCGCGAGCTCCTGGCCATCCTCCTGCGCAACGCGGGCCACGAGGTCATCCACGCCGGGACCGCCACCGAGGGGCTCGCGCTCCTGCTCGCGCGCCGGCCGCGCGCGGCGATCGTCGATCTCGGGCTGCCCGACATGAGCGGGCTGGAGATCGCGCGGCGGGCCCGCGCCACCCTGGGCGACACGGCGCTCAAGCTCATCGCGCTGACCGGGTTCGGCCAGCAGAAGGACCGCGAGGCGGCGGCCGAGGCCGGCTTCGACCATCACCTGGTGAAGCCGCTCGACTTCGAGACCATCGAGAGCGTGCTGGCGGCCGACGAGTAGGCTCGCGAGGCGCGGGCCGGGCGGGGTCGACAAAGGTGGCGCTCAGGTTCACGGCGCCGTCGCCGTCGACGACCACGTCACCGTCGACGACCACGTCGACGGCGACCGGTCATGCCCTTTGCGGGGGCTGGACTGGACGCCGGCCTCGTCGCGGCGCGCGGTTTCGGGACTGCGGATTCCCCCGATCGGACACGGGACGCGGGCGGCCGGGCGGCGACGGCCCCGAAATCGGTCGCGGCGGCGATAGAATCGCCCTGGCACGGGGCTTGGTTCTCGCGGGAGGCACCGATGGAGACACTCTGGAGCGATCTCCGCCACGCCACCCGCCGCCTGCGCGCCTCGCCCGGGTTCACGATCATGGCCGCGCTCGTGCTGGCGGTCGGCATCGGCGGCAACACGGCCCTGTTCAGCCTGATCGACGCGGTGCTGCTGCGCTCGCTGCCGGTGGCGGACGCGGACCGGCTGGTCGTGGTCTACGAGAGCCAGCCGCAGAAGCACGCGATGCGCACGCCGGTCGCGCCGGCCAACTTCCTGACCTGGCGGGCGCGGCAGTCCTCGTTCGACGACATCGCCGCCGCCGCGCAGCAGCGCTTCACCCTGTCGGGGGAGGGCGGGCCGGAGTCGATCCAGGGGGCGCGCGCGTCGGCCAGCCTGTTCGCCGTGCTGCGGGCGAGCCCGGTGGTCGGGCGGGCCTTCACCGCGGCCGACGACCGGCCGGGCGGCGAGCGGGTCGCGATCCTGAGCCACCGCCTGTGGCAGCGGCGCTTCCACGCGGACCCGGCCATCGCCGGCCAGGTGGTGAGGCTCGACGGGCAGGCCACGACCATCGTCGGCGTGATGCCGGGCGGGCTGGACTTCCCCGACCGCGACACCGAGCTGTGGGTGCCGGCCGCGCTCGACGCCGAGACCGGGATGGATGGGATGAGCGGGCGCATCCTGACCGCGCTCGCCCGCCTCCGGTTCGGCGTCACGCTGGCGGCGGCGCGCGCCGAGATGGACGTCCTGTCCCGTCGCATGGCGGCCGAGGACCCGCGCTTCAACGCGGGGCTGGGCGCGGCGGTGGTGCCGCTCAAGGAGGTCGTGGTCGGCGGCTACGCGCCGATCCTGTGGCTCCTGTGGGGCGCGGTCGGCTTCGTCCTCCTCATCGCCTGCGCCAACGTCGCCAACCTCCTGCTCGCGCGCGCGGTCGCGCGCAGCCACGAGATCGCCGTGCGGCTGGCGCTGGGCGCCACGCGGGTGCGGCTGGTCCGGCTGTTTCTGGCCGAGAGCGTGCTCATCGGGCTGCTCGGCGGCGCGCTCGGCCTGCTGGTCGCGGTGTGGGGCGTCGACGCGCTGGTGGCGCTCAGCCCCGACGCGATCCCGCGCGCCGGCGAGGTCGCGATCGACGGGCGCGTGCTCGGCTTCACGCTGGTGCTCTCGCTGCTGACCGGGATCGCGTTCGGCCTGGCGCCGGCGCTGCCCAGCTCCGGGCTCGATCTGGCGACGTCATTCAAGGAGAACGGCCGCGGGGCGACTCGCGGCCAGCGCCGGCACCGCCTGCGCGGACTCCTCGTCGTGGTCGAGACCGCGCTGTCGCTGGTCCTCCTCATCGGCGCCGGCCTGATGATCAAGAGCTTCTGGCGCCTGCACGCGGTCGACCCCGGCTTCGCGCCCGACGGCGTCATGACCGTCCGCCTCGAGCTGCCCGAGGGCCGCTATCCGGCGGCGCCGCAGTCGGTCGCGTTCTACCAGCAGCTGGTGGCCCGCACCGCGCGCCTGCCCGGCGTCGCCGCGGTGGGCGCGTCGAGCGCGCTGCCGATGAGCGGCGCCGGAGGGGTCAAGCCGGTCCGCGCCGGGGGCGCGGCGGCGCCGGGAGATGCTCCGAACGTGCAGTACCGGCTGGTCAGCCCCGGCTACTTCCGCGCCATGGGCATCCCGGTCGTCCGCGGCCGCGACTTCGACGCGCGCGACGCAGGGCCCGCCGCCGGGGTCGTGGTGATCAACCAGGCCATGGCGCGGCGCTTCTGGCCCGGCCAGGACCCGATCGGCAAGCGCGTCACCCTCGGCGGCTGGGACGACCTCACCGGCGAGGTGGTGGGCGTGGTCGGCGACGTGCACCACTGGAGCCTCGAGGCCGGCGCCGAGCCCGAGATGTACTGGGACCACGCGCAGGACTGGCTGGCGCGCGGCCCGACCCTGCGGCGGCACCAGCGCGGCCTCACCCTGGTGGTCCGCGCCGACGGCGACGCCGGCGCGCTGGTGCGCGCCATCCGCGGCGAGGTCGCCGCGCTCGACCGCGAGCTGCCGCTGGCCGACGTGGCGACCATGGACCAGCGCCTGGGCTCGGCGCTGGCCGCCGCGCGCTTCAAGACGCTCCTGGTCGGCATCTTCGCGGCGGTGGCGCTGCTCCTGGCCGCGATCGGCCTCTACGGCGTCATGTCGTGCGCGGTCATGCAGAGGACCCAGGAGCTCGGGATCCGCATGGCCCTGGGTGCGCGCGCGCGAGACGTCGCCTTCCTGGTCGTCGGCCAGGGCCTGCGCCTCGCGCTGGCCGGCGTCGCGATCGGCGTGGTCGGAGCGCTCGCCATCACGCGCGTCATCGCCAGCCTGCTCTACGGCGTCGCGCCGACCGACGCGGCCACCTACGTCCTCCTCGCCCTCCTGGTCGCCGCCGTCGCGGTCATGGCCTGCTACCTGCCGGCGCGGCGCGCGACCCGGGTGGATCCGATGGTGGCGCTGCGCTCGCTGTGACGAGCGTGCGCAGGAAGCTGAATATCTCGCAGCGCGAGGCTGGTCGAATCCTCGGAGGGGGCCCGCGAGCATTCCAGAAGTACGAGTCCGGACAGGTGCCGGTCAGTGAGCCGATGAAGAACTTGCTCGTGTTGCTGCGCAATGACCCGAAGCGCCTCAAGGAGCTACGCGCGACAGGCGATGGAGCGAGATCCAAGACGAATCGACGAGAACGGGAGCGTCGCCCGGCCCGATCGGCACGGGCGAGCCGGTCATGAACGGCTCGCCCGCCGCACTCCGGCGCTCGACTACCGTTCTCTCAGCGCGCGCGCGATCTCCTCGCGGATGAGCGCGGCGACCTCGGCGCGCTGGCGGCCGCCGGATGCGCCGGGCGCGATGGTCGGCACCGGGGAGTGCGGGGCCGGGGCGCAGGCAACGACCGGCTGCACGGCCGCGGGGCGCCCGCGATCGGCCGCGCGGTCGGCGGCGGCGCCGAGGCCGGCCCGCGCGCGGGCCTCGAGGAGAGGCGCGATGGCCGCGTCGGGCAGGTAGGCCACGCCGCCGGTCGCCTGCGCGAGGGTGGCGATGCGCGCCAGGTGCTCGACCAGCTCGAGGCGGAGGTAGGCCTGCTCGAGATCGGCGCCCCACGCGAAGGCGCCGTGGTTGGCGGCCAGCACGGCGTCGTGCTCGCCGGCGGCGCGGCCCAGCGCCTCGGCCGCGGCCGGGCCGGGCGGGGCGAACGGCAGGGTGGGGATGCTCGGCCCGAGCGAGACCACCGCCTCGGCGATGAACGGCCGCTCGAGCAGGCGCGCGCCGCTGCAGGCCAGGGCTGTCGCGTGCGGCGGGTGGGCGTGGACCAGCGCGGCGACATCGGGGCGGGCGGCGTAGACCGCCAGGTGCAGGCCGAGCTCGCCGAACGGGCGGCCGCTGCCCGACACGCGGTGCCCGCGGCCGTCGACCTCGAGCAGGCCGCGCTCGCCCACCGCCGCCTTGGACGTCGCGGTCGGCGTGACCAGGAAGCGATCGGGGCCCAGCCGCGCGCTGACGTTGCCGTCGTGGTTCGCGACCCAGCCGCGCTCGTGCAGCGCGCGCGCGGTCTCCGCCACCAGGGCGCGCAGGCTGCGGTCGCCGGCGCGGTTCACGAGCCCACCGGTTCGACGTCGACCTGGGCGACGTCCACCTGGTCGACGATGCCCACGATGAGCGAGCGGATCGGCACGCGGTCGCCGATCGCGAGGATCTGCCTGACCCCGTTGCCCTCGCTCATGACCAGCACGCGGTCGCCCGGGCCGGCCTGCACCGTGTCGACCGCGAGGAAGCTGGCGCCCACGTCGTTGCCGTCGCCGTCCACCTGCTGGACGATGAGCAGCTTGTGCCCGATGTACGCCGGGTGCTTGACCGTCGCCACCACGTTGCCGAGGACGCGGCAGAGGCGCATCAGCGCGCTCCCCGCGGCGGACGCTCCGATCGCCGCTCGGGCGCGTGGACCTGGTCCACGATCCCGACGATGGCGGCGTCGACCGGCACGAAGAACGGGTCCAGCGCCAGCGCGGCCTCGCGCGAGCCGACCAGGTAGACCAGGTCCTGCGGCCCGGACTGGACCGTGTCCACCGCCACCTGGATCGGGCCGCTCTCGGCCAGCCGGTCGTCGAGCGGCTGGACCAGGAGGAGCTTGGCGCCCTCGAGCCCGGCGGCGATGCGCTCGGCGACCACCGTCCCTATGACGCGCCCGAGGTACATGTGGCGCCGACGTTACTTCGTCTGCCGGGCACCGTCTACTTGACCGCGCCCACGCCCAGCCGGGCGCGCGCCGCCAGGTAGCCCCGGCGGAGCGGCAGCTCGACCAGGTGGCGATGCTTTCGCGTCCCGTCGGGCCCGGTCACGCCGCCGAGGCGGAGCGCGGTGTCGATGTCGCCGCACACCAGGAGGCCCGCCCGATCGGCCGCGCGCAGGCAGGCGCGCCGGAAGCGCTCCGGCAGGATCGCGCGCGGGCGGGCCTGGCCGAGCAGCCTCTCCAGCTGCGTGCGCACCTTGACCGGCAGCGAGCGGCGCAGGAACTCGTCCTCCTCGCGCGCCGCGCCATCTCCCGCGCCCCCGCCGCTGCCGCCGCGGTGGCCGAACAGGCGGCCGAGGCTCGCGCACAGCGCGGCCAGGTGCTCGACCGGCAGCCCGGCGGCGACGATGCGTTCGGGCCGGGCCAGCTCGGCCGCGCGGGCCAGCTGGAAGCGGAGCTCGAGGTCGGACACCTCGTCGCCGTGCCCGTGCAGGCGCGGGCCGAGCACCACCGCGGGAGGCGCCACGCACAGGACCGTCACGTCGGGTGCGTCGCTCTGATCGGTGACGTGCAGGACCGTGGCCGGCGCGTCGAGCGCGCGCGCGATGCGCCCGTAGATCGTGGCGGCCGGCAGGTCGGTCGACGCAGCCAGCTTGCGCGCCCCGGTCATGCCGGCCCGGGTCTGCGCCTCGCCGACGTCGGCCCACAGCAGCGGCGCCGCCTCCCACACGGTGGCCAGGACCGCCGCCATCGGCTCGTCGTCCTCGTCGGCGATGAGCTCGGCGCGCGCGTCGCTGTCGAGCACGCCGCGGTACGGGTCGTCCTCCGCCATGACGCGCACCGGGTGGACCGCGAGGAACTGCACGTCGTCGTTGGACAGGGGCTGACCCAGCGCCGCCGCCACCTCGAGGAGCGCGCGCCCGCCGTCGGCGCGGCCCGCGCGGCACAGCGCGCCCGCGTAGGCCGCCACCTCGGCCGGATCGAGCGCGTCGGCCGCCAGCACCCGGTGGAGCTCGACCACCTCGTCGCGCCGCTCCGGGTCGCTCTGCCACAGCGGCAGGAGCGCGCGGCGCGCGTGCATGGCCCCGTCCGACTCGAGGGCGAGCGGGATGGCCTGCTGGTAGGCCGCGACGGCCCCCTTGCGGTCGCCGCGCTGGAGCCGCGCGTCGCCCAGCCGGCTCCACAGGAGCGCCAGCCGCGGCGCCGACACCTCGTCGACCTGGCGCTCCACCACCTCGCGCGCCTGCAGGCTGCGGCCGAGCAGGGCCGCCGTCGCCTCGTGGTCGCCGGCCGCCATGGTCAGCTCGGACGCGATGGTGAGGACGTCGAGGTCGTAGGGATCGGCGATGAGCGCGCGCTCGGCCGCGGTGCGCGCGCGGTCGCGCTCGCCGGCGGCCAGGTAGTTCTCGGCCGCCGACTTGAGCCGGGCCGCCCGCGCCTCCGGCTCGGCGGCGAACGACGCCATCAGCTCGGCGGTGCGCGCCGCGCCGGCGTGGTTGCCGGCCAGATCCTGGCGCTCGAGCAGCTTCTCGAGCAGCGGCACGTGGCGCGACTCCAGCGGCACCGCGGCGTTGACCGCCGACTCGTAGCACTGCGCGGCGCGCGCCTCGTCCGACAGGATCGCGAGCGCCATGTCGCCCAGCGCCTCGAACAGCCGCACCCGCTCGGCCGGGTCCTCGGTCGACGCCGCCTGCCGGGTGAGCAGATCCGCGGCGCGGCGCGGGTCTCCCTTCTCCATCGCGACCTCGGCCAGCGCGTGGAGCGCGGGGGCGTAGCTGGGCTTGAGCGCGATCGCGCGCTCGTACAGCACCTCGGCCTTGTCGGGCCGCTGCGAGCGCACCTCGGCCAGGGCCGCGTGATAGAGGCCCTCGGCCACCTCGCCGGGGTAGACCTCGGCCATCGGGTGCTCGGCCAGCGGGGCCAGGTGAAGGGCGGCCTCGCGCCAGCGCCGCGCCTGGTAGCGGTTCTCGCCCAGCGCCAGCTTGACCAGGAGGTTGTTGCGGTGGAGCTTGTCCGCCTCGATCAGCGTCTCGTAGGCCTCGTCCGACGCCTCCAGGCCGTCGAAGCCGATCGCCTTGCGGCGCATGAGCTCGGCCCGCGTCTCCGGCGGCGTGCCGCCCAGGCGGGGCAGCGCCTCCTCGATGAAGTCGATGAGCTGGTTCCAGCGGCGGCCCCGGGCCAGCAGATCCGCGCGCGCGAGGATGGCGGGCAGGTGATCGGGGAGGACGGCCAGCGCCTCGTCGAGCCGCTTCTCCGCCGCCGCGTCGACGCCGGCCTGGCGCGACAGCGCGGCCAGCTGGGTCAGGACCTGCGCCCGCTCGAGCGGCGCGGACGGCGCGTTCTCCAGCCGCGCCTCCAGCACCTTGATCGCACCGTCGAGGTCGCCCGCCTGCTCGACCAGCCCGGCCAGCGCCCAGGTCGCCTCCGCCTGGTAGGGGCGCAGCTCGAGCACCTTCTCGAACGCGCGGCGCGCGCCCTCGATGTCGCCGACCTGATCGCGCAGCGTGGTGCCCGCGTCCATCAGCGCCTCGACCTTGGCGTCGACGTCGGCCAGGATCTCGGCCTCGCGCAGGCGCGCGTCGGCGTAGGTGCGCGGGTCCTTCTGCGCGGTGGCCAGGCGGGCCATGCTCTTGAGCGCGGTCGGGTGGTCGGGCACCAGCCGGGTCGCCTCGGCCAGCGCCTGGCGGGCGCCGTCGGCGTCGCGCAGCTCGTCGGAGCGCAGCGCCGCCAGCCGGATGAGCAGCGCCGCCACGTCGCCGGCGCTGGTGCTCGAGCCGCGCAGCGAGGCGATGCGGCCCTCGAGCAGCGACGCCGCCTCGCGCGCGCGGTCGGCCACCACCAGCGCGTTGACCAGCTCGTCGGTCAGCTCGCCGTCCTCGGGCCGCAGCGTGCGCGCCTGGCGCAGCGCCGCGGCCGCCTCCTCCGGCGCGCGCAGCCAGCCGATGAGGACCCGCGCCCGTCGGCGCAGGAGCAGCACCCGCTCGTCGGTGTCCTTGGACAGCGCGGCCCGCCGGCTCAGCACCTCGTCGAGCTGCTTCCAGCGCGCGTGCTCCTCGTACAGCCGGTCGAGCGCGGCGAAGGCGTCCCCGTCGCCCGGCCACTCGGCGACCAGCTGCGCGTAGGCGTCGATCGCGCGGTCGGGCAGCTCCAGCTCCACCTCGTAGATGTGGCCGATGCGGCGCAGCGCCTCGCGCGCGGTCGGCGTCCCCTCCGCCGCCTCGCCGATCTTGTGCAGGACGTCGATGACCTTGCTCCAGCGCCCGATCTGCCCCTGCAGCCCGGCCAGCCGCTCCAGGACGTCGACGTCGGCCGGCTGCAGCGCGCGCAGGCGCTCGAGCGCGTCGATGGCGTCGTGCGGCCGCGACAGCTTCTCGGCGTAGACCGCGGCCAGCTCGCGCAGGAGCACCGGCCGCTCGGCCAGCGCGGCCGCCGCGCCCAGCCGCGGGTCGGTGCGCTCCTCGAGCGACGCGGCCAGATCGACCCAGCGCGCGCTCGAGCGAAGAAGAGCCTCGAGCCGCTCGCGCGCGGTCGCATCGTCGGGACGCATGCCGAGCACGCGGCGGTAGAGCAGCTCGGTGTCGCGCGCGCGCTCCTGCCGCGAGCGGATCTCGGCCACCTCCATGAGCAGATCGGCCGCGCGCTGCACCGTGCCTGCCGCCTCGGCCGCCGCCTCGTAGAGATCGGCCAGCCGGTCCCACTCGCCGTGATCGGACGCCAGCCGGTGCAGGCGGGCGCGCAGCTCGCCGTCGTCGGGCGACGCGATGAGCGCGCGGGCAAGGACGTCGAAGGCGCGCCCGATCTCGCCGGCGCCGGTCTCCCACACCTCGGCCGCCCTGAACTGCCAGCGCAGCCTGGTCGCCGGATCGAGCGCCGGCAGGACCTCGTACGCGGCGGCCAGCTCGTCCCACGGCGAGTCGTAGGCGCGCGCGGGCACGGCCAGGATGGTGGACGCCACCCCGGGCAGGGCGCGGCGCGGCGGGAGGCCGGTCGGCGACACCGTGCGCACGCCGCCGGTCTGGCGCTTGATCTGCGGCGCGCGCGGCGGCGGCGGGGGCGGGCCCTTGCCGCGCGCTGTCCCGCGCGCGCTCTTCGGCGGCGGAGGCGGCGGCGCCGCCCGCGCGCCCAGCGCCTCGACCAGGTCCTCGGGCCGGAGCTCCATGGTCGGGTCGACCTCGACCTCCGACGACTGGCGGCGGATCTCGAGCAGGTCGTCGAGCTCGAGCGGCATGGTGCGGTCGCTGCGCTCCGGCCTGCCCGAGGCCACCACCACGCCGGGCAGCTCGTCGGTCTCGACCAGGTCGCTCATGGTGAGCTCCTGCGTCGCGTCCGCGCGCGCGCGCGACCCCTCGATGCGCAGCTCGGCGGGCGGGCGCGGGCGCGCGCGCCTCTTCGGGAGCTCGGCCGGCTCGACGTGCGCCGGCGGCGGGTCGGGCGGCGCCACCCGGTCGGCCTCCCCGTAGCGCCCGATGTCGCGCGCCAGCCGCCAGAGCTGCGCCACCGTGTCGCCCTCCTCGGGCGAGAGCAGGAACGCGGCCAGGTGGGCGCGGAAGGCGCGCACCTTGTCGCCCGCCCGGTCCTCGAGGATGGCGGCCTTGCGCCGCAGGCAGTCGATGCGCGCCTCCAGGGTGGGCGCGCGCTCGAACAGCGCCGCCAGCACCGACAGCGCGTCGCTCCAGCTGCCGCTCCGCACCGCCAGCGCCTCGATCGCCTGGTGCAGGTCCTCGCGGTCCGGGGCCCACGAGAACGCGGTCAGGAGCTCGGTCGCGGCGCCGGCCGCGTCGTGCAGGCGCTCCTCGCGCAATCGCGCGCGCCGGGCCAGGAGCGAGACCCGCCCGGCCCGATCGGCCACCGCCAGCGGCAGGTCGGTGCACTCGATGACGCGCTGCCACAGCTCCGGCGCGCAGGCGTCGGCGGCGATGCGCTCGGCCTCGGTCAGGAGCTCCTCGCTGTCGGGCTGCACGCGCAGGGCGTCGTGGATGGCGTCGATGGCGCGGCGCGGGTCCGACAGGCGGCGCTCGGCCATCGCGGCCAGCTCGCGGCACGAGGCCACGTAGCTGGCGGCCAGATCGCCGGCCGGCGCCTCGCTGCCGGTCGGCCACAGGCGGGCGCGCTCGTCCTCGTAGACCGCGGCCAGCTCGCGCCACAGGCCGTAGGCCTCGGCCGCGCGGCGCAGCTCGCCGATGGTGGCGGAGTCGGGCGCCTGCTCGTGCGCGCGGCGGTGCCAGGCGAACGCGGCCCGGTGATCGCCCAGCTCCTCGGCGGTGACGTGGGCGATGCGCTGCATGAGCGCGCGCACGTCGCGGCCGCCTTGCGCCGCGCCGACCCGGCGCTCGAGCGCCTTGACGTGGCGCGACCAGTCGCCGACCTGGGCGTAGAGCTCGGCGGCCGCGCCCAGCGCCTCCTCGTGCTCGGGGGACAGGAGGAGCACGCGCTCGAACGCGGCCAGCGCACGGTTGGCGTCGCCCAGCCGGTCGCGGCACAGGAGCCCGATCTCCAGCCCGCGGGCCACCTTGCGCTGCGGCTCCTCGGTCAAGTATAGCTCGCGCTCGGCCACCCGCACCGCCGCCTCGAAGTCGCCGCGCGCCTCGTAGAGCCGGCGCAGCGACTGGTGGGCCAGCATGTGGGCCGGGTTGAGCTCGCGGATGAGCTCCTCCAGCGCGCGCGCCGCGTCGGCCGGCGCACCCAGCCGCTCCTCGAGCAGACGCGCCCGCCGCAGCGCCACCTCGGCCGCCTTGTTCGGGTCCTCCTCGCGGTAGACCGGCACCTGCCTCTCGAGCACCTCGGCCAGGTCGCGCCAGTGGCCCTGCTGCTCGTGCAGCCGCGACAGCGCGTCGAGCGCGTCGCGATCGCGCGGCAGGACCTCGAGCACGCGCCGCCACGCGCGGGTGGCGCGCGACGCGTCGCCCAGCTTGTCGTCGACCACGCGGGCGTAGCGCTCGAGCTCGGCCGCGCGCTTGGCCGCCGCGGCGCTGCCCGGCTCGACCTTCTTCTGGGCCATCAGGCTGCGCTCGAGCACGAGGGACAGCTCGCCCCAGCGGCCGTGGCGCTCGTACAGGTCGGCCAGCGACGCGAGCCCGTCGCCGTCGGACGGCGCCGCCTTCAGCACCTGCTCCCAGCGCTCCATGGCCGCGACCTGGTCGCCGCGCTCGTCGGCCAGGCGGGCCAGGCGGCGCAGCACCTTGGCCTTCTCGGCCGGGCCGGTGGCCGAGCCGGCGTGATACTCGAGCGTCTGCTCCAGCCGCGTGGTGTCGCCGGCCTTGTCGAGCACGCGCTCCATGCGGTCGAGCGCGTCGCGATCGCCGGGCAAGATCTCGAGGATGCCGGTGCACGAGAACACCACGCCGTCGACGTCGGCCAGGCGCTGCTCGTACATGCCGGCCAGGCGGCGGAGCGCGGTGAGGCGCTCGACCCGCCTGGCCACCGGCCACTCGCGCGCGCCCTGCGCACGCTTGCCGTCGCGCTCGAGCTCTGCCGTGACCTTGTCGGCGTCGATGGCGAGCTGGCGGCGGATGGTGCCGGCCAGGCCGGTGTCGTCCCCCTCGCGCTCGTAGAGCTCGGCCAGCGCCTTGAGCGCCGGCTCGTCGCGCTCGATGAGGAGCACGATCTCCTCGTAGATCTGGATGGCGCGGCGCGGGTTGACCTGGCGATCGCGGTAGACCTGCGCGATGCGGCGCAGCGCCTCGGCCCGCGCTTCCGGGGTGGCGGCGGCCTGTGCCTCCTGCTCCAGCATGCCGACCAGCGACTCCCACATCTTGGCGCGCGCCAGCAGGCGGCGCAGCGACTCGTGGGCGCGCGGGTTGTGCGGCTCGAGCTCCTCGACCCGCCGCCAGGTGGTGATGGCGCGGTCGATGTCGCCCAGGCGCAGCTCGGCCAGGTGGGCCAGCTCCTCGAGCCGGCGCACCAGATCGGCCGCCGGTGCGCCCGCCTCGCGCAGGTTCTCGATGGCGAACTCGTTGAGGTCGGCCAGGCCGCGCCAGTCGCGCCGCTCGCGGAAGTGATCGCCGTAGCGGGTCAGGGCCTCGTCGTTGCGCGGGTCGACGGTGAGGGCGCGGTGGAGCAGCTCGGCCGCGCGATCTCGATCGCCCAGCTGTTCGCGGGTGAGGCTGGCCAGCTCGAGCAGCTCGCGCACCTGGGCCGCGCCCTCGAGGCGATCGATCTGGCTCTCGAGCAGCGCGGCCAGCAGCGGCCAGTCCTCGTCCTCGGTGTAGAGCTGGCGCAGGCGCTCGCGGCACTCGTGCGCGGGCGGCTCGAGGGCGGCCAGCTGCTCCAGGCAGCGCTTGAGCTCCTCGCGATCGGCCAGCCGGTGCTCGGCCAGCTCGGCGCGCTTGCCCAGGAGGTCGCGGCGCTCGCCGTCGTCCTGTGCGGCGGCCAGGAGCTGGCGGTACAGCCGATCGAGCTCGTCCCACCCGTCCACCGCCGGCAGCGCCAGCTCGAGGGCCTGGGCGGCCGCGCGCGAGGTCGGGTCGACGCCGAGCGCGCGGCGGAGGAACACGACCGCGCCGTCGGTGTCGCCCTCGTCGATGCGGGCGCGGCCGAGCTCCACGAACAGATCGGCGGCGCGCCGCTGCGGCTCCGGCTCGCCGCCGGGCGCGGCGGCGGCGGGGGAGGCGTAGATCTCGGCCAGGTTCTCGCGCGCCTCCTCGGACCCGGGGTCGCCGACCAGCGCGCGCTCGAGGTGAGCGGCGGCCTGGGCGGCCTCGCCGTGGCGGTGGAGCAGGCGGCCGAGCTGGAGCTCGAGCTGCGCGCGCCGCTCGGGCGCGCTGTCGCCCAGGATCTCCAGCTCCGCCTCGTAGAGCTGCGCCACCATCTTGTGCTTGCCGAGCGACGCGTAGATCGCGCGCGCCGCCTCGAGCGCCTCGGTGCGGAGCGGCTCGAGCTGCCACGCCTTCTGCCAGTGGTGGAGGGCGCGGTCGAGGCGGCCGAGCTGGCCGTCCCACAGGGCCGCGACCTGGCGGTGGCGCTCGGCGCGGCGCCCGCGCAGGTGATCGGCCGAGGCGTCGCCGTTGCCGCCGTGCTCGCCGCCGCCGTCGGTGGCATCGCCGAAGATGGCCGTGGCGTCGTTGTCGTCCGCGTCGTCGGCGGCGGTGGCGGTGGCCGCGTCCCCGTCGGTGGCTGGGTCGCCATCGCCCCCGGCGCGGCCGGGCCCCGCGTCCCCCTCCGCCGCCGCCTCGAGGGCGGCGAGCTCGGCCTCGAGGACGGCGGCCGCCTCGGCGAAGCGGCCGCCGGCGATGAGGTGCTCGGTGAGGTGCGCGCTGGCCTGCTGGTTCCGCGGGTCGCGCGCCAGCGCCTCGCGCAGGTCGCTCTCGCCCGGCTCGCTCTGGCCCATGCGCAGCCGGGCCGCACCCGCCTCGGCGTAGAGCGCGGCCGAGCGCCGGGGGTCCTCGGTGTGAG